>JABLWX010000006.1 GCA_013178315.1 Candidatus Aminicenantota bacterium
TTCTCGGGTTGCCTTCGCCAGTCTGACCGCTTCCAGGCAGAGTTTAAAGTACACAAATCAAAAAAAATACCAGTATGATTCTAAACAGGTTATAGGGTCCCGGCAAAATCACCCCCAATATCACCCCGTTAATATCGCTCATATTCCTGCCTAATCTGGTATAATCTGATAAGTTTTATGAAAATTTTTGACAGGAACCAAACCCTGCCGCTCAGGCCCGAGCCCTTTGTCTTCCGCCTGGAATGGAAGCCCGGGGCGGACTGGGCCGGCTCAGCCCTGGAAGAAATCATTGCCGAAGCTCATTTCATCCAGCTTGAGGCCGTCCAGCCCCTTGATGAGGAAGTGGTCGACCTTCTTCGGAAACTTGATGACCGGCCGGAGAAATTCAGCCTGAGGCTTCTCAGCAGGGCGGAAGACTTCGGAGCAGAAACAATCAAAAAATTCATAGGGCCATTGTCGCGCCTCAAAAAGCTCGACGCAGTTATCTTTGTCATCAGTTCCAGGTCTGATGAGCCCGCCCAGGCGGAGGTCAGTAGCTTGCTCTCAGCGGCAGCTTCCGCCGGTCTTAAGCCCGGCATCCTGGTTGAGCTGGAGCTAGGGGCTTCGGTTTCGGGGCTTGAACAACTTATAAAAAATTTACGCCTGTCCGGCGCCATGGAAATAGCGCTCAGACCGACCAGCGCGGCCAATCCGCACCCGAATTTCGGAAAAAACCTGGCTAATTGCCTGAGCCATCTAAAGTCTGAAGGAATTCCAGTATCGCTGGAAGAGTGTTTTCCCGGGCTTGAACCGGGGCTGTCCGCTTTGGAGCCAAACTGCCGTCGGGCCTTCGGCTCTTGCTATCTTGACAGCCAGGGCCGGGTCAGGGCCTGCCGGCAATCGAGGGAAATACTTGGAGACCTGAGCAGGCAGAAGCTTGAGGAAATCTGGCCCGGTTATCTTTTCGCTGAAGACCTCTGCTCCCAGGCTGCCTTAACTGTTCAAAGCCTGAAATTAGAAGAGAACGAGGCGGTCGAGGCGAACGGTGTGGCTGAAGTGGAGAATTTTTCTCCAGCCAGCCTCGACTCGTCCCTGCGACCTGTTCCACTGTTCGTTCTTAAAAAGAAAAAATGGGGCGCGGCCTTAATCAAGGGATTTGACGGGCTGGTGCTCAGCCCGAAGGGCGAGAAACTGGCCCTGATGCTTGACGGAAAGAACACCCTTCGCTCCATCAGAAAAAAATTCGGACCTCGCTCGGCGGGCCTAATTTATGCCCTGTTTCTCAGGGGATTGGTCAGGCTGGAAAAGTGATTTCATGACCAGGTACAGTCTTGATTTGAGCTTTGAGGATTTCAAAAAATCCTTTTCGCCGGATGATGTTCTCTCCACGGTTCCGGGCCTTTACTTTTCGCCTCGCTCCGGCCGCGTTTTAATCGTTGAACGCGAGAGCGCTTCCTGGCTGGTGGTGCCGCAAAAGGAATTCGGCTACCTGGTCGAGCGCGGCCTGCTGGTCCCCGGCTCCGAAGCCAGGTCGAGCCTGAAGCTCTCCGACCTGGAACCCGACCTGGACCCTGATTTTAAGGAAGGGCTTGACCGCTGGCTTTACCGGCTGTTTGTCGCGAACATGCTGGCCATTAACGGCTATGCCTATCACCAGCCCTCACGGCTCTGGGCGGTGCAGAAGTATCCCCACTATTTCAACATACACCTGACAGAATCCTGCAATTTAGCCTGCCGCTATTGCCGGGTTGGTGATTCCCCGGGCCCATTCGCCCTGATGCCCGTTGCTACCTGTAAAAAAATCATAAGGCGGGTCATAGAGGAAATCCCCGGGACCAAGATCATCATCGGTTTCCACGGTGGCGAGCCGCTGCTTAACCCTGAAGCCATTGTCGAAGGCAGCAAGTACGCCAGCGAGGTGGCCCGCTCGGCGGGAAAGGAAGTAACTCTCTCTCTTCAGACCAATGGCGTGCTGCTCCAGAAGTACAGCCAGCTATTGAAAGAACTGAACGTTGAAGTCGGGGTAAGCATAGATGGCCCCGCAGCCATTCACAACCGCCACCGCGTCTTCGGCTCGGGCCGGGGTAGCTTTGACGAGGTTATGGACGGTATCAAGGCCGCCCGCCAGGCCGGGCTGAACCCCGGCTACCTGGCCGTTATCCATGATCCAGGGGATTACCTGCCCGTGGCCAGGTTCATGGTGGAGACCCTGGGAGCCACCTCCTTCCGGCTGAACTTTTCCTGCTACGAAGGCCGGGCCAAGTCGGAACTCGACTTCAACCCCACCCGGGCCGAGGCCTTCGCCCGCAACTGGCTCCAGCTCCTTGATTTTGTCCTGGAGCACCACCGCCAGACCGGTGTCTGGCTGAGCATCGACGACCTCAACCTTTTCGTGGCCCATCTCCTGACCAAGGACCGGCCCCACATGTGCTACCGCTCTCCCTGCGGCGCCGGCAATGCCATTCTCGGCTTCGGAGCCGATGGCAAGATTTACCTGTGCGAGGAGCTGGTGGGCAAGGACCAGTTCTGCCTGGGCGATATCGAGTCCGCCCCGCCACTTCACAGGTTGCTCGATGAGTCCCCAGTCTATGCCCTGGCCAGCGAAAGCCGGAAGGTGGAAAATGTCCCCGCCTGCGCCGGCTGTCCCTGGAAAAGGTTCCACGGGGCCGGCTGTTTGAACAAATCATTTGAATACTTCGGGGACATCGAGCACCGCGACCCGATGTGCCATTTTTACCGGGTGATATTCGAAGAATTGATGTGGAAGCTCACCGACAGCCCGGAAATAATTAATTTGATTAGTTACTACAAAAAATATATAAAGGTTCAGAATGAGTGGTCGGCGTGAGCGGTGTTTGGTAACCAGGATGGAGAAACTTCTGGCCCTGGTCTTGAATGAAAAGGGACTCGAATAAATTTTAAGAATAAAAAGGAAAAGGAGATTTTCATGAAATTAAAAAAGAGAGCGAAAAATGTAGGTGCGGGACAGGCTCAACTGGCTGACCTTGGCCGGAACTTGCCCTACGTTCCGGTTAACCTGAACGACGACTCGACCCGCAGCCGGCGCCAGGCGCTGGGGTTGCTGTTCAAGGGCGCCGCTTTCCTGGCCGCCTGGCCCTTTATCAGCAAGGAAGCCCGGGCCGGCAGGCTGAAAGAGCTGGTGGGGGAATCGGCGCCCGGCGCTGACAACCTGACCGCCCGCCAGGCCGCCAGGATCATCGGCCAGGAGGTGCTCCATACCAACGTTCCCCACAAGAACATCGCCCACCAGAACGTAGCTCACAAGGACACCCACACCAACACCCACGTCAACGAGAGCAAGCACGTGGACATGGCGCCCGAGGGCTTTGAGCACACCAACACCACCATCCATACCAACCAGAACGTCCAGGGCCACGTCAACGTTCCTCATACCGACAATCCCCACACCAACGAGCCCCATACCAACGTGGAGCACGTCAACCGTCCCACCCAGGAAAAGGCCTGATGGGTTTCGTCGGAAGAAAATTATTATTTGCTGAAGAAGGCCCGGTCCTTTCCGGAAAAAGGACGGCCCGGTTCAAGGTTGGTGTTATTGGCTTCTTGTTTTTCCTGGTTTTGTCCGCCGTTCCAGGAGTTACCATGAGCCTGGCCGCAGCTCCCCAGACCGGCGAAATAACCCGGCTGGAAGCCGAAGCCACTGAACTTGAAAACCGGGCGGCCAGGTTAAAACAGGCAGTCGAAAACTGCCGCCGGAGCATCAGCCCGCAGTCTCCCGATTGCTACATCGAGATTTCCTGGCTGGGGGCCAGGGTTTCTTACCTTGAAGCTGAAAAAATAGCCGGCCAGATGGAAGAGCAGGCCCGGGACATCAGGAGACGCATAGATTACCTGAAATCGCAGCTTAACCGGCCAGCGCCGCCGCCCCCAATAACCACCCAGCCCACAACTCCTGTTTCGCCGCCAGTTACCGGCACTCCGACTACCGGCAATCAGACAGCAACCCGTCCGGTTCAAACCACGCCGGCCACCCCGGCTCCGGCTCCTCCCGCGGCTCGTCCTCAACCGTTTGAGACCAGGGTGGGCGGCCTGAGCCAGAAAGAATGGAACCGGTTGATGTCAATCCAGGAAAGGCTCGAGGAACTCTACCGGGATTATGCCAGCTCCGACCAGGCTGAAGTCAACCGGCTTCGGGATGAAGTCTACCGGCTGTGGCAAAAAGCCGTGAGTGGGCCCCTGACCCCCGAGCAGAGGAAAATGCTCCGTCTCCGCCTTCCGTCGCGAAGCCAGCCGGCTGGACCTGTCCAGACCAGGCGCGAAGAACTTCTGGAAAAGAGAAACCAGTCAAGCCCGACGCCACCGCCCTCGCCCCTCAGCGTGGCCAGCAACCTGGTCCAGTCGCATATAGAGACCGGCGCCCAGCAGGCCCTGGATGAATTCGGCAATAACTGGGTCGATGTCATTAATGTCAGCGAGGTCGACCGCAAGTGGCTCAACTACGAAAACGTGGTCGGTTTCAGCAAGGTGACCATGAAGCTCAAGGAAAAGGATTACCCCGGGGCCATTGCCGAGACCGTCGATTTTATCGCCGGCAAGGTCATGCTCCCCCTGACTTCCATGAACGTCAGCGTCTTCAAGTCGGTCTACGGGCAGACGACCTTCGGCGCCCTGAATAAGTTCATGGAAGATTCCATGAAGATGACCGGGGCCGAGTTCAGCTACGAGGAGATGACGAAGGACATGACCCTCGGCCAGAAGGCGGTGATGGAGTGGGTGGGCTTCGGAGAAATGATGCGGGAAAAGGACAAGGAAAGAGAAAAGAGATGAGACGGACTTCCAGAAGATGTATGGATGGTGTGGCGGCTGCCCTGGCTTCTTGCCTGCTCCTGCTGGCGGCCTCCGGAGTTGACGCCCAGGAAAACCAGCCGGGCGAGAACCTCCAGGCCAGGCTCCTGCCCGAGGTGGAGATTCTCCTTCCAGAAAACAGCCCGGTGAAGGTCAACTGGATACTGCCGCCCGTTGAGCGGGAGGCCCTCGATATGCACCTTCACGACCGCTGGTTTTCGGTCGACGCCGAAGGCTTTCCCTGGATAGGACTGGACGGGCGGCTGCTCATTAACCCCCTTAAGAATTACAGCGCCTTTTTCCCGCAGTATTTTACGAATTTCGTTCACCTCAACAACGGGGCCCTGATCATCGCCACCGAAGAAGATTTTGGCTTCATTCCCGCGGGCCAGGAGGTGGATTACGACCCGGACACCGGATATCCCGTTCTCGGCTATCAGCCCCTGGCCTGGCTGCCCGGGGAAGTTGACGGCTCCGGGGAAGAGATGGTCAGCCGGACCATGTACCGGGGAGAGAATTGCCTCTATTTTGTGGTCAGGAAAACCGTGCCCGGCGAAGAGTACCGGGAAAAATATGAAGTTTTCTGTTTCAAGCCGGGCTCGGGCCAGAAAAGTGATCAAAGCGACCCGGATTCTTATTCAGCTTTTCCTGCCTATGTGCCAGTTTACAGCTCGGACGAGACAATAACCGCGGTGACCGGAAACGGGGAGCAAACCTTCATCGCCCACGGCCAGATGGTCTTGCTGGTAACACCCGGTTCTACCGAGCCGGGAGTCTTTTATAACCACCCGACCGATGTCATCCTGGCTCTCGACTACAATTCGGAAGCCGGGCTTTTTTATGCCACCAACTACTCGGTTGGCCTGATGTCGAAGGGTGCGGCCCTGGAATTCATGAGGGTGCCCTATCCCAGGATTTTCCTCCGGGACAATTCGCTCTACGTCATGCTCTCCGAGCAGGCTGCGGTCCTCCAGGTGGAGAATGCCGGCTTCCTGAAGCAGTACAACAAGACCTCCAGGGAACTGGTGGCGGTGGATGGGAAGAAGGTCTCCGGCGGCTGGTTCGGGTTCAATTTCGGACTTTTTTCCCTGGTGGCCATTGTCCTTCTTCTATTGCTGGTCCTGGTCGATGTCCTGAGGCACCGGTTTCCCGGTCACGTCAAGACGGTCTGGGTTCTGATGGTTTTCCTGGGATACCTTTCGTTGTTTTCCTGGCTTATTGTCTTTCTTTATTTTGGCCTGGCCTTCAGGCTGAGCGGGTTCCTGGTGCTAATTCCTTTCCTGGTCATCCTGGTCTACCTGTTTTCGGGAAGGCGACAGAGAATTAAGGACTGAGGGATTGGCCGGCCATTATTAGCTGGCCTGTTTTAATCCCTGGAAATTATTATTGTCTTCTCAGCCAGCGGCCGGCTTTTTAATCCTGGCCTTTTTCCCGATGATCAGGTAAAGAATTGACCCGACCAGGGGGAAGAAGATGACCACCAGGATCCAGACCAGCTTGTCGTTTCCCGGAAAGTCATGCTTCAGGATGTCTATCAGGGCGATGAGAAACAGCGGTAGCGATATCAATACCAGGATGATGAATAACTCCATAAGGCTGAACATTGGCGTACCTCCTTTTTGCCTTCGCCATAATTAGTTTATCAATTTTCTTTAATTCCGGCCAGGTACACGTAGTAATTCGGAATCTGGCCGAAGTATTCTCTCCTGTAAATCAAGCACAGTAAGACCGGGTATTTCCGCCCGGGTTTTAGCCTGTTCAGGATGTCCCCCCGGCTTCCGGCCAGGTGGTAGAACGGGCCGGACTTGGTCATTCCGGAAACTTCCAGAATTGTCCCGGGTTTCAGCGCTCCGGTGACCACGACCTGGGCCTCGGCCACCTGCGGCGGGAGAATTGGCCCGGGAGGAGTCAGGATCGACTGCCCGGACATCTCCGGTTCCTCAGGCGGAAGCGGGAATTCGCTGTCTGGCATGGACTGGAATTTTTTTAACTGCTCGGTAAGTTCGGCGATTCTGGCCTGGTCGCCGCGCTGCCGGTAGCGGGCTATTTCAGATTCGATGGCGAAAATCATGGCCTTCTTGAGTTCCGACCTCACGGTTAGGCCGAGGCTGCTGAGCTCGTCCTTTAAGACCGAGGCCAGCCGGGACTCGGTTCTTACCGTGGGGGCTATTTCTTTTTGCTTCGAGCCTCTCTCCCCGAAGGAGAAATATTTTTCGATTATGGAATAAAGGGAGTCCTCTTCGGCCCTGGCCGGGAAGATCTTGTTGGTCAGCGAGTAGGTAAATTTGCCCTTTATTCCCAGGTCTTTTTCCAGGTCAAAGCTAATGATGACCTTTTCCGGCATCCCCTTGCAGTCATCGGGCCTTATCCGCCTGACGGTAAATGCATAGTGGAGGGAACCATCCTGGCTTTTATTCTTCTGGCTATCCACCCGGAATGATTCCTTCTGGGTGCAGCCGTTGCTCTCCACCACGACCAGGAAGCCCTTCGCTCCAAGCAAGGCCTCGTAGAGCACCTCTTCACCCGTCCGGCGGGCATCGGGGACCTGGGCTATCAGGCCGGAAACCAGGAGAAAAATGCCGGCCGCAAGGACTATTATCGTCTTCTTAATCATTCTTGCCTCCTCATCTTGTTCGGGGATTTAATCCTGGATGAATCAAAACTGAACGTTCGTAGAATATTTTGCCACCCGCATCCACCTTCTTAACGCCTCCAGCTTTCACGGTTGGGATTTCAGCTTCATTTCCTATTTCGACCCTTCTGTCTATTTCGCCCCATCCTCGTAGCAGAAGAATTCGTAAATCGGGCTGCGGTTCTGGCCGTAGATGACGAAGGTCCGGCCCGGGACCGGCAGACCCAGAGAACCGGCTATCTTTTTCAACGTTTCGTACATGGAGTAAGCCGGAACCACCGGAGGAGAAATTCCGGCGTAAGCCCCGGCCAGGTAACTTTCATAGGTAACCGCCTTGCCTCCGAATCCGCCCAGCTTTCGGCATTCAATCTGGAACCAGTCGGTAAAGTTGCTGCCGTCCTTGACGAGGGCATAGCAGTCGTTGAAGGTCAGGTCGCCGGAGGCGGCTCTTAGATGGATTCTCAATCCCCTGACCTCTCCGTCAACCACCTGGAATTTAACGTACTCTTCTTTTTCCACCCGGAATTTCCCCTCCTCCTGGAGGATCAGGTACCCGGTAAAGGATTGATTGCCCGATTGGTTGGCTGGCCCTGGAAACAGGGGTGACCCCGCTGCCAGAAATAAGAAAACCATCCCGGCAGCAATAAGAATTGACCTCAAAACAGATTTCATCAAGTTCTCCCTTCGCTGGTAACTCTGGTGGAAAGCTTAAGCGAATCGCTCCCCGTGGCCCCGAGTTTATTCCTTAAAAAGTTCTTCAAATTACTCGCTTTTCCGGCTTATTAACTCACACCTCAAGCCTGATGTCAAGGAAGGTTGGAGGCCTCGACCTGGAAGGTGGCAGTCAGGCGGACGCATTCTGGCGGGGAACGGGACGGAGAAAACAGCAGGTGAAAGTTGATAATAATAAGAATCAACAATTAGAAGAAAGAAGACAGAAAAGAAAGATCCCTGCCCAAGGGCTTGATCTTGACCACTGTGTAATGGTGTCCTGGCCGAGTGGTATGAGTATTGGTTGCATCTTCCGGGCAAGTTTCGTGGCCCGGGCCAGAGCCTTTATTTAATAGTAGAAAACATTCGTTACGGGGAGCTTCTGCCAGGCATTTGCTGAACTTTACTGGTCGTGTTGTTTTATTCAGGGGAAGCCTCTATAATCAGGGCGAGGAGGCATGATGAATAATCCTGAAGACCTTAACTTGAAAAATAGGAGAATCACGGTCAGGCCTTCGCCGACCAGCTCCATCATCACCCTGGTCATGAGCATCCTGTTCCTCATATTTGGAATTGTTTTCATGGGATCGGTCATGGGGGAAGCGGATGAGGCCAGGGGGCCGATGACCTTTTTCCTGGTTATCTGGATTGGTGCCTGTCTGGGTATGGCCATCTATTCGCTCGTCAACCTTTCTTCTTACGGGAAGTCAAGACCCAACCCGGCGGCCCTGGAGGTCCTGGAGGTCGAGGACAGGAAGGCCCCCGATAAAAAAGAAGATTCTGCCACGACCCGACCCGATTTCGGGGCCCGGCTGAGAGAACTGGAAGCTCTTAAAAAAGACGGCTTGCTGACTGAAGATGAATACCAGCGAAAGAGGAGAGAAATCCTTGATGAAAAGTGGTGACGGCGAATTGAACGGGAAGAAAAATCAGGCCTCAAATTTTGCCAGGAGTCTCATTTTAACGTCCCTTATTCCTTCATTGCTGATCATTTCCGCCCTGGCTTTGCCGGGGGGAATGAAAGCAGGAGACAAGTGCGCTTTTTCCGCCAGGCCGGTGGAACTGGCCCAGGATTCCCAGAAGGCAATCATCTTCCACAACAGGCAGGAAGAAATCCTGGTCCTGGCCACCGAGCTGCGGGCTGATAAGGAAACGCAGGTTCTGGAATTCATTCCCTTTCCTGCTGAGCCTCAGGTTTTCCTGGTGAAAGAGCCCATCCTGGAAAAAGTCAGGGAACTCCTTAAGAAAAAGGACATAAAAGAATTGGAAGGTCCCACCAAGGGTGGGGGAGGCCTGGCCCCGGTTGAGATAAAGCTCAGCCAGAAGATGGGTCCGCATGACGTCACGGTGGTGAAAATCAACCAGCCGGGCGAATTCGAGAACTGGGTGCGGGAGTTTTTCAGGCAGAAAAAGATTCAATTAGAAATCAGGCTGGAGGGAGTGCTGGCCAACGCCCGGGATTACCTGGACCGGGGCTTCAATTATTTTGTTTTTGACTCGGTCACCGTAAGCAGGGAAACCAGGCTGGTCGAGCCGCTGGCCTACAGGTTTAAGTCGGCCGAGCTGTACTATCCCCTTAAGACTTCCAACCTGGTCGGCGGTTCCGGCCGGGTGGAGCTGGTCCTGATCCTGCCTGGAACTTTCTTCGCGGAGGAGCTGATTTTACATAAGCAGGACCAGAGGTATTTTGAGCTCTTCCGTTCCGGCTGGAGGGCCAGCTCATCTTCAAAGATGTACCCGGCCGAGCTGGGGGAGCTACTGCCGGAAGCCGCCGGGTTTTTCAAGCAGGGTCAGAAGATATACCTGCAGCTTTTGAAGTATGACGGACCTTATGATTTTAAGGATGACCTGAGATGGGATATTTCCGGGTTGCCGCGGTATGCCTACAAGATAAGCATAAGCAGTTTTTTAGGCGAAATTCGCGAGCAGAAAATGACCGAGGACGAAATCAAGGACTATCTCCAGGCCAGGTGCGCGGAAAATCCTAACTTTCTCAAGGAGAGCCGGGTTCTGCTGGACGAAGAGATGCTCGGCTACCTTTTGACCTCGCGCCTGACCTGCGAGGATTTTGTGCACCCGGAAGAATTCGAGGTCTACAAGGCCATTTATAATTTTAATCCTTCGGGCCTTAGCCCGGTCAGGCTGGACGGGCTACCGACCGGGTTCGTGGTCCTGGAAGATAAGACCGCCAACAGAAAGTTTGAAAAAATAAAGGGCGTGGAGAAGGCCCTTCTCGATGATTACGACAGCAAGAATAAAAAAGAATACCGGCTGAGCGACTTCGTGCCGGAGGGGCTGGAGGACTGTATCCAGGTCAGGCAGGGTGAGAGAGAGAACCTGCTGTCCCCAGGGAAAAATTATGTGTCACGGGTTGGCTTCAACCCTGGCCGGACGGCGGCCCTGGTCTTCGTCTCGCACGTAGCCAGCCCGGAGATGGGGGCCGGCTACTTAGTGTTGCTGGAGAAGCACCAGGGGGCCTGGACGCCGGTCAAAGTCCTCAGCGCCGAAATCTATTAAACGGAAACGGGGGACAAAATACTCGTTCCCCGATTTTGCTGACAATTTTTGATATTCTGTTTTTCCAGCTCGCCGTTTTAGTAAGAATTATTAAAAAGATGGTAAAAAAATGTTTTAAAATTATGTCGCTCTCTTACTTCTCTTTTGTTTAAAGGCCCCTTCTTTTCTTCTCCTGATGTTCTACTAATGCTCCGAGCCTTATCCCATCGGCTCTGTTATTCTATATCGTTCTTCTCGCAAAAGGTCTTGATGTTTGATTCCAGCTCCTGGGCCCGGGCGATGGCCTTTTCTTCGGTCAGGGTCGGCAACAGCTCCTTTAGCTTATTTCTGACCGCCTTAACCTGGTTTTCAGCCTTTTCCGGGTCGGAGATGACGACCAGCCCTGGTTCGGCCGCCTGGCGGTTGGCCACGATGTAATTCTGGGTGGCTGTTTGGAACTCCTTTTCCAGGGCTATCACCGCATCTTCTTCGGGGGTCGTCTTAAAAAAATGGTCATAGGCCAGGTAGCCCGCCCCAAGGATGATTATAAGAAATAGCAATTTCTTCACGCTTGCCCCTCTCCTAAAATAATTTCCATTCCAATGGGATTGTATCTTACCCCCTCCTTAATTAAAAGCGGAAATAAGATGAGGGGAGAGGATACTCATTTACCTGATTTTTTGACTCCGGTACCTCGGGCTAAGAACCTGTGTAAAAACAATTAGATTCACTTGGCTAACCCGCTAATTGAAGACTTACTTAAGCCTATCCTCTAATCCATTCGATGGCCTTCCAAACCAATAAAAATATGCGACTTAATTTATTAACTTACCTTTTTCCTTTTTCCATTTTGTCATAGAGTTTTCTTGCGTCCTTTCCAAAACCGGCCCCCAAAAAATTGGAGAATGAGTATTGTGTTCCCCATTTTTTATGCGCCTCAATTTTTTGCCGGAACCTTCTACCCGACTATGAATAAAGTACCGGACATGCTTTTCTCCCTCTCTGGCCACAATGAACCAGGCGAATTACACCATTCCTTTTTTGTTCTTGATGGAAGAGTCGGGAGAGTGGTATGGTAATCATGAAGACACACTCTTCGGGTCTGAACTCACATTTCTGAATAAGTAATTCGAACTTGAGGAGGGAGCGATGAAATCAAGAGTTTCAAGAGTGCTGCTATCGGCACTTTTAGTATTAATCGTTTTAATCATCGTTCAGGGGGCAACCCCAGAACCCCAGTTGCCAAAGGAAACCGAGGCCCAGAAGGCCCAGCGCCTGAAGTGGTGGACAGAGGCCCGCTTCGGCATGTTCATCCACTGGGGCCTCTATGCCCTGCCCGCCCGGCACGAGTGGGTCAAGAACCGCGAGCGCCTGACCAACGAGCAATACCAGAAATACTTTGAGCACTTCAACCCCGACCTCTACAACCCGCGGGAATGGGTCAGGATGGCCAGGGCAGCCGGAATGAAGTATGTCGTGATCACCGCCAAGCATCACGAGGGCTTCTGCCTCTGGGATTCGAAATACACGGATTACAAGGCTACCAGGACGCCGTTCGGCCGCGACATCCTTAAAGAATTTGTCGAGGCCTTCCGGGCCGAGGGATTGAAGGTGGGTTTCTATTATTCGCTCCTCGACTGGCATCACCCGGATTACACCATAGACCGTTACCATCCGCTCCGGCCCGACAACGAGGCCGACTACGAAAAGCTCAATGCCGGCCGGGACATGGCCCGTTACCGCGAGTACATGAAAAACCAGGTCCGGGAGCTGCTCACCAACTACGGCGAAATCAGCATCATGTGGTTTGATTTTTCCTTTCCGGGAAAGTTCGGCAAGGGCCGCGACGACTGGGATTCCATCGGCCTGCTGAAACTGGCCAAATCGCTCCAGCCGCATCTCATCATCGACGACCGGCTCGACCTCCAGGACGTCGAGGGCGGCTGGGACTTCACCACGCCCGAGCAGGTCAGGGTCACCAAGTGGCCAGAATACAACGGCAAGCGAATTCCCTGGGAAACCTGCCAGACCTTTTCCGGCTCCTGGGGTTATTACCGCGACGAGTATACCTGGAAGAGCCCGGCCCAGCTCATCGAGCTGCTTATTGACTCGGTAAGCAAGGGCGGTAATCTATTGCTCAACGTGGGCCCGACCGGCCGGGGCACCTTCGACCACAGGGCACAGGAACGGCTCAAGGCCATCGGCGAGTGGATGGCCGTAAACGGCCGGTCAATCTACGGCTGCACCCAGGCGCCTGATGAATTTGTCGCTCCGCCCAACACGCTTCTGACCTGGAATCCAGTTACCAAACGACTCTACATGCACCTGCTCTTCTACCCGATGAATGGCCTGTGGCTCAAGGATATGGCCGACAAGGTGAAGTATGTGCAGTTCCTCCACGACGCTTCCGAGATTCGCTTCCGCCCCGGCACCGGCGAAGAAGCTAACAACCTGTGGCTGACCCTGCCCGTCCAGAAGCCACCGGTCGAAATACCCGTCCTCGAAGTCTTTTTGAAATGAAAAATTCTCGGTAATTTACTAACTGAGTAACGGATGGAATCAAGAGTAAGATTCTTGATAATCCTGCTGTGGATTTTGTCTCTGGTGGCGGGGTGTTCAACAGGGGAGTCTGGCCTCCAGTCGCTGGCGGCCTCGGAGCAGCCGCTTTTTTCTTGCGGCGGTGATCAATCTGGCCGTTATTACAAGTCAATTAATTTTTTAATTGGAGCCGGCGGCCGGGTCTACCTCTGGGACTCTGTAAATTTTGAAGGCCTTGACGTTTACAGTCCCGACGGGAAATTCCTTTTCACTCTTGGAAAAAAGGGACAGGGGCCGGATGAATTGCCGAATGTGGCTGCGGCGGCTGCAGATTCCAAAGGCCGTCTCTGGGTAAATGTCTTCAGCCAGAAAATGCTCAAGGTCTTTTCGCCAGACGGAAAGTTAATCCGGGAAGTGCTGCTTCCGGAAGAAATTTCCAGGGGCTATATCAACAGGATGCTCTTCGGCGCCGGCGACGAATTGTACATCCAGTCAGATTCAGGTGCCGGAGAATATTCAGTCCACGGCTTTTATCCGGAAGAGGGGCGCACCAGGCTCTTCCATGAGGAAAAGGGACGGAAGGAAGGAGGCCTGGCCCGTTTCTTTACCGACCTGGCAGTTGATGACACCGGGAAACTTTATATTTCTGACCCCTTTGATTACAGGATTTATGCCTATTCGCCGGAGGGCGTGCTCATCCGAACCTATGAAAATAGAAGGGCTAGAAAAGAACGCATCCTTGATTCAGATTTTGATATCTTAAACGGCGATTTGAACTCGGTCATAAGGTTTGAGGGTTACCGTGAAGTCCTGGCCCGGCTAAAGGGACCGTCCCGGTATTTTCCTGCAGTCTTCGGCCTCAACGCCGACCGGGGACGCCTTTACGTCTGGACCTCGCAGAGGGAAAGCAGGCTGAACAGGTACATCGTTGATATTTATGACCTGGATTTTCAACGCCTGGGACGGGCCTGCTATTTCAACTGGGTTAAGATGAACCTGGCCCGCATCGTTAACGCTCGGCTGTACATCCCGAGCATAGAAAATTATGATACCAGCCTGGTCCGGAAGCTCGGCCGGATGGGCCTCACTAACGTGCCCGAAAAACTGAATGTTTATCAGGTCAGAAATTAAAATATTTGCCCGCTAAATTGGGCGTACTTTCGCGTCTCCATTTTTTAGGAGGCACTAATCAGGAGGGAAGAAATGAAGAAGAGCAAAAACCCACATTCCTGGACATTCTGTTATTTCTTTTATTTATAACGACGGCGGCCATCAACATTGCCTGTGATTTCTCTGGAACTAAATCGCAAAAAACCGGATCAGAACCCACAGTAAGCCTGCTCCCGGAAGACCGGGTGCGACTTTCCAACGACCCGCAAAAAACCGAGATTTTCCGCGATGCCGGACTCGGCCTGTTCATCCACTGGGGGCCGAATTCCCAGGTGGGCACAGAAATTTCCTGGCCCCTCTACAATGCCTCGGAAGATTTCATAAAAAAATATTATGCCCTGGCCGACACCTTGCGTACCGGCGAATTTGGCGCCTTCACCTGGGGTCCCGACTGGCCCATCGTGGTCAAGATTACAAAGGCCAGGCCAGCGGGAATATTCTGAGTGAAGCCTGAATGAAACTTGATTAAGAAGAAACAACCGGTGACAGTCAGGGGGGCCAGAAATCTCTTTCTTATATTTTTTTTATTTAATCTGGTTTTATTTATAATCTGGCTTTGTTTAATTTGGTCGCAATTAACCCAAATGATGTTGTTGCCCTTTTTTAGGCGATTGCGGCTAAATGGAAACTTTAGAACCCAGGCCCGTCTTTTTCCATATAATAAAAATTTTGACTTTTGCGGACGGCAAGTGTTATTCTTCGGCCGTATCCGGATAGGGCGTGAATCCCAAAAGTTTCGCCTGAGCCGCGAGAGATATCTCGCTTCCGGAAAGGAGGGCAAAATGAATTGCAAGCGTTTTATCATTGCTTCGGTCGTCGTCTATGTGGCTTTCCAGGTCATGGAGTTTCTCGTCAACAACATTATCCTGATGAGCCAGTACGAGGCGCTGCAGAATTTGTGGCGACCCGACATGGCCTCGAAAATGTGGCTGATGTACCTGACCGGGGTGATGGTCGCTTTTCTTTTTACCTACATTTTTATTAAGGGCCGCGAGGGGAAAGGCCTGGCCGAGGGCTTCCGCTATGGCCTGGTAATCTGGGCTTTTGTCGCGGTTCCGATGAGCCTCGGTTTCTACGGGATGTTGCCGATTCCGTTCAAGCTGGCTCTGTGGTGGATAATATTCTCGCTGGTCGAGTATGTCATAGCCGGCCTCATAGTCGCAGCCATCTACAGGCCAGCCCCACCCGCCGCGAAAACGGCCTGAATTAGCCACCGGGAGATCCATCCGGATTGACCAGCCCTGGGGGCCGGCCATAGCTACCGTGGAAATCCCACCTGGCGATGGCCGGACCTGGCAGAATATTTCCGCTCCCGTTAAGGAAGTAACGGGCGTTCACCCCATCTGGCTATATTTCACTGGCCCGGAAGGACTGCTTATAAAGCTCGACTGGTTTGTGTTCGGAAAGAACACAACATTAGAAATTCCCATAGATTACTCTGAGTGGTTCCTTTGACCGGGATGGTTTCCGGGGCAGGGCCCCCGAAAACCTATTCCTGGCCCGCCGAAAAAACCGGTTTGTTTGCGTTCGGTTAGGTACTTTTTGAAGAAAGTTTGGCTGGGCCCTTAAGGCTCAAAAAAAATGTTTTTTGTCATTGATGGTTTAGAGGCGGGTGACTATTAAAAATTCATAACGGAAGAAGCCCATTTTTTATGATAATAATTTAATTAAAGAGGCCATTTTCCCGGGCTGAAATTTCAAAAAAAATTCAATAAATTGGATAAAATTATATAAATTTGGATTTATCGTCCCCAAAACGCATTTTTCTTACTTATAACTAATTGATAAATAATAATTTATGATTTTACTTCGATTGGCACGATATTTGCTTTCCTAAATAGAGCTATTTGGGTGCTGCTTTTTTGTAATTTTTTAGAAAAGGAGGTGAAAATAGAGAAGGGCAATATCCAATGAAACCTTGATCTAAGGGTTGGGTGCGCATCACCCAGGGCAAGGGGTTTTGATCCTACCTTAAAGAGGAGGAGGAATGAAAAAGCTTTTAACCGTTTTCTTTGTGTTACTCCTCGCAGTTTCACTCGGTGCCCAGCAGAGAACCGGAAACCTTTTCGGTAAAGTCGTAGACACCGAGGGCACTCCGCTGCCTGGAGTAACAGTCACCATCACCTCTCAGTTCTTCGCTCCCATGACGGCTGTGACCTCGGCCGAAGGAGCCTTCAGGTTCCTGTCGCTGCCTCCTGGCAGAGACTATTCCGTTAAGCTGGAGCTGACCGGCTTCAAGACGGTCGTTCAGACGGGCATCGTGATCGAGGTCGGCGCCAACGCCAACCTGACCTTCACCATGGAGCCCGGCGGAATTGAGGAAGAGGTTACGGTTACCGCCATCACCCCGGTCGTCGACACCAAGAAGACCTCGGTCGGCACCAACGTCACCCAGGAAGTCCTGCAGGGGCTGCCCACAGCCAGAGACCCGTGGGTCATCCTGCAGATGGCTCCCTCGGTCATCGTCGACCGTGAAAACGTCGGCGGCGCTGAATCGGGACAGCAGTCCAACTACGTAGCCCGCGGGGCCAACACCTACAACAACAACGTCTGGGCTATGGACGGCATGGTCATTACCGACCCGGCGGCCATCGGAGCCTCACCGTCCTACTATGACTTTGATGCCTTCGAGGAAATGCAGATTTCCGTTGGCGGCAACGACGTTACGGTTCAGACCGGTGGTATCGCTCTGAACATGGTCACCAGGAGAGGCAGCAACCGGGTTACCCTCGGCGGCCGTTTCTATCTTACCGATAGAAAGTTCCAGGCACAGAACACCGAAAAGGTGGCAGCCATCAAGGCCGTGGAAAATCCCACCAATGCCAGCAACCTGTTCCAGGGCGTTAACTACATCAGGCAGAACAAGGACTACGGGTTCAACCTCGGTTTCCCGATCTTAAAGGACAAGGCCTGGGCCTGGTTCTCCTACGGTGTCCAGGACATAAAGACGACCACCGTTTACGGGACTGTCGATGACTCCCTGCTGGATAACTACGTGGGCAAAATCAACGTCCAGCCCATTCAGAGCAACCGTTTGGAAATCTTCTACCATTCGGGCAACAAGCAGAAATGGGGTCGTTCGGCCAGCAGCTCACTGCCTGATGGTTACAAGCAGGGCGGCCGCTTCTACTTTGGCAGCCCCATCCTGAAGATCCAGGACGAGCAGATGATCGGGAACAACCTGTTCCTGTCCTTCAAGTTCGGATATTCCGATGCCGGTTTCAGCCTCATCCCGATGATGGACCAGGACTGGAACGATGTGCCGAGATGGGATGTTGGTGCCCAGAGATGGTATGGCTCCAAGTGGAGATACTACGTTGAACGCCCCGTCTACCAGTATAACTTCATGGCCCAGTACTTCAACGACAACCTCCTGGGCGCCAGCCACGAGTTCAAGTTCGGCGTGGATTATGCCAAGAGAAAACAGTATGTTGAGTCAGTTTACAACGGCAACATGTACTATAACTATAACTACCGGGCCACGGATACAGCCTGGGATGTCACCGGCGACGGTATCCCGGATGCCATGAGCGCCATCTATCCCACCGATTATGCCCAGAGGATAAAGTATTTCAGCTTCTGGCGTGGCTATTACCGTGACCAGAGGGTTAATGCTCTCGGCCTCTATTTCAGCGACACCATCACCTTCGACCGCTTCACCGTTATACTGGGCTTGAGGTGGGACTACCAGCTGCCCTACCTGAACCCGTTCACCCTGAAGGCCATGGACGGTGGAGAGGCCTGGCAGAAGATTGCCGGAACCGATGTGCAGGCTGCGCTGGATGCCCTGCTGCCCGGCCTGGAAATTCCCAAGAGGTACCACTATTATTATGACCCGGCCACCAACACCATCTCCGACAAGAAGTTCCTGTGGTCGATCTTTTCACCCAGAATCGGTTTTACCTGGGACGTCATGGGCGACGGCAAGACCCTGCTGAAGCTCAACCTGGCTCAGTACGGCGACTTCATGGGCACCGGCTGGGCTGACTGGGCTGCACCCTCGGGCACCGGCGGCTGGATGGACTTCTGGTGGGATGATGCCAACAAGAACAACATCCTTGAATTCACCGAGCTGTACTGGCTGTGGAGGACCAACCCGCCGGCCGGAACCAGCTACTACTCCCGCTACAATGTGTTTACCTCAACCGGCACCTTCATCGGCGACAACAACCTGGATGGCGATGGAGACAACTTCAGCGATGCCGCCGGCTACTACTGGGGCGGCTATGACCCGAACGACCCGCAGGCCTTCGGTGAACCCTACACCTCGACCAGGAAGGGCGTTACCTCCAGCCGGACCAAGGAAGCCATGCTGACCCTGGAAAGGGAAGTCCTGCCCAACTTCGCCGTTCAGTTAGTCGGAACCTACAGAAGGTATGACAAGATGAACTGGTCGCTGAAGTACTGGATTGATTCCGAGACCGGCGATAGAATCTACCCGGATTCTTCCTCAACGTATTTTGCCGACAGGGGCACTCCGGAAGCCAGCTACTACAACAGCTCCACCGGCCAGACCTTCATCCCCGACACCAAGGAAGCTCCAAACCATCACTGGTACACCGCTACCGCTGCCTACAACGCCTATTCTCCATATGCCGAGCGCCAGCTGCGGCCCAACTACTACATGGATTATTTCGGTATCGACCTGATCTGGAACAAGAGGCTGGCCAACAAGTGGATGATTAACGGCAGCTTCTCCTGGCAGTGGCAGGCCCAGCAGTATGGTGAGGGCAGCTACCTCGACCCGACCACCATCTGGGCTTTTGACGGCAAGCCGCAGGCTGCCTACATCGGCGGTGCCTCCGGTAAGATCAACCAGTACACCTACACCCGCTGGATGTTCAAGATTGCCGGACTCTACCAGCTGCCTTATGACATCAACGTTTCCGGAACCTTCAACATGAGAGAAGGCTGGGTGTTGACCGAGTACTTCACCCTGACTGACTACCGCATCCCGGCCACCGACAGCAGAAGCAACACCATCTACATGGACTATTTCGGAACCGACCGGCTGCCGCTGTTCTACAACCTGAGCCTGAGAGTGGAAAAGATGCTGCGCCTCGGAAACACCGGCCGCATCTACATCATGCTGGACGTCTTCAACGTGCTCAACAAGATGATCGAGAACCGCCGCTACATGAAGAACTGGGGCACGGTCAGAGTCTACGGCGACAGCTCGGGTAATATCGACTGGACCAGAACCACCTTCACTTACAATACCACCTACAATGCTCTGAACGAAGTTCTGAACCCGAGAGTGGCCAGGCTCGGTGTCCGTTTCGAATTCTAATAGCAGCAGACTGCTGAGCTGATGTTCGGGCCCTCCTCCCCGACGGGGAGGAGGGCCTTTTTTTTAACAGGGGACACCTTACGGTGTCCCTTTTTTGGCCCGACTCGGTCCCGTAAATTACTTATTATCAGCAAGTTGAAGAATCAGAATTTGGGGACACCTTTAAGTGTCCCCAACTCCTTCTGAGAACGGGCGGATAAGCCCGGAGCGTGGGGGCTATCTTACCGGGCGAAATGGCCTAACTTGCATAAAGGTTGCTGTATTTATTTGCGAGGCCCAATTATGATAAAATTTAAGCCGGGCCTTAGCCGGAAAATCACAGTGGCGTGGCGGAGGTTTAAGATGAAAAAAGTATTGATATTTATGGTCGCTGCTCTAATCCTTACGAGCTTGCTCTTTGCCCAGGAATATAAAGGAAAAGGGCGGGCCATGGGAGTGGTCACTGATGAGCAGGGCAATCCCCTGGAAGGGGTAACTGTAAAATTATTTTACGTGAAAGGCCAGCAAGGTTTCAGCGTCAAGACCGATAAGGATGGTAAGTGGGTGGCCGCCTGGATCAGGGGCGGGCAGTGGAACATAGACTTCGAGAAGATCGGCTATGCCCCCAAGAAAATAGCGATCGAGTTGCAGGAGTTCCAGAAAAATCCGGAAATCAAGATCGCCATGGTTAAGGTGGAAGGCCTGGTGGTCACGGAAGAAATAAAAGAAATGCTGGAAAAGGGCAACAAGCTTTTTGACGAGCAGAAGTATGATGAGGCCAGGGTGGTCTACGAGGAAATCATGACCAAGTTTCCCGACGCCTATCCCATCTGGAAGAACGTGGGCAACTGCTATTTTGCCATGGAAAAGTATGCCGAGGCCGAGCAGGCCTACCAGAAAATCCTGGAGAAGGATGCCAACAACGCCGATACCCTGGTGGCCATTGGCAATACCTACCTCAACCGGGGAGATAAGGACAAGGCCTTTGAATGGTACGGCAAGGTCAACGTGGACAAGATTACCGACCCGGTGGTCATCTACAACGTGGGCACGATGTATTACAACAACAGCCGATTCGCCGAGGCCCTGGTCTATTACCAGAAGGCAGTGGAGAAGCAGAAGAATTTCACCGATGCCCTTTACCAGCTCGGGTTGACCTATCTTAACCTGCAGAAAAACCAGGAAGCCATCAACACCTTTGAAGAATACCTGAAGGTCGATTCCGAATCCGGCCGGGCCGACCAGGTCAGGGCCTTCCTGAGCTATTTGAAGAAGTAAGGCGGGTGTAATTTTATATTTTGCAAATAGCCGGGCTCCGCTAGAAGAATACAAGAGAAGAGCTCGCCGCTTGAAGAAGATGGGTATGATGGAATTGGAATTCGGCCTGAACCGCGTTCATTTCTTATTTTTTGCCAGGCCTGGCGCTCAGGACCGGTGGTCAGGAACTCCGGGTGCTGACCTGGAGTCAGGGCGTCAGGACTTCAGGTCGACGAAAATGAATGAGAAAGCAAAAAATTTCTGGAAGCCCGGGCCGGGCAAAGCCGGCGATGAGGAAGGCTGAAGGAACCCTGGAATCTCTTGGAAATTATCACCTCAGCTCGGGGCTCCCGGGATTTTAGGAGAGGTTGTGAAAGCGGCCAGGTTAGGGGTTAAAGGAAGGCGGGGAAAGACAAAATAACTTAATTAAGGGGGTACGGGGTGCAGAAAATTAAAACAGGGAAAAGAACCGGGAGGCATTTTTTATTTTATGCCGCGGTTCTGGCAGTCGTGGCTGCGGGCAGCTTTTTCCTGGTGGCCTGCGGTGGCCTGCCCAGGACGAAGCTCGACCCGGAAAGCCAGGAATTCTATGACATCGCCCAGATGATAATGAGCCGGGAAGAGTCCAAGATTTTCCGGCTCCTGCCCGATGCCGAATCGCGGAAGGAATTCATAAAAGAGTTCTGGGAAAAGCGTGACCCGTTCCCGGAGACGCCAAAGAACGAGTTCAAGGACGAGTTCATGGCCCGGGTAAGTTATGCCGACCAGAGGTTCAAGGAGGGTGGCAAGGGACGGAATACAGACCGCGGGCGGATTTATATTTTCATGGGCCCGCCGGACAAGTTTGAAGAAATTTTTACGCACGAGGACACCTCGGTCCGCGGGTCGGTGATTTACTGGTACTATTACAATTACAACCTGGGCATCGAGTTCGTGGACGAGAAGGGAACCGGCCAGTACCGGATCAGGCGGTACGAGGGAGACTTCTTCGAGGCCATGGACATTCTGAAGCTGGGCGGCTCGTTCGGGCCGGATAATATTTTCAAGCGGCGGCTGGTCAAGTTCCAGCTCGATTATGACAAGAAAGAGAAGAAGGTTACCATCGTGCTGCCGGCAAAAGATTTGAATTTCAGCGAGGACGAGGAAGGGGCCTTCTACGTCGACCTGGATTTTGTGTTTTATCTTTACGACCGGGCGGGGAAGAGGCTCGGCAAGTACACCGAGAGCCGGGTGTTCAAGGTCACCATCCAGGAATACCCGGACCTTAAAGAGGTGCCCTTTTATTTTGATCTTGAGCTGCCGGAGGGGAAGGGTTACATCGACGTGACCATCTCAGGCGGCGGGGAAAAGAGCGGCCGCATCCGCCGCCTCTTCGAAATCAAATAGGGGACACCGTACACTGTCCCCTTTTTGCGTCGCGGCGCCTCCATAATTTATTTATTATCAGAAAGTTGGAAAATCAAGAAGTGGGGACACCTTAAAGTGTCCCCATTTTGTCTTTTTCTAACAGATTCATAATTAATAAGATACAAACGGGCTTGCAACGGAAAAGGGGACACCTTAAGGTGTCCCCTCTTTTTTTATGGTAAAATGGAAGAAATTTTTTTCAGGAGTTTGAGATGAAATTCGCCAGGATAATCTTAATTGCCCTGATTGCCTCGGCCGTCCTGGTTTCCTGCGGCGGCCAGAAAAAGGAGAAAAAGGAAGTGTCTGAAAACCCATTTTTCACCGACTGGACAACACCCTTTGGCGCTCCGCCATTCGACCGGATTAAGGTTGAACATTTCAAGCCGGCGATCCTCGAGGGAATAAAGCGCCACCGGGAAGAAATAAAAGCCATCGCCGAAAATCCCGAGCCCCCGACCTTCGCCAATACCCTGGAGGCCCTGGATCGCAGCGGCCTGTTCCTCGACCGGGCAGAAAAGGTCATGGAAAACCTGCTTTCGGCCCATACTAACGATGAGCTGCAGGCAGCGGCCCAGGAGCTGGCCCCGGCGCTTTCTGCCCATTACGACAGTATTTTTCTCGATGCTAAACTTTTTGCCCGGGTCAAGGCGGTTTATGACCAGCGTGACCAGCTTGCCCTGAACCCGGAGCAGAAGCAGCTCCTGGAAAAGTTTTACAAGGATTTTGTCCGGGCCGGTGCCGGCCTGGACGAGGCCAAAAAAGCCCGGCTCAAGGAAATCAACCAGGAGCTGGCCGTCCTGGAGCTGAAATTTGCCGAAAATGTTCTCAAGGAAACCAACGCCTTTGAGCTGGTAATTGAAAACCCAGCCGACCTGGAAGGCCTGCCCGCCAACGTGGTGGCTGCCGCGGCCGAAGCGGCCAAAGAGAGGGGCAAGGAGGGTAAGTGGGTGTTTACACTCCACAAGCCGAGCCTGATTCCTTTCCTGCAGTACTCGCCGCGACGCGAGCTCCGGGAAAAGATCTTCAAGGCCTACATCAACCGCGGCAACAACGGAAACGAGCGCGACAACAAGGCTCTGGTGGCCCGGACCATCACCCTCAGGATCGAGAAAGCCGGGCTGCTCGGTTATAGGACCTGGGCCGATTATGTGCTCGAAGAAAACATGGCCAAGACGCCGGAGAACGTCTACAGGTTCATGGACCAGGTCTGGAAACCGGCCCTAAAGCGGGCCAGGGAAGAGGCGGCCGAGCTCCAGAAGCTTATCCGGGCTGAAGGCGGCAACTTCAAGCTGGAACCCTGGGACTGGTGGTATTACGCCGAGAAGCTGCGCAAGCAGAAATATGCCCTGGACGAAGAGATGCTCCGGCCCTATTTCAAGCTGGAGAACGTCATCGATGGCGTGTTCCTGCTGGCCAACAAGCTTTACGGGTTGAAGTTCGAGGAGCGTAAGGACATTCCCGTCTATCACCCCGAGGTTCGGGTGTTTGAGGTCAAGGAAGCCGATGGGCGGCTGGTGGGTATTCTCTATACCGATTATTTCCCGCGGGCTTCCAAGGGAGCCGGGGCCTGGATGAACGCCCTGCGCGATGAATACAAAGTGGGCGGCGAGCGCGTCGCCCCGCTCATCATCAACTGCGGCAATTTCACCAAGTCCACGCCGGAGCAGCCGTCGCTCCTGAGCTGGGAAGAGGTGACCACGCTTTTCCACGAGTTCGGGCATGCCCTGCACGGGTTGCTTTCGGATTGCACCTACCTGAGGCTGACCGGGACCAACGTGGCCCGCGATTTCGTGGAGCTGCCGTCGCAGATCATGGAGAACTGGGTGGCCGAGCCGGAGTTTTTAAGGTTGTTCGCGCGGCATTACCAGACCGGTGAGCCGATACCCGATGAACTGGTGGCCAAGATCAAGAACGCGCAATATTTTAACCAGGGCTTCATCACGGTCGAATACCTGTCGGCCTGTTACCTGGACATGGACTGGCACGTGCTGTCAGCGCCGGTGAAGGCCGAAGAGGTGATGGACTTTGAAGCTGAGGCGCTGGCGAGAATCGGCCTGATCCCGGAGATCGTGGTGCGTTACCGCAGCCCGTATTTCAGCCACATCTTTGCCGGCGGCTATTCGGCCGGCTATTACAGCTACATCTGGGCCGAGGTGCTGGATGCCGACGCTTTCGAGGCCTTTAAGGAGAAGGGGTTGTTTGATGCCGAAACGGCCAGGGCTTTCAGGGAGAATATCCTGGCCCGCGGCGGCAGCGAGGACCCGATGATCCTGTACGTGAAGTTCAGGGGGCGGGAGCCGAAGGTCGAGCCGATGCTCAGGCGCCGCGGCCTCTGAACAGGTAAACAGGGGACACCTTTAAGTGTCCCCATTTTTAATATCGAGGCCCAACAGCCGCGACGCTAAAATATTTATATTCTATAATTTACCATGATTGCCGTCAGCTCAAAAAAGGGGACACCTTTAAGTGTCCCCTTTCTTATTTGTATGTTCTTGGAAGCGACCTTTCCTGCTATACAAATCCTTTAGGAGCGCCCGAAGGTCCTGGAGGACAGCTCATTTATTGATGTCGATCTATAGCTGATTTTTCTCTGCCCTGGTCTAGCCTTATTTCATGGGACTTGGCGAAGTTACTGCTGAAGCAAATTATAATTTGAAACGTTAATGACTGGCCCCGGGAAAGATATTTTGAAGGCCAGTTGCCGGTTTGGTCGCATCCAATTATCGAGACAAGGAAAAAATTAATTAGGATAGAATTTTAAAAATTAATCGGATCAAATTGATAATGCCCGGTATCGAGCAGGAAGATAAGCCTCATATATGAATGGGTATTCATATGTTAGCGGTCTGTGAGGTAGTCTTTTCTAATTGAGTTCTGTGGTTCGCCCCGGGATGCCTTATTCTGGGTGTGCTATGGCCTTTCGGGCCGGATAATACAGCAGATTTGGGGACACTGTAAGGTGTCCCCGTTTGGCCTTTCTCTAACCGACTCATAATTAATGAGATAGCGGCGGGCCAGCCGTGGAAAAGGGGACACCTTAAGGTGTCCCCTGTTTGGATGGTGTCCGCTGCTTAAATTAATGGTAAAATGGGCGAGGATTGATGCTCTGATACCAGGAGGGACTGCGATGACAAAAAAAATCAAAGATGAACTCGAAGAGAAAGCTTTAGACAGAAGAAAGTTCCTGGCGGCCGGGCTGGGCCTGGTCGGCCTTTCCGCACTCGGCGGCAAGAAGCTTCTGTCCTCGGGCCTGAAAATGGGGGAGGGCCTGGTGGGCGCTTCTCCACGCCTAACGTCTGTACATGGAGCCACCCTTTCAGGCGCGGGTCATGTCCCCTCCAGCCCGCCATCATCTTCCTCTGCCGGTGTTTTTCCCGTTGATCCCCTGGCTCCGGCCGGAAAGTCCCGTGTCCTGCTGATTAAAACCGACGACCGGGCCGATGGCGTCCGCAAAGCCTTCTCCTTCTTCAAGGACCGCAACCCCTTCAAGGGCAAAAAAGTCCTGGTCAAACCCAACTTCAACACCTCCGATGAAACTCCGGGCTCAACCCACTACGATACCCTCAAGGAAATCCTGAGCGAACTACGCAAAGCCGGCGCCCGCGAACTGTCCATCGGCGACCGCAGCGGCCCCGAACCCACCGAGCAGGTCTTCGATAAAAAAGGAATCCGACAGCTGGCCGCGGCCTTCGAGGCCCGTCTCCTCAACTTCGACGAGCTCGGGCCCGACGGCTACATCAAGGTCACCCCGCCCGGCTCTCACTGGCAGGACGGTTTCCTGGTGGCCCGGCCCGTGGTGGAAGCCGAAGCCCTGGTCTCCACCTGTTGCCTCAAGACGCACCAGTACGGCGGAATCTTCACCATGTCCCTCAAAAATTCTGTCGGTATTGTCCCGCGCAAGGGCTACACCTACATGCGGGAGCTCCACTCCTCCCCGCATCAGCGCCGGATGATTGCCGAGATAAACTATGCCTACAGGCCGACCTTCGTCATTCTCGACGGTCTGGTGGCCTTTGTCGACCAGGGCCCGATGACCGGACCGCGAAAGGAAGCCCACGTTTTTCTGGCGGGAATCGACCGCGTGGCCATCGACGCCGTGGCCGTGGCCATCCTCAAGGAGCTTGGCTCAAACGACGCCATCATGAAGCCGCGTGTTTTCGAACAGGAGCAGATTGTCCGGGCAGCCGAACTTGGACTAGGCGTCAGCTCACCCGACGAAATCATAATCGAAACGCTCGATGCCCCCAGCGCTGAGTACGCCGCAAGAATCCGCCCCCTGCTCACTTGAACATATTTGGAAAAGGGGACACCTTACAGTGTCCCCCAAAATTTATTTTGTAAGTTGTTTATGTTTAAGGGTTTAATCCAGCTCTACTTTTCTTTGTATTCGGTTATTGGAAGGCTTGGCTGCTAACCTCTTTATATTCTATCGCTTAAATCGAGTTGCGGGATCCGGCAAAAGGGGACACCTTACAGTGTCCCCTCTTCCCAGGCCCGGAGGTTTTCCCTGATCTGTTCGTGGCTGGCCATGGCCACGGCCATGGTGTGAACCACGCCTCTCCGCATTATCCAGCGCAGTGCCTCCGCATAACCTGGCTTTACCTCCGGTGACGGCGCGTAAGGTCCCCCGGAACAGGTCTTCATGGCCACCAGCCCGCCGCCCATCTCCCGTGCCTTCCGCAGCTCGCTTTCAAGGGCTTTCTGGTCCCAGCTGCTCCTCCGCCCGGTGTTCATGTGGACATAAGCCCCTTTGTGATTATAAGTCGTCATAATGACGTCGTAAAAGCGAACTTCGTTCTCTGCCTTCACCAGCTCCACCTGGTTTAGATGCGTGGAAAAGCCGTGGGCCCTGATGATTCCCTTGGTTTTCTTTTCCTCGAAAAATTTCATTATTTCGGGATGGTGGACGACCGCCACCTCCTCTGCCCCGTGAATAAGCATTATGTCGATGTAATCGGTATTAAGAGCCTGCAAACTCGCGGCCAGCGAATCCTCCATCTGTTTCAAGGCCCGGTTGATGTCTTCTCGCGATATAAGCTGTGCCTCGGTCAGGTTTACCCGGAGCTTGGACTGGATGACAACCTCTTTTCGGCGCGACCCAATCACCTTCCCCACCATGACTTCGTTCTGCCCGCGAAAGTAGGAACGGCCGGTGTCCATGAAATTAATGCCCGCCTCCATCACGGCCATGACCAGGGCTGGCTCCATGGTCCGCGACACTCCAAACCCTATGGTCGAAACTCTAAGGCCTGTCCTGCCCAGTTCCTGGTAGCGGGGGATTTTCGAACCGGTGGAGTCCCCGGCTGATTCCGCCAGCTTTTTCTCGGGGAAGTTTCTCCAATTGCTCTCAATTAATAACCCCTGGCCCAGCCCCTGGGACTTGCCTGACATTTCCCGGGGAAATCGGGCTATGGTGGCGCCCCCCATACCTCCGGCTAACAGTTTCAGAAATTCTTTACGCTTCATTCTTCTGGTCAGGCCATGCCTTATTCCATTCTACATTATTAATAAAACCAGAAAAAGGGGAAAGAAAAAGGGGACACCTTACGGTGTCCCCGCCTGAATGAGTTGTAATTAATTGATAATAAATAAAATAAATTTTGGCCTGGCTAGCGATTTTTGGGGCCCGATCACAAGTCCGCCCCTAATATATTTAATATCTATAACTTATAGGAGGTTCGGCCGGGCTCCAAAAAGGGGACACTGTAAGGTGTCCCCTGTTAAATTTTGCTTGAAATTTGCCCGCCCGCCTGTGCTACAATATGACCGCTAAGGCAAAGGAAGCAGGGAAAACAAAAAATGTTCATTGAAGAGCGTGCCGGCTTCTTATCTTCTTCATTTTTAAATTTAATTTTTAAGGAAGGTCTGTCATGTGCGGCATAGTAGGTTACATCGGGCACCAGCAGGCCGCCCCCATCCTCCTCGAAGGCCTTCGGCGCCTCGAATACCGCGGCTACGACTCGGCCGGCCTGGCCATCTATAACACCGAAGGCCTCAAGATCCTACGCTCCGTCGGGAAGATTTCTGCCCTAGACAGCCTGGTCAACGCCTCCTGCCCCAGCGGCACCTTCGGCCTCGGGCATACCCGCTGGGCCACTCACGGCCGCCCCTCCGAAAACAACGCCCATCCTCACCAGGTCAACGGCCTGGCCGTCGTCCACAACGGCATCATCGAAAACTACGCCGAGCTCAAGGCCCGGCTCATCCAGCAGGGCTGCGCCTTCGCTTCCGAAACCGACACCGAGGTCATCGCCCACCTCATCGACCTCGAACTCCGCTCAGGCTCCGCCCCCGACCTCTACCAGGCTGTCCGCCGCGCCCTCTCCCGAATCGAAGGTACTTACGCCATCGCCGTCATCAGCCACGCCCACCCCGACCACTTCATCGTCGCCAAGAATTTTTCGCCGCTCATCATCGGCCTCGGTGACGGCGAAAACTTCGTCGCCTCCGACATCCCCGCCCTCCTGCCATTCACCCGGCGGATCATCACCCTGAAGGAATTCGAAATCGCCCGCATCTACCGCGACCGCGTCGAGCTCTTCGACCTGCGCACCGGAGAGCCCATCGCCTCGCCTCCCCAGACCGTAACCCTCTCCCTCCAGTCAGCCGAAAAAGCGGGCCACAAGCATTTCATGCACAAGGAAATTTTCGAAACCCCCCGAATCTTCACCGATACCTTCCTCGGCCGCATCAAGCGCGACCCGCCCCGCATCGTTTTCGACGAGCTCAGCCTCGACCCCGCGACCATCAACCGCATCCTGGTCATAGCCTGCGGCACCTCCTACCATGCCGGGCTCATCGGCCGGTATTATTTCGAGGAAATCGCCGGCCTGCCAACCGAGGTCGAATATGCTTCTGAGTTCCGCTACCGCCGCTCGGTGCTTCTTCCCGGCGACCTGGCCATCTTCATCTCGCAATCGGGCGAAACCGCCGACACCCTGGCTGCCCTCAAGGAAGTCCGGGCCCGCGGCCTCAAAACTCTGGCCGTCTGCAACGTCATGGATTCGTCCATCGCCCGGGCAGCCGAGCAGGTCGTCTACACCCGGGCCGGCATTGAGATCGGCGTAGCTTCGACCAAGGCCTTTATCGCCCAGGTGGAGGTGCTGCTGCTCCTGGCCCTTTACCTGGCCCGGGAAGGCGGGCGCCTCGCCCCGTCCGACCTGGCCCGCTTTATCGACCAGTTCTACCGGATGCCGGCCATCCTCGAGCGCCAGTTAGCCACCGAGGACGAAATCAAGGAACTGGCTTCCCGCTTCGTTCGCGCTCACGACTTCATCTACATGGGCCGCGGACTTAATTATCCTATCGCCCTGGAAGGCGCGCTCAAGCTCAAGGAAATTTCTTACATCCACGCTGAAGGCTACCCGGCCGGCGAAATGAAACACGGTCCCATAGCCCTCATCGACGAGCAGGTTCCGGTCATGGCCCTGGCCACGCGCGGCAGCCAGCTCAAGAAAATCATCTCCAACCTGCTGGAGGCGAAGTCGCGCGGGGGCATCATCGTCGGGCTGATAAGCCGCGGCGACAGCGAAACCCGCGCCCTTCTGGATTACGCCCTCGAGGTGGAAGACGTTGACGAATACTTCCAGCCCTTCGTTAATACCGTACCGCTGCAGCTCTTCGCTTACTTCGTCGCCGACCTCAAGGGCACCGACGTTGACCAGCCCCGTAACCTGGCCAAAAGCGTCACCGTCGAATGAAAAGGGGACACCTTACGGTGTCCCGGGAATGAAAAGGGGACACCTTACGGTGTCCCGGAATTTTCATGCCCGCAACTAGTTCTTAATCAATAGGTTACACGGGGCGACAAAAAAAGCCATTTTACAGCGAAATAATAGCAGTCACAACATATTAAAAATCAGTAAGTTAGCCGCATGTAAGCCAGCGAGAAGAGGGGACACCCTAAGGTGTCCCCTCTGACCCTCCCCTCTGACCCCCACCCCCCCTTTTTTTCACCCACCTCATCACCCTGAAAAAGAATTGACCTGGCCTCGGTCGATTTAATACAAATATTTAAAAAAATAACTGATATATTAAGTGGGCAAGATGAGGCTCCATAGCTTGGGCAACGCTACCCTCTCCATCCTCACCACTCTACTCACCAATCTACATCGTCGCTTTATCCTGTTCCGCTTTCTATTTTCCTTGCCGCGCTCACCTTTTTCTCGCCCATACTTCTTATCCTTCCACTTCCTCCTCGCCCTCACCATTGCACTTGCTCCCGTCTCTCTCCGCTCCCAATCTGCCCACAGCTTTCTCTTCCGCACCCTGTCCATCGAGCAGGGCCTTTCCCAGAATTCCGTCCTGTCCATCGCCCGCGACCGCCACGGCTTTCTCTGGTTCGGCACTGAGTCCGGCCTCAACAAGTTCGACGGCTATCGCTTCACAGTTTATCTCCCGGTCGAAGGAGACCCCGATTCTCTCAGCAATTCCTGGATAAACGCCCTCCTGGTCGACCGCAACGGCCACCTCTGGGTGGGTACAGAAAACGGGCTCAACAAATACGACCTCTCCACCGAAAAATTCATTCGCTATTTTCATAACCCCGATGACGCGGCCTCCCTCTCCTCCTCCCGCATCTTTGCCCTTTTCGAAGACCGCGACGGCCGGCTCTGGGTCGGCACTGATGCCGGCCTTAATCTCCTCGACCCAACCACCGCCCGCTGCACCCGCTTTGTCCATGACCCCTCAAACCCCAACAGCCTCTCCCACGACCAGGTCCGGGCCATCGCCCAGGACGCCCGCGGATTTATCTGGATAGGCACGGTCGGTGGCGGCCTCAATCGCCTCGACCCTGCCTCTCGAACCTTTACCCATTTCCGCCGCGCCCCTCACACCCCTCATGCCCACCCCACCCCTGGCCCCCTCGCCACTCCCATCGTCCCCGCCTCCGGCCATTTTCTTCCCGACGACTTCATCTGCTCGCTCCTCATCGACCCGACCGACCCTGCTGCGCCCATCTGGATCGGCACCGCCTCCTCCGGTCTTGTCCGCTTCGACCCATCGCTCAATCGTTTCAAAACCTACGCTCCTGACCGCCGCGACCCCAACCAACCCGGCACTCTCCTTGATTCCACCATCAACTGCCTCATAGCCGACTCTGACGGCACACTGTGGGTCGGGACCAACTCCGGCGGTCTCAGCCATTTTTACCCCGACCGTGAATTCTTCTTCAACCACCGCCATCAACCCCACGACCAGTTCTCCCTGGCCGATAATCAGGTGGTCTCGCTCCTCCTCGGCCCAGACCGCATCCTCTGGGTGGGTACCTACCGCGGCATCAGCCAGCTCAACCTGCACCGCCAGAATTTCGTCCGCTTCCTGACTAACTCGGGCGACCCGACCGCCCTCTCCCATCCCGAGGTCCGGGCCTTCTGCGATTCTCGCTCCGGCCTGGTCTGGGTTGGAACCGACGGTGGCGGCGTTAATGTCTTTGACCGCAGTCGGATGCGCGTCCTTCATTTCCGCCACGACCCCGTAAACCCCTCCTCCCTCTCCAGCGACCGCGTCTTTTCCATAGTTGAGGATGGCGACGGGGCTATCTGGGTCGGCACCTACGGCGGCGGCCTAAACCGCCTTGACCCTGAAACCGCGGCCAGCCCCACCTCCTCCGCTTCCTTCACCCGCTACCGCCACAACCCCCGCCAGTACGGTTCTCTCCCCGACGACCGCATCCGCGCCCTCTTTGTTGACAGCCAGGACCGCCTCTGGGTGGGCACCGACGGCAGCGGCCTGGTCCTCTTTGACCGCCGATCCGGCAGATTTTTAAGGCCAAAAATTTCCCGGGTCATATCCGCTGACGAAGCCCTTTCGTCTCTCTCGGCCCTCACGTTTTCAACTTCTTCCATCTCCAGACCGGCTACCGCCCCTCCGCCTTCTCCGCTGTCTTCACTGTCTCCTTTATTCGCCGCAGCCCTCCTGTCCGCCCCCTCGCCCGCACCACCCGCTCCCGCCCCTGCCACCTCAGCTCCTGCTCCCGCCCTCGCCTCTTCTCTTTCTCCGCTTCTTACGTCTCCTCCTTCATCCCGTTATCCGTCATCACTGCTTCCGCTTACTCCATCTTCTTCCTCTCCGTCTCAACCGCTCTCCGCATCTTCCTTTCCGTCTGCATCCTCATTTTCCTCTCTATCTCGATCACCTTCTTTCTCCTCTTCTTCCTCCTCTTCCTCCTCCTCCACCACCACCACCTCCTCCTTCTCTCCTTCTCAATCCCCGCCTTCTCCGCCCCAGCTCTCTTCTCCCTCCCGCGACCCCGTCGGGCCCCCGTCCACCCCGCTCCTCTCCGGCCGCGTCTTTTACATCGCCGAGGACCGCACCGGCCACCTCTGGATTGCCTGTTACGGCCAGGGCCTCGTTCGCTACAACCCGGCTACCGGCGAAGCCCTCCACCTTACCCACGACCCTCTCAACCCCCGCTCCCTCTCCAGCGATTCGGTCATCAACGTCCTTGTGGACCGCAACGGTTTCATCTGGGCCGGCACCAACGGCGGCGGCCTCAACCGCCTCGACCCGGCCACCCTGACCTTCACCCGCTTCAACGAAGCTCACGGTCTGCCCTCGTCCGTCATCTACGGCATCCTGCAGGATGACGACGGCCACCTCTGGTTCAGCTCCAACCGCGGCCTCTCCCGCTTCGACCCCGCCACCGGCCGCATCAAAAACTTCGACATTACCGACGGGCTGCAGAGCTATGAATTCAACGGCAACGCCTGCCTCCGCGGCCGCGACGGCCTGCTGTACTTCGGCGGAATAAATGGCTTCAACGTCTTTAACCCGGCTCACATCCAGGCTTCAACCTTCAAACCGCCCGTGGTCCTTACCAGCTTCATGATATCCAATAGCCCGGTCAAACCCGGCCAGCCCGTGGACGGCCTCATCCCCCTCGAGCAATCCATCGTCCAGGCGAAAAATATCGTTCTTCACTGGAAGCACCGGGTCATTGCCTTTGAATTTGCCGGACTGGATTACACCGTCCCCGAGAAAAACCAGTATGCCTACATGCTGGAAGGCTTCGAAGACAGATGGAACCACGTCGGAAACAGGCGCTTTGCTTCCTACAGCAACCTGCCGCCCGGACGCTACACCTTCCGGGTCAGGGCGACCAACGTTGACGGCCTGTGGAATGAAGACGGCGTTTCGCTCGGCCTCCGTATCATTCCGCCCTTCTGGCGCACCTGGTGGTTTTACCTGCTCGAATTTCTGGCCGTGAGCGGGGCCTTGTACGGATTGTACAGAATTCGTCTCAATCGTATCAGCCGCCGCCAGCACGAGCTTGAACGCCTGATTGCCCGGCGCACCGAAGAGCTCCGGCTGGCCAACGACCGGCTGAAGCTCCTGGCCGCCACTGATGAGCTGACCGGCCTGGCCAACTACAGGAAGTTCCGCGATTACCTGGAATACGAATGGCGGCGGGCTCATCGCGCCAGGCGACCGGTGTCGCTGATCATCGGCGACCTGGACGATTTCAAGCTGTTCAACGATACCTACGGCCACCAGGCGGGCGACGAGTGCCTGAAAAAAGTGGCCATGGTCATACTCCGCTCCTGCCAGCGCTCTTCCGACCTGGCCTGCCGCTACGGCGGGGACGAGTTTGCCGTAGTGCTGCCCGAAACCGACACCGCCGGCGCCTACATCGTGGCCGAAAGAATCCGGGAAGCCGTGGCCGCCACGGATTTATGCAGCCTCAACTTCAAGGAAATAAACGGGCAGCCCGACGACTCCTCCGTCCCCGCACCTGCCGGAGCCCCCGGGCAATCCATTACTCCGCCGTACCGCCTGACCATATGCCTGGGCCTGGCCACCATGAACCCGGCCGAAGACGGCAGCACCAACGAGTTCATCGCTAGGGCCGACCGCGCCCTCTACCGGGCCAAGACCTCCGGCAAAAACCGCACCGTCGTCTGAAATGGGAAACACACTCTCGAGTGCCGATTTTTCCGAAATTTTTCTGTCCGTTTTTTTTATTTTGCAATTCCTGAGCTCTTGGTTGCTGCCTGAATAGCCAATACCGCCATTACAATTTTCCTGGCTGATAATAACATATTTTGACAATCGACACCCGGGTTTATCAGGTGATTTTCTATAAAAAATTAAAAATTTTTCTTGACAAAAAATGACAGATTTATTATTTTTTACTTTGATTTTTCGGGAGTTTGAACGTTCGAGAAACCAGTTCCTCGGGGAGCCCGGTGGGGCGGGGGAGCTTTTTGCCTGAGTTTGTGTCGTTTCTGGCTCTTAGATTTATCAAAAGGAATCGTTGAGAATGCTCGGGGTACTCAATGGTTGCACCTGTGTGGGACAGAAGAGAACCAGTATTTTTTAGCCGCAAAGAACCAAAAGAACCTGTTGGTTCGATAAAGTCAGCAGGGCGTTGCTCCGCCCGGAAAGAAGTTCAACCAGAACAACGCATTTCTCTTTCATTCTCCAGGCTTTTTATATTCTCGCCCTTCGATATATCGCCTTCTGATAAAACTAATCCTTTAAAACTAATCCTTATAATACTGTCATTTGAGAATCAAGCCAGGCCTGGAAATATATCTACCCGAGTGATTACCTGCGTCTTACCCGGCAACCAACCGGCTTTCCACGGCCGGCATTTATAGATTAAAGGCTTATGCGCTATTTTTGGCGCGGTTCATTTTTTCGCGGCTTCGTGCCTGCACCGGCGGTAGCCTGCCTTATCCCTTTTGCCTATATTATTGAATTATAATAAATTAAAGCGAATACAGTGGACACGCTCTCTTTTCCCTTTTACGATCTTATTTCCGTCAAAAGGGGACAGTAGCAGGTGTCCCCGGTCCGGACAGGGGAGAGAAAGAAGCCAAAAAGGGGACAGTAGCAGGCGTCCCCGATTTAAGGAGAGCTGATGAGCACGCCTTTTATCATCAAAATCGTCGGGCTTTTCCTGGGTGTGGTGGCACGCTCCCTCATCCCGTGGCTGAGAAAGCTCCGGCAGGGCGAGGTCCACGGCTTTGACCGCCGTTATTTCTACTCGGCCCTGGCCACCTTCATTCTCGGCATCATCCTCACCCTGGTGCTCTTCCCGCAGTTCAAGGATGACACGGCCGGTCTCGGCTTCAGCCCGGGCAGCACACCCGGCTTTGAGACTTACTTCCGTCTCTTCTGCCTGGCTTTCGCCTTCGGCTTCGGCTGGAACGCCATGGTGCTGGAAGCCGGCCAGTGGGCTAACTGGTTTCTCGCCGACGAAGCTGGCTCCGGGAAAAAAGGCTAATCCCCGGGCAATTGAATGAATAATAAATCGGAAAGATTATTGATTATCCCCGGGCCACTGCAATGAATTTCACCCGGCTTTTAAGTTTTGCACAGGATTCAGGATACTCCGGAAGTCATGGTTCCGCGGCATCCTGTCTTCCTGCGGTCGGCAGGTGCAATATATGAATGGCTGTTCATATATTCTTCTACCCCGGCGCGCCACCCGGCCTCATTCTTTCCCCTGGAGTTAGCCTGATGAAGATACAGGAATACGGAATTTATCTGCGCCAGCTCGACGACCACAAATGCCCCCGCTGCGGCGACCGCCTGGAGCGCCGACCGCGCCGCCTCTGGCAGAAGGCCGTTTCCTTTGCCGTCTCGCTCCGCCACTATAAATGCTCTGGCTGCAACCGCCGCTTCTTCGCCTTCTCCCCGCGCTGGAACCGGATGTCCATCGTTGAAAAAGCCGCGCGTTTCATAGCCACGGTGGCTGTCCTGCTGGTGGACCTTTTTGCCTCGCTTATCGTACTCTGGCAAATTATGAGTCGGATCATGGCTTAAATGAGAAACGGGAAAATGGGGGACACGATACTCATTCCCCAATTTTGCCAGCCTGTGGGCCACCCGGTCGGGCTCACTGATAGCTACCGGGTCTGAAAAAGTTAAGAAGATAACGATGGTCAGTGCTTATTTAGCCCATAAGCCAATCCACAAGAAGCGGGAACGCAGAAGGGCGGAGATCATCTATGAACGTCAACTTGCAGCAAAGATGAAGACCGGGAAATATTTAAGGCACTTCTCTTCCGGAGAGCCCTTAGTTAATAACCAGGGAAAGGGGGATTTGATTTTATGGTGAAACCCAAGGAAACAAAAGAAAATCAGAAATCTTATCTGCTGACCGCCGGAAAAGAATCTGCCGGTGCGAAAACTATTAATAGCCACTCCGCTGATCCCGACCCGGGAATCTTTGTGCCTCCAGCCGGTCTCAGGCGCGGAATGGGCTGGTTGCCCGACCGTCCCGACTTCCGCGATTATCACGAAGGGACGCCCGAGGTCCGCGACATCCTGGACAGCGAAGATCGGCTGAAGAGTGAAATCAGGAAAAGGCCGAGCCTGGCTAAAACCATAGACCTCCCGCCCCTCAGCCGCCGCACCGACGCCGCCTCGCTCCCTTCCTCCGTCGACCTCCGCGAATTCTGTTCTCCGGTGGAAGACCAGGGGTCCCTCGGCTCCTGCACGGCTCATGCCGGAGTTGGCCTCATAGAATACTACGAGCGCCGGGCCTTCGGTCGGCATCTTGACGCCTCGCGGCTTTTCCTCTACAAAACGACCCGCAACCTGATGAAGCTCCGCGGCGACACCGGCGCCTACCTCCGCACCACCATGGGGGCCATGGTGCTCTTTGGCGTTCCACCCGAATCCTACTGGCCCTATACCGACGACCACAGCTCCTTCGACCGCGAGCCGCCCGCCTTTTGCTATGCCTTTGCCCAGAACTTCCAGACGATAAAATACTTCCGCCACGACCCGGCCGGCTCCCGGCCCGATGAAGTCCTCCACAGCCTGAAAACCTATCTCTCCAAGGGTTTTCCCTTTATCTTTGGCTTTTCTGTCTATAATTCCATAGAGCAGGCCGAAACCGACGGCCGCATTCCATTCCCCTCGCCCCGCGAGCGCCTGGAAGGCGGCCATGCCGTAATGGCCGTTGGCTACGACGACCGCCTGGAAATCACCAACAAGTTCAGCAAGCAAAAAACCACCGGCGCCCTGCTTATCCGCAATTCCTGGGGCGCCTCCTGGGGTGAGCGCGGCTACGGCTGGCTTCCCTATGACTACGTTCTGCGCGGCCTGGCCGAAGACTTCTGGAGCATCCTGAAGAAGGAGTGGGTGGACACCTCAGCATTTGCTGAGTGAAGTAAGGAAAGGGTGAAAAGAAAGAAATAAGAAAAACACCATTGAAATAGAGTGATTTCCTTTTCCATGCCGATCCAATTCGATGCAGTGAGCCGATATATGAAAGGATACGAGCAGATATTGCCTTCAGGAGATTTCGCTAATAAATACAGGCTGCATTTAGGTTCATTCATTAAGAAGTAAATTTAAATCGCGATATGCGTGTTAAAAAAAAGACCGATTCTTATCTGAAATACAAAAGATTTATGGACCTGTTTTTATCTTCAATTGCATTGTTCTTTTTATTGCCTTTCATAGCCATTATTTGTTTTTGTATCTGGATGGTAGATGGGTGTCCAGTAATATTTAAACAAACGAGACCAGGATACTTGGGAAAGCCATTTGTTATATACAAATTCAGAACTATGAAAGATATTAAAGATAAAAACGGGCAAATGTTACAGGATGAATACAGGCTAACTTCATTTGGCAAATTTCTACGAAAAACGAGCCTGGACGAATTGCCTGAATTATGGAATGTCATAAAAGGTGATATGAGCCTGGTCGGGCCACGAGCCCTTCTTATGGAATACTTAGATCGCTATACACCGGAGCAGGCAAGAAGGCATGAAGTAAAACCGGGCATAACTGGCTGGGCCCAGGTCAACGGCAGAAACGCTATAACCTGGGAAGAAAAGTTTAAGCTTGATGTATGGTATGTGGACAATATTCATATTTTGCTAGATATAAAAATATTAATAATGACAATTCTAAAGATCATAGCAATGGAAGGCATATCTGCTAAAGGGCATGCTACCATGCCTGAATTCCAAGGTTCAAAGAGATAAAATAATGTCGCACATAAACATTTTATTGACCTCAGCTGGTAGAAGGGTCGAGCTAATAGAAATATTTAAGAAAGCCCTCAGAACAAGAGGAAAGGTTTATGCGGCTGATTACGATAGAACAGCCCCCGCCCTTTATTTTGCCGATAAGGGGTTTTTAATCCCCAGGATTAGTAGCAAGAATTATATAAATTTTTTATTAGAGCTTTGTAAGAGAGAAAGAATAAAACTTTTGGTTCCTCTTATTGATCCTGAGCTTATTAAAATAGCAAGAAATAGGAAAAGATTTATTGCTAACGGGATAGTCCCACTTATCTCGGAGTATAGGGTGGTTTCTATTGCCTATGATAAATACCTAACCGCGCAGCTCTTCAAGCATCATGGCATACCAGCGCCAAAAACCTGGCTGGCCGACAGATTCGTGAGAGGAAGCAAATCGTCATTTCCATTAATCTTGAAGCCACGTTTTGGCTCAGCTGCAATTGGTATTCAAAAATGTGAAGATATAAATAGCCTGACATATTTCAAAAATAAAATTAAACCGGCCATAGTTCAAGAATATCTTTCAGGTCAAGAGATAACAATAGATGTTCTATGTAATTTTAAAGGAGACCTTATGGCAGCTGTCCAGAGAATGAGGATTAAAGTCAGGGCAGGTGAAGTAGAAAGAGGTGTTACGATAAAAAACAAAGGGATTACAAAATTAGTCAAAAAGATAATTGAAATATTAAAGCCGTATGGAGTTATCAACATACAGTGTTTTAATACTGCAAAGGGTATCTATTTTACCGAGATTAATCCCCGCTTTGGCGGTGGGTATCCGCTTTCATACCAGGCCGGTGCTGATTTTCCAAAAATAATATTAGATCTGATAGAAGGAAAAAAAATCCATATATCAAGGGTTGATGATTATAAGGTTGGCTGCTATATGCTTCGCTATGACAATGCTGCTTACCTTTCTGAAGGCGATTTAAAAAAGGCATAGCGTTTTTGTATTATGGGAGAAGAAAACATTATGAAAGAATTTTTCGCATGCCCAATATGTAGTTCAAAATCTCGTCTAATCAAGACTTCAGCGGATTACAGTTTTCTTAAATGTGAAGGTTGTGAGGTTTGTTATTGCTCGCCATTTCCAGAAGATATTTCGGGGATATATGATGACTATTTTTTTAATCAGGGATATAAGTCTAATTATTTTGATTATCTCCCGCTGGTTAAGAACAGCCTGGCGAAAAAGGTAAGATTATTATAGAGTAATTATCAAGACTATAGCCTGAATAGCACTAAAAATTTCTTAGATGTCGGCTGCGGCAGTGGCTTATATGTTCATGCCGCCCAATTGATGGGGCTAGATGCCTATGGTATTGATGTTGACGAAAAGAGCATTTCGATTGCCAGGGAGCAAGGTCTTAAAGTAGAAAAAACAGACATATTTCAGGCTAACTTTAAGCACGGCTATTTTGACCTCATCCAGATGAAACAAGTCCTGGAACACATACCAGATCCGAAAGAATGTCTGAGCAGGGTTCGCTCTCTTCTGAAATTAAATGGGGTATTGATGATTGATGTTCCGAACCAGAGCGGTATCATTCCAAAGATAAAAATAACCTTTAAGATTAGAAAAAATGAATATGGATTTGTCCAGCCACCAATGCATTTGTTTGCCTATACCCAGCGGTCTTTAAGGGGCATTCTGGAAAGGGTCGGTTTTGAAGTAATATGGATGGGACAGAGCTGGCCTGGCGACCCGGTCTTTTGCCCGATCATAAAACAAAACTTAATCTATGAATCAATCTTTTGGAAATCTAACACACTAAAAATGGGAAGTATTTTAGTGGCTTATGCGAAAAAGACTTAATGAAATAAAACTCTTGATATTCGATTTAGATGATACATTATATCCGGAAATAGAATACGTAAGAAGCGGTTTTAAAGAGGTTTCAAAAAAGATAGCCAGTCGAACCGGCATTGGCCAAAAGAAGGTTTATTCTAACCTTCTGAGAGAATTTCAGCAGGATAAAAAATCCGTTTTTGATAGGCTTCTAAGAGGCTTGAACATATACAGCCCTGAATTACTTGCTGAGCTGATTAATATATATAGATACCACAAGCCGAGGATTAAACCATATAATGATGTTAAGAAGACATTGAATATTCTAAGAAGAAGATATTTCTTGGGCATTGTAACTGATGGAGAATGTTTCAGGCAATTAACCAAAATAGAAGCCCTGAAACTGGCTGGTTATTTTCACAAGATTATCTGCACTGGTGAAGGCCCTAAAGATTATCAAAAGCCATCCCCAAAGCCATTTCTTGATATGATTAATTATTTTAAGGTAAAGCCAAGTGAAGCAGCTTATATCGCTGATAATGTTAAAAAAGATTTCTATGGGCCAAATAAATTAGGGTTACTTTCGATAAGAATAAAAAGAAATGGTTTATATGAAAATTTTAAATCCAAGGATAAAATTTATTTACCACAATTAGAAATAAAATCTTTAAGCGAATTAAAAGAGCTTATTCTAAATAAAAAATATAAAGAACATGACAAACAAAAAAATATATTTATCCCCTCCCCATATGGGCGGATATGAGATAGAGTTTGTCAAAGAAGCTTTCGCTTCAAACTGGATTGCGCCTCTTGGCCCCATGGTGGATGCTTTTGAAAGAGAGTTCGCCCAAACAATTGGCGCAGAATATGCACTGGCCTTGAGCTCGGGCACGGCCGCTATACACTTAGCCCTGATTCTTGCAGGAGTTAGCTATGGCGATGAAGTAATTGTTTCTACGCTGACCTTCTCTGCCAGTGCCAATCCGATAGTTTACCTGGGCGCGAGGCCAGTCTTTATTGATAGCGAGAAAGAATCGTGGAACATTGACCCTTCACTCGTATGTGAGACCATTGTTAAAAAAGTAAAAAAGGGAAAGAAACCCAAGGCAGTAGTAGTAGTGGATTTGTATGGTCAACCCGCAAACATCGACCCGATACTGAATATATGCGAACAGTATGAGATCCCCGTTATCGAAGATGCAGCCGAAGCCCTTGGTGCCACATATAAAGGGCAATCTGCCGGCACTTTTGGATTATTCGGAATCTTTTCTTTTAATGGCAATAAAATAATCACTACTTCCGGTGGAGGCATGCTCGTTTCAAAAAGAAAAGACCTGATCGACCATGCCCGGAAATTAGCAACCCAGGCCAGAGATCCTGCTCCTCATTACGAACATTCAGAGATTGGTTACAACTACAGAATGAGCAACATACTGGCTGCTATAGGCAGAGGGCAGCTAAAGGTTTTAAAAGATAGGGTGGGAAAAAGAAGGTATATTTATGAAAAATACAAAGAGTTGCTTTCGGCTGTTCCCGGGATTTCTTTCCAACCAGAAACTCCTTATGGAAGAAGCAACAGATGGCTTACCTGTATATTAATTGACGAAAAAGAGTTCGGGGCAACAAGAGAAGATGTCAGATTAGCGCTCGACGCTGAGAAGATTGAAGCAAGGCCGGTATGGAAGCCAATGCACATGCAACCTGTTTTTAAAGAATGTGAGGTATTTGGAGGCAATGTAGCTGAAGAAATATTCAGAAATGGTCTCTGTCTGCCTTCTGGCTCTGCCATGACTGATGAAGAAATTGAACTGGTTGTTGATGTCATAAAAAAAGCTAAAAAGAAGCGAAAATAGAATTTCATCAGGGGTTGTGAATTTGGTAAAGTTTGAAACTCTGGCACGGAATTTATTTGCCACAACTGTATGGAAACGCCGCGCATTCTTTTTGCTTTTTGATCTGATAATTATTGCTCTTTCTCTATATGCATCCTTCTGGCTGAGGTTTGAAGGACAGATACCTCAACAGTATATAGATAAATATCTGTTCTATTTAGTAACTGCAATATTGGTTAAAATCGCTTTTTTATATCTCTTCGGAATGTATAATTTTTCCTGGAGATTTTTTGGCGTTCTCGATCTGGCCAGGTTGATTACAGCCGCCTTCCTATCATCTTCAGTATTAGCCACCATTTTTTTGCTCAGCAGAATGAATGCCTATATCGGTGGCATGCCCCGGTCGGTTCTGTTAATTGATTTTATCATTGCGTTCTCTTTAATGATGGCATTACGCGTTTCGAAAAGGATTTTCAGAGAGTACTTGAGCAAAAAAAATAAGCTGGAGAAAGGGAAATCAAGAATCTTGATAATCGGGGCTGGAGAAGCTGGCCATAGCATTGTAAGTGAAATGATGAGAAATCCGAGGTCGCCCTATCTTCCTGTCGGATTTGTGGACGACGATAAGGCTAAACACGGACTGAAGATTCACGGCGTGAAGGTTCTTGGTGGAAGGGAAGACCTTCCGGATATATTGAAAAATAACCATATCGATGAGATTTTAATTGCCATTCCAAGCGTCGATTCCAGGGAAATAAGAAAGCTGGTTACATTATTAAAAGAAAGAGGATGGAACAAAAGGATACGAGTCCTTCCGGGCATCCTCGATCTGGTCGATGGCAAAGTAGAGCTAAAGGATATCAAGGATATCAGAATTGAAGATTTGCTGTCGAGAGAACCTGTATCCACTGATTTCGTGAAAATAAGCGGATTTATCAATGGAAGGTGCATCCTGGTCACGGGAGCGGGCGGTTCGATTGGAAGCGAGGTGGTAACAACAATCCTCAGGTTTAGTCCCGGTAAAGTTATAGCTCTCGATATTGATGAAACGGAACTTTTTAATCTCATGAACAGGTTGCCCAAAACGGATGTGGAAGTTATGCCCGTTGTAGCTGATATAAGAGATAGAAATAAGATGGAGCAGGTATTCAGAAAATGCAGGCCCGAGGTCATAATCCATTCCGCTGCTTATAAGCATGTTCCGATTATTGAGAATTTTCCCGAAGAAGCCATCAAGACAAATGTGATGGGAACAAAGAACCTGGCTGAGCTGGCTATTAAATATGGTACAGAAAAATTCATAAATATATCAACCGACAAGGCCATAAATCCTGCGAGCATAATGGGGGCAAGTAAAAGAGTCAGCGAAGAGATGCTGAAGGTCTTCAATAAGATGAACAGCACCAGGTTTATCTCGGTCCGGTTCGGAAATGTACTCGGTAGCCGTGGGAGCGTAATTCCGCTTTTTGAAGAACAAATAGAAAAAGGCGGTCCGGTTACTGTCACTCATCCAGAGATGAAGAGGTACTTTATGGCCACTTCCGAGGCTGTTATTCTGGTACTGCAAGCGGCTGCTTCAGGTGAGGGGGGTGAGGTGTTCATACTGGATATGGGAGAGCCGATAAAAATCGTTGACCTGGCGAGAGAAATGATCAGGCTGAAGGGCCTTGAGCCTGATATTGATATTCAAATAGAGTTTACCGGCTTGAGGCCTGGAGAAAAGCTTTTTGAAGAGTTATTGGGAGCAGAGGAGGGCTCAGAGCCAACTGAGCACCCCAAAATATTTAAGGCCAGGCCTGTGAAGAGAGAAATCGGGTTTAACGGGAAAAATGATCACTGGCTGATGGAGAGGATCGGGTTATTAATTGATATGAGTTCAAATAGCTCGACAAAAGAAGACATTATTAAAATTATTAAAGAAATACTGCCGACCTATCAGTCAAGGTAAAAAGCCCTAAGAAAGGATAAAAAAAACAGGTTTGGAAGAATAGCTTTGTTTTTATAAACTTTCTGAGGTGCAATAAAGGTGCGTCTTGTCTACCAATGTGCTGGAGAGATTCAATCGAGAGATAAGATTGAGAAACCTATTGGTGAGCGGATTCCACATCGATTACTTCAAACTCAAGTTGATTCATTCATATTTTGTGAGATTGGTAGAGGATTATGCTAATGAATGAATATGGATATCAAAAAATCAGAGAAGTTCAGCAAGATGTTGCAATGTTTGCTTGATCAGGAAGCTAAATATGGCTAAAAATAGAGAGATTATCTTGGTGATTAGGATCGGAACTAAAGACGTTATCTATGAAAAATAATTTAAAGGTAAATTTAATAAGTCTATATATAATTATTTTAATTTTAGGAATCGTGATAGGTCTTTTACTAAAATATTTAACTTCCCAAGAAACAGGAATATTAATAATTTATTTATCATATCTTGGAATATTTTTCTACTTTTTAGCAATAATAACATGGAATAAAAAAACAAAAAAAATATTTACCCCATATTTAATATTTATTTCAATATGTTATTTATTTATGTTTGGCCAATGTTTTTTATGGGCATTAAGAATTTATTTAAAATATGATCTAAGGATGTTATTTTCAGATGACCAAATAATAAAAGCTCAATTTTATACCATATTGGGTTTATCTTTATTTCATTTAGGGGCTATGGTGAAAGCCACCAAGTCTAAATCAAATAAAATTAAACGTAAAAATCAAAATAACTCCTTATCGATTAAAGATTTTTATTCTTGTCGAATAGTTGGATTTGTATTATTAATTGTTTCTATAGTTCCATATTTATATTTTATAAGAGATCAAATAAAATTTTCTTCTTTTTATGGATATAAATTTCTTTATTATGATCCTAATTTTATTAGAACGGGCGAAAGAGCATCTGTAATAATACTTTCTTCATTATTAACGCCAGCTTTTATTAGCTTATTAATTGGTTATTGTAAAACAAAAATATTTTATTTATTAAGTATTGCAATATTTATAAAAAATATACTCGATATTTATATTGGAAGGAGATTTGAAGCATATATTTGGTTTTTATTATTGGGAATTATTTGGCATTATTATAGGACTAAATTAAATAGAAAACAGATAATATTATTTATAATAATTTTATTTGTGGTTTTAACATGGACCCCAGCTATTAGAGATTACAGGCATATGACTAATAAAAGCATCCCAGAATTTTTAAAATATACAACCAATTATATAGGAAGGGGAGATAAAGCAATAGAGGCAATTTCAGAAATTGGCGGAAGTATGTATCCGTTAATAATGACCATGAATTTAGTTCCAGGAGAATACCAATATAGGTTTGGAAAATCCTATTTATATTCATTAATTACCATTATTCCAAATTTGGGCTTTTGGGATATTCATATAGGCTATAGAGAAGCTAATTTAGGTGATTGGCTTATGGGTGTTTTAAATTTAGGGTATGGTCCAGGTTATTCATTGATAGCTGAAGCTTATATAAACTTCGGCTGGTTTGGAATTATTTTTTTGTTACTTTTAGGATATTTGTATGCATATGTTTTTCTTTTATTAGAATCTGATAACGCTAGAAATAATATAATATTATCTTGTTTTGTGCTTACATTTTTTTATTTCTCAATAACAACAATTAGGAATTCATTTATAGCTAATGTCAGGGCTTTATTTTATTATGCGATACCTACTTATTTTCTCGCAATATATATATCCAATAAAATTAATATAAAAAATGGTATTTTAAAAAAGAAGGGGTAATATATATGATTAAAATATTGCATATAATTGGATCGCTTGATAGAGGAGGGGTTGAAACATGGCTTAAAAGGATGACATATAAAATTGATAAGAATCGATATCGTTTTGATTTTTGTTGCTTGGGCAATAGTGAAGGAGTATACGCTAACGAAGTCCGAAGAAATGGGAGCAAAGTATATGTATTGAATATAAGAAATGGCCTTGATAACTTTTTTAAAAGATTATCTTTATCTTATAAATGAAGAAAAATATGATATTATCCATTGCCATGTCCATTTTTTTTGTGGCTTTCTATCATTCGTATCAAAATTAGTTGGTGCTAAATTATTCATTTCGCACAGTCACATTACATCGGATGGACAAGCGGATAGTTTTTTTAGAAATTTATATAGGAGATTTATGAGGATATTTATTAATATTTTTAGTAATTATTTATTAGCAGTGTCTAACGATGCGGGTGAAAAATTATTTGGGACGAGGGCCTTAAAATCAAATAAATTTAAAATTATAAGATGTGGAATTGCCGTTGATAATTGTGAAATAAAAAATGCTAATAATAACCTGATATATGATTTATATAATATAAAAAATAAAAAAATAATAATTGGCAATGTTGCGAGATTTCATGAACAAAAAAACCATATATATTTGTTAGCTATAATGAAAAATCTAATAGAAATAGATAATAGATTTTATCTAATTTTGGTAGGCGATGGCCCTTTAAGAAATTTAATTCAGAAAAAAATTTTAGAATATAACTTATTCGATAATGTAAGATTATTAGGTAGCGTCGATAATGCTAGTGCGATAATGAATTTATTTGATGTATTTATAATGCCATCAAAATATGAAGGGCTGCCTGTTGCCGCATTGGAAGCACAAGCTGCTGGAATACCTGTTATACTGTCAGACAGAATTACAAATGAGGTTTCTGTAGTTGAAGAATTGGTGACATTTTTAGCTTTAGAAATAGGGCCTTCAAGTTGGGCGCAAAAAATAATATCGATAATAGAAAGGAAGCCTTCTGTTAATAAAAAATATATAAAAATTAAATTTGAAGAGAGCGGATTCTCATTGGATTATGTTGTGAAAGAACTGACTAATTTATATGAAAGAGCTATTTAATAGAAAAGCAAATCAGATTAGTAAGGAGAGAAAAGAATGAATGTTAGAAATAAAATTAGTGGTAAAATAGCGCTAAGAAGAACATCCATAAAGAAGCCGAGAATCGCTATAATAGTAGATCAAGTATATTTCGTAGACGATAACGGAAATTACTTTACGCGTGCTAACCTTCGGCGCGAATTATTAGATGGTTTTTCGAGATATTTTGACGTTACAGTATTTGGAAGAGTCCGTAAAATAAAAAAAGCCAATTCTGAATTCAGTGGAGTGATTAATAGCCCTACGATTAAATTTATTAATTTACCAAATTGGGAGTTAAAAAATTTAATAATAAAAATACCTCAAATATTCTATAAAATATTTGTACATCTACGCGGATTTGATATTGTTATTCTTAGAATGATGTATTTGTCTGCGATTTTAGCTTTTCCCTTATGTGTTATTCGCCGCATTCCGTTTATAATTCAGTTAATTGGAGATCCAGAAGGAATCTCTGAATTACAAACAAAATTAGGAAGTGGACGACTTGGCTCGATAGTAAGCAGATTTATAAGGAAGACTGGATTAATATTGCTAAAAACAATGACGAGTAGAGCTGCATATTGTACGGCAGTTTCTTCTATGTTGGCTCAAAAATATTTTGAAAATGAAATTGCTATATCAGATACGCGTTTAGAAAAGATACCAAGTGAAACAAAAAGATGTAGGCATAATAATGAAAAATTTACGGTACTTTATGTTGGTCGGTTAGTTCAAATGAAAAATCCTAATATACTTATTGAAGCAATATCTCTTATCACAGATAGAGTAAAAGGGTTAGATGTTGTATTTGTTGGAGAGGGACCGCTACATAATACTCTTGAGAACCAGGTGAAAGCCCTTAACCTGCAGGCTATAATTAAATTTACAGGTTTCATATCAGAGCCCGCTATGCTATACCAAATTTATTCTGACGCGGACGTTTTAGTGTTACCCAGTAGTCAAGGGGAAGGTTTGCCTTTGGTCATAATAGAAGCAATGGCGCATGGTTTACCAGTCGTAGCCACTGATGTTGGCGGAATAAGAGAGATTGTCCTTCATGGGCAAACGGGATACCTCCTATCAAAGCCTGATCCTATTGAGATTGCTTATTATTTAGAGATGCTTGCAAAAGACGGTGAGCTTTGTTTTAAACTATCCAAATCGGCAAAAGAATTGGCCAAAAATTATACGGTAGACGCTCAAGTTAAAAAAATGCAACAGATAGTTGATTTGATACTTGAAGAAAGGAGCTCCACAAGATGAGAGGTCGAAAATTATTCAAATATGCTTCACCCTTCCTCATGTTACTTTTTATGATACTCAGGGTCATACCTATATTTTTAGTGCGTGGTATTTTTTCTCTTGTTCGATATGTTCCTGGTATGTTTGGGTTAGGTTTGAGATATGTTCTACTTAAACGTTTATCTAAGAGCTGCGGTGAAAATGTCGCTATATTCGAAGGGGTTTTTACCTAAGAATTTGTTAATTGGATCTAATGTAAGTATTCATGAGATGTGTTATCTAGATGCTGCAGGAGGAATAACTATTGGCAATGATGTCTCGATTGCACACGGAACGACTATTATGTCATCAAATCATAATTATGCGGTACCAACAGAGAAAATTAGAGAGGCTCCTATCATTCTTGCTCCAGTGACTATTGGCGATGATGTCTGGATTGGGGCAGGTGTTCGCATACTTTCAGGAGTTTGTATAGGTTCTGGTAGTGTAATTGGGGCAGGCGCCGTAGTAACTCATGATATTCCTTCATGTAGTGTTGCTGTCGGAGTCCCTGCGAGGATTATAAAGAGAAGACCAGATAGAATATAATATTTAGAAGGAAAACACATCGATCTTCATATATTATTGGAATTATCTTTCAAAGTAGGGCATATTTATTAATCAATTTAATGCAACGAAGCCGACTTTATTTTCTTATTATAAATGATTATTTTTGTGGCTTCCGAGCAGCCCTCTTCATAAGCACGGATCAAGGGTTCGTAATAATATGAAGCCTTGCATTATTATTTATTGAAAAAGCGGGAGTTTTATGAAAGTAGCAGTGATAAGCAATGCTGCTAGTTCGCTTATAAATTTCCGGGGGCCGCTTATCCGGGCGATGGTGGAAAGGGGACATGAGGTATTTGCATTTGCCCCCGATTACAACGCAGACACATTAGAGGCAATTAAATCTATGAGAGCTAAACCTGTCGATTATAACCTCTATCGTACTGGTCTTAATCCCGTAAAGGACCTCGAAAGTTTTTTGAACCTTTTTTTGCATTTGAGACGTATTAGGCCTGATGTGTCTCTGGCTTACACCATAAAGCCGGTAATTTATGGGACGTTTGCTGCCTGGCTTGCAAAAGTGCCTAAAAGATATGCCTTAATTACAGGATTGGGATACATATTCATAATTTCTGATAAGAAGGATACTTTAAGATTTCGTTTTCTTAGAGGGGTTGGGCAACGGCTTTATCAGCTTGCTCTATCAAAAGCAAGCCTTGTATTTTTTCAAAATAAAGATGACTTTAATGAGTTCGTGGAAGGAAGAATTGTTTCCAAAAACAAAGTTTTTTTGCTGGGACCAACTGGAGTCGATCTGAAATATTTTTGCCCGACTCCACCTTTTGAAGAACCAATAACATTTCTTATGGCAGGCAGACTTCTAAGAGAAAAAGGAGTTATTGAGTTTGTGGAAGCTGCGAGAAGGGTGAAAACAAAGTATCCAGATACAAGATTCGTCCTCTTGGGAGGACTTGATGATAATCCAGGGTCTATTAAAGAGGAAGAGGTTAAAGCATGGGTAACTGAAGGAATAATTGAATGGCCAGGTCATGTTTCCGATGTGCGTCCGTGGATTTCCCAGGCAAGCGTTTTTGTGCTTCCTTCCTACCGTGAAGGTGTACCGAGAAGTGTTCAGGAGGCTATGGCTATGGGCAGACCAGTTATTACCACTGATGTGCCTGGATGCCGGGAAACTGTGATTACTGGAGTAAATGGCTATCTTGTTCAACCTCGTAATGTAGATGCTCTGGTTTCAAGCATGGGAAAATTTATCAATGAACCAAAATTGATTGAGCGGATGGGTCGAGAAAGCAGGCGACTGGCTGAAGAGCGCTTCGATGTTCACAAAATAAACAAAATTTTGCTCGATGTAATGGAACTATGATGCCTTTTGAGTAAAAATAGCATTTAAGGAGCCGAGAAGCGCAGAGGGCTGCTAATTGTAGCCCCTGCGCTTTTTTATTTTGGCAATAATTTTTTTATCAGGTTTAAGGTATAGGATTTTAAGAATAAATAGGGTTCGAGGCGGAATAGGCGGCTTAGAATAAAAAACAGTATAGTTGAAATTAAGCCGACTGCAAAGATTCTAATTGCCAGAGAGATAAAGCCTGGCGGGGAGGCTGCGGAAATATTACCCAGGAAGGGCAGGGAAAAATAGCAGACAAGACCTATTGGAAGAGAGCTTATGATAATTTTTGAAATATCGGAGTGAAGTTCGGCTCGAAAAGCAGTTAAGTATCGTCTGAGAAAGCGGCTGTAAAGCATTATATTGACCGCCATAACAATGCTTGTGGCCAGGGCTATGCCGGCAGCGCCCAGCAATCTTGATAAAAGGATATTCAATATTATGTTAAGGGAGATGCAGATGGCGCTGATTATGAGCGGGGTTTTTGTGTTCTTAAAGGAGTAAAAAGCCCGGGCCAGTATGGGAGATATGGCGTGAGCAAAGAGACCGAGGACATACATTTTGAGGACAAATGAGGTCAGGGCTGTAGCCCGAGCATCAAAAGCGCCTCTTTCAAAGAATAATCTTGTCAGCGGCTTTGAGAGAAAAAACAGGAATACCGTTGAAGGAATTGTGAGATAGAACATATAGCTCAGGGTTCGGTCCAGCCGGGATTCATATTCCTTTTTGGAGGTGCCGTTTAAGGCCAGTTCGGAGAAAGTCGGGAAGACGGCGGTGGCAATCGGTATAGCCAGCAGTGTAATAGGTATTTGCCAGATTCTTGTCGAGAAATTCAGAGCAGCTATTGACCCGGCATCAAGGCTCGAAGCGATTGTCTTATCAATAATCTGATTCAATGCTGAAAGTCCGCCTGATATAACAAGGGGAACTAAAAGAAGAGCGAAATTCTTTATTTCATTCCAGTCTATCTGGCTGTAGCTCAGAGAATGGAAGAACCTGAAGCGCCAGTAAAGAATGAGGAGCATTACAAAAAAAGCAAAACCTGAATTAAAGATTTGCCCTAAGGTCCAGCTATGAATACCGAGATGGCGATGGAGCAGGAAGAGAGAAAAGACCAGGCCGATGTTGCCCAGAAAAGTAGCGAAAACAGGCAAAAAGAATTGCTTTTCAGCCTGAAAAAGACCGGTAAACATGCCGGTAAAAACTGTAAAAAGGCCTGAAACTATGAGATATCTGGTTAGAGTGACAGCCAGGTTGAATGTTTCACCTTTGAAACCATAGGCAACTATGCGGACGCAAAAGGGTGCAAAAATGAAAATAAGCACGGAAAGGAAGATGAATATGGCTCCCCAGACCATAAAAACCGAGTTGACAAAACGGCGGGCTGTTTCCTGGCTCCGGGCTTTTTTTTCAAGATAAGAAGGAATGATAAGAGTTGCGAATCCGCCGGAAAACAGGCCGAGGATCATTCCGGGAATTATCATGGCCACAAGAAAGGCATCGGTCTGGCCCGTGGCGCCGAAATATTTGGCCACCAGCACTTCGCGGAAGAAGCCGAAAAATTTGCTGATGAAGGAAATTACGGCGATAATCAGGGCGGCCTGGGTGATGGTTTGTTTTTTTAAAATCCCGGGAATTTTATAATGCATATACTTATTTCAGCTTATTGAATTTTAAAGAAATTCTTAAACCAGTTTATGAATTTCTCAATTCCAGCCTCTATTGAGGTGGCCGGCCTGAAATTAACATAATGCCATAAATCATCCACATCTGCCATTGTGGCCGGGACGTCTCCAGGCTGGATGGGAACCAATACTTTTTCTGATTTCTTCCCCAGGTATTTTTCCAGAAGTTCCACCACATAACTGACTTCAACCGGCGAATTATTCCCTATGTTGAAAATTCTGTAGGGGCAGAAGCTTGAGGAGGGGTCGGGATCAGTTGCGTCCCAGGAATTATTTTTTTCGGGTGGCTTATTTATTAATCTGACCATGGCTTCCACTATATCATCGATATAGGTAAAATCTCTTTTCATTTTGCCGTAGTTATAGAGTTCTATAGGTTTCCCTTCCATTATGGCCATCGCGAACAAAAACATGGCCATGTCAGGGCGACCCCAGGGGCCATAGACAGTAAAAAATCTGAGGCCCGTGCAGGGTATATCAAATAAATTTGAATAGGCGTGGGCCATAAGTTCATTTGATTTCTTGGTTGCGCCGTAGAGTGACAGCGGATGATCTGTGTGATCGTGAACAGAAAAGGGCATCTTTTGATTGGCTCCGTAAACTGAGCTGGAGGAAGCGAAAATCAGATGCTCTGGCAGGTTATTGCGGCATCCTTCGAGGATATTCAAAAAACCGGTTATGTTACTGTCTATGTAAGTGTAAGGGTTTTTCAGGCTGTAGCGAACCCCGGCCTGGGCGGCAAGATGAATAATAATCTGGAATTTTTCTTTTGAGAAGAGCGATAAAATATTTTCTCTGTCTTCAAGGTTTAGTTTAATGAACTTGTAATTAGGATATTTTGTGCTCCGGGCGTAATTGTTATAAGAAATAGTGTCATTTGAAATGCCACTGTGTTTCAGCCGGTCAAGCTTGAGAGTCACGTCGTAATAATCGTTGATGTTATCAAGACCGGTGATTTCATAATCGGGAAATTGTCGGGCCAATCTCTCGGCCAGATGGAAGCCTATGAAGCCTGCCGTTCCAGTGATGAGGATTTTTTTCATAGTAAGACCTCTTCTCGTTTTTCGTCAAAAGAGGGGACCCGGGAAGAAAGGGGGACACGAACTTTTTTGGGAGAGAATGGACTATAAAAGATGATTTCTCGGTAAAAAAGTTCATGTCCCCGGGAAGAAAGAGGGGACACAAACTGCTTCGGATAGAATAAACTTTAATAGCTGATTGATCAGGAAGCAGTTTATGTCCCCGAGAGAACGGGTGACACGACGCTTCGCAAAACGGGGGACACGAAGCTTTTTTACTGAGAATGGTCGATGATGATTGCAAAGAAAAAAGCATCATGTCCCCCCGGGCATCAGGCTTTTATTACCTTGTCTGATTTGATTCCTGCCCGGCCCAGAAGGTTCCGCGTGTCAACGATCAGCCTGGCGTGCTGGTGGATGAGGGCGGCGTCGTAGGCTGAATGGTCGGTGGCGATGATGACGCAGTCGTAAGAGGCCAGGTTCTTTTCAGTCAGCGGGACCGAATCCTTCTCTAACTTCCATTTGCGGGTCTTTGGCGGCTTTGGTATGTACGGGTCGTTGTAGTCGACCTCGGCGCCGCGGCTTTTAAGGAGCTCAATCAGCTTGAAGGAGGGGGATTCGCGGGGGTCGTCCACGTCCTTCTTATAGGCCAGGCCGAGTATCAGGATTTTTGCCCCCCTGAGGCTCTTGCCCTGGCTGTTGAGGGCTTCCATCGTTCTGTTCATGACGTAGTATGGCATTGAAACGTTTATCTGCCCGGCCAGCTCTATGAATTTGGTGCTGAAATCGTACTCGCGGGCCTTCCAGGTAAGGTAAAAGGGGTCTATCGGGATGCAGTGGCCGCCGAGCCCGGGGCCAGGGTAGAAAGCCTGGAAGCCAAATGGCTTGGTTTTGGCCGCTTCAATCACTTCCCAGATGTCAATTCCCATCCGGTCGAACAGCATCTTGAGCTCGTTGACCAGGGCGATGTTGACGGCGCGGTAGGTATTTTCCAGGATTTTGGTGGCTTCGGCGGCCCGTGTGGAGGAGACGGGGACGGTGCGGGTAACCACCTGGTCGTAGAGGGCCTTGGCCACTTCCAGGCAGGCCGGCGTGTAGCCGCCGACCACCTTGGTGATGGTGGCCGTGGTGTAGTCCTTGTTGTTGGG
>JABLWX010000060.1 GCA_013178315.1 Candidatus Aminicenantota bacterium
GCTTTTTCAAGTACCAACCTGATAAATCTCCCCGCTTCCTCCACCCCAATCCCTATGGCCGGACTACCACCGCGCCGCTTCCAAACAGACCCATTAGACTGGATACCATGTCTTGACCGGAATGAAACCTTTTCCTTGACACCCCCGTCGAATAAATTCTATGCTTTTATTAAATTCCGCCGTGTTCCATAGGAAGGAGGGAAAAATTTTCCCGCGGTCTTGAGATTTATTATTATGGGGAGGAAAAATGAAGAAATTTTTTACGTGCCTTTTTGTTGTGCTCCTGGTTTTGACCTTTTCCTGCAAGAAGGCCGAAGAAACGAAAAGTGACAAGCCCGAGAAAACCGTTAGCAAGACGGAACGACCGGCAGCAGAAGCAAAATCAGAACCAGCGGAGAAAGCTGAAAAAACGGCTGAAAAGGTAACCGCCGTCGACTTCGAGGTGCTGAAACAATTGCTGCCCGAGAAGTCAGGCTGGACCAGGAGCAACGTCCGGGGGCAGCAGTTCACCTACGGTGAGGGCCAGACTTCCATGGCTGAAGCTGATTACAGCTCCGGTGAGGCCCGCGTCCACGTCCTGATACTGGATACGGCCCGCATCGCCTGGACGATGGGACAATTCCAGCAGATGGTACAGATGGGTTTTTCGGCCAAAGATGACAGGCACTACGTCAAGACCACCAAGATCGATAATCTTCCAGCCATTGAAGAATACGATTACCGGAACAAAGATGGCCAGCTGCAGGTCCTGATAAAGGATAGGTTCCTGATCACCATCCGAGGGACTAAAATTGAAAACACCAATATCCTTTATGATTTCTTTAATGCCATTGACCTGAAGAAGTTTGATTGAAAAGAGGGAGCGGCTCAAGGCATCCCTCCTCAATCAAGCGTACGTTTTATTGGCCATAGCCCAAGCTTAATTGGCCTGTCTAACTGGGCACTCGAAAACAATAGCTTCCCCAACCGCTGGTCCGGTCCAAGTTAGATATCAGGCAGAGACTGGAGCGGAACTGAAATCTCGACACCGACTATTTCCTTATTAAGAAAATCCCGAAGTCACGGTCATAATTTGATACCAAAGGATTAAGAGCGGTTCATTATCTGGACTGATCCCGGGTGTTACCAGACAAGGCCAGAGCGGAAAATTCAAAACCGGGCTGGTTACCCACGATTCAGTCTGCCTCCTGTGTCAAAAAAGTGAATCCAGCACCGCCGTCGCTTTATTGTGCCGTCCTCCGCCGAGCACCCATAGCTTCCAGGCTGTCTTTTTTATTGATAGTCTGCTGGAAACAAAACTATAATAAGGGGAAAAATTAATATAGTGATATATGAAAATTCAATCAGGAGGACACAATGTCAGTAGAAAAATTCCCTGTAATTGAATCCGTAAGAATGAAACCCAGAAGGCACAGGGCCTCGAGCAAAGAACTCAAAGGCTTGATGAAGCCAGTCTTAACAATACCTATTATCATCCTCATTCTTCTTATTGTTTCTTCAATGCTGCCTCTATCCGCCCTGGCCATCCCCGGCCCTGAAAGCATCCGCACCAATAAGGACAGGCTGGTGGTCATGGCCGTTAAGGGACAGGTGGCCCATCCCCAGCCGTCTCGCTACTATCTCACCACCTGGGACGGCCGGCCAAAGATGGCCATTGGAGTGGCCGGGATAAATTACACGCTCAGCCTGGGTGATCCGGTTTTCGGCTGGGCGGCCACCGACCAGGTCACCGTGGGCGTGGCCACCGAAGGTGTCGGCGAAGACAGGTTTCGCCAGGCCTGGCTGACCAACACCGCCATCGGCAATGAGGTCCGCGTGGTCGGCGGCGCAGCCCGTGGAGCGAAGGGTGTGGTCATCGGAAAATTCGGTGGCTATGTACTGGTCAATTTTGATGGCGAAACCAGGGAAAAACTGGCCTACGGTGACGAGCTCCAGGTCAAGGCCGAGGGCATCGGTCTGCAGGTTGAAGGTTTCCCGGAAGTTTTCGTCCACAGCCTGTCGCCGGGCGTTCTGGAAAAGATGGGTATCCAGGTTCAGGAGGGGAAACTTGTTGTCCCCGTGGTGAAGAAGATTCCGGCCGAAATCGTTGGTTCCGGTCCGGGGGCGGGAAGCCTTTTCGGGCATTTCAGTATCCAGACCTGTTATCCGCCAGACATCAAAAAATACGGACTCGACGAGCTGCGCTTCGGCGACCTGGTTTTCCTGGAAGACATCGAGTGCAATTATGGCAAAGGCTATTACAGGGGCGCGGGCACGGTGGGGGTCGTGGTTAGCGGGCCGAGCGATATTTCCGGGCTGGGAATTGGGGTGACCCCGGTCCTTTCCTGCCAGACCGGAAAGCTGACCTTCAGGCTTGACAGCGAAGCTAACCTGGCCAGGCTGCTTGGCCTGCCGGTATCCGCTAAAAAGACCGTGAAATCAGAAATTTCAACTGCCGCCTCTGCCCAGCCGGTTGCGAAAAAGGCCCCTTACCAGGGCCCGATCAAAACCAACAAGGATGAGCTGTTGACCATTGCCGTGGAAGGCGTTATTCAACCGGCCGGAGCCCTCGATTACTCCCCCGGGTTTGACGGGAAATCAAAGCTCGGGATTGGCATGGCTTCCATAAATTACAACGTGAACTACGGCGATACAACCTACGGCTGGGCCGAGGGTGACCACGTTGAACCGGATGTCACCATCCAGGGACGCGACCGCCAGAGTCCAATGGAAACGGCCCTGGCCCTTCTGGCCTGCATCGGCAACGAGGCAGTCGTGGTTTCCGGCGAAGCTCGCGGCAGCAAGGGCATTTACATCGGCCGGCACGCCGGCTCAGACGACAAGGTCTGGTTCCCGGCGGAAGTCAAGGAAAAACTGGCCATCAACGACCGGGTACAGGTTAAGGCGCGGGGTGTCGGGTTGAAGATTCTTGGATTTGAGGATGTCCGGGTAAACAAGATTTCGCCGGAAGCGCTGGAAAAAATTGGCATCGTGGTTGAGGGCAACCAGCTGGTGGTGCCGGTGGTGATGGAAGTCCCCGGGTATCTTATGGGCTCGGGAATCGGCGGCCAGGGAATCGAAGCCATCGACTATGACATCCAGACTACCTGCCCGGAAGCGGTGGAGAAGTTCAACCTGAAGAAGCTGCGGCTCGGTGATATAGTGGCCATCAGGGACCATTATGATTACTATGGCCGTGGCCGCTACGAAGGGGCGGTCACCATAGGCACTATCATCCACGGCTTCAGCGATTATTCGGGGCACGGCCCCGGAGTCAACCCGATACTGAGCGCCATGCCCGGGCGCATCAAGGTCAAATTGGACCCCGCTGCCAATATGGCCCGCATCCTAGGCATAAAAAAAGATTAAAAAAGGACCCTGATTAAGAGGCGAAAAAGGGGACACACTCTTGTGTCCCCCAATTCTCAACGACCACACCCGAAGGAATATTTTAATCTCGACGTTAATTGTAGCTATAATATAGTTCCGATTGCCCAAGAAGCATGGATGACAAGAGCGCGCTGGCCAGGTTTTTCAACAAAAATATCATAATGCTCCTGAGGAGGTCAGGAAGTTTTAACCGCGAAAAGGCCCTGCATATTAGGACATCAAGATTGCTGCTTTCTGGGCTGTGGATCAGCCTGGCTTTCATTTTAAGCCCTGCCTTAATTTGTTGCGGAACTGGACCCAAAAACGGTACGCAGCTCATGCAGGTTAACCTCTCACCGCAGACGCCGGCCCATATCCTGTCCGGCTACGAGCTTATCTGGCAGGATGAATTTGACGGCACCCAGATCGACCCGGGCAAATGGAATTTCCGGGCCGAGGGCACAGTCAGGGCCCTGGCCACGGTTTCCCGCCGCACCATAAAGCTCGACGGCCGCGGGCATGTAGTCATCAGTGTCATCAAGGAGGATGATGGCAAATATTACGTGGGCCAGCTTGGAACCCAGGGCTTATTTGAGACCACCTATGGATACTTCGAGTGCCGGGCCAGGATGAACAGCCAGGTCGGGCCGCACGTGGCCTTCTGGCTGCAATCGCCCGATATGGGCCAGGGCGGCGAGCCGGCCGCAAGCGGTGCCGAGATAGACATCTTCGAATACCACCGCCGGACGCCGGGCCTTATCTACCACACCGTGCACTGGGGAGGTTACGGCCAAAACCACCGGCAGGAAGGTGCAGAAATTCCCGTGGCCGGCATCGAGACGGGCTTTCATACCTTCGGCCTGGAGTGGACGCCGGTTGAATATATCTTCTACATTGACGGGAAGGAAACCTGGAGGACCAGGACGGCCGTTTCGCGCCGGCCGCAGTACCTCATCCTGTCAACCGAGCTGACCGGCTGGGGTGGCGACCCGGCCCGGGGCCAGTTTCCGGATGAGGTGGTGTTTGATTATGTCAGGGTCTATAAACCCAGGCCGGCGCCCATGGCCAAAATTCGGAGAAGCGAATTCATATTTGAGAAGGCTCCTTTCGCTTCCTGCCACGCCTCAACCATCGTCGAGACCAACGATGGGCTGCTGGCGGCCTGGTTTGGCGGTTCGGCCGAAGGCGCAGACGACGTCGGGATATGGATGGCCCGGTTCAACGGAAATGGATGGTCGGCACCGGTGGAGGTGGCCACCGGAATCGTGGATGATGAAACTCCAGAAAAACCGGGTCAGGCCGGAGAACCATGGCCAGATGGCCAAAAATTGATTACGTGGAAAAACAGACCTGAAATTGTGCGAGAAGCTTTGCCCGAAACGCTCGACCTGGAGAGAGCCCCGGCTGATGACGGCGGAATGATGATTTCGGAAAAGGAGCATTTCGGGGTCCCGAGCATTAACAGACGCTTTGCCTGCTGGAACCCGGTTCTTTTCAAGAAGAGAAACGGTGAACTTCTCCTTTTCTATAAGGTTGGTCCGAGTCCATCCGGCTGGTGGGGAATGGTAAAGATTTCCAGGGATGACGGGCGGACCTGGAGCAGGGCCTACCGGCTGCCCGAAGGATTCCTGGGACCCATAAAAAATAAGCCCATAGAACTTGCCGATGGCACACTGCTCTGCGGCTCGAGCACCGAGGACAGGGACTGGCGGGTGCACATGGAATGGACAGATAACCCCCTGGAAAGCTGGAACCGCACCCCTTCCCTCAACGAACCGCCGGCGATCCAGGCCATTCAACCGGCCATCCTGAAGCATGCGGACGGTCGCCTTCAAATACTCTGCCGGTCAAAACAGGGCGTGCTGATGGAAGCCTGGTCTGAGCCCGGAAATCCCGCCAGGTGGTCCAGGCTTAAACCGACAGAAATTCCCAATCCTGACAGCGGAATCGACGCCCTGACCCTGGCTGACGGAAGGCATTTGCTTGTCTATAACCCGATAAAACAGGGCCGGCACAGGCTGGCCGTGGCCTCAAGCCGTAACGGCGGGACCTGGGAAACAGTTCTTGAACTGGAGAACGAGCCGGGTTCTGAATTTTCTTATCCGGCTGTCATACAGACCCGCGATGGCCTGGTCCACATCACCTATACCTGGAAGCGCCAGCGAATCAAGCACGTCGTTCTGGCTACACAATAACCTGAGTCAGACGGCAGAAGAGAATAGCTTTAATTTTTGCAGCCATAGCCATAACCAAAAAGATGAAGCGCCCAAGATGAGGATGGCGAGCTCGACCCATCACGCCAGGAAAAAGGGTGATTATTAATTAACCTTTTTTCTCGTATTGCTTGAGGGCTTCTTCCCAATCCATTCCAATACTCAGGAGGCGTGAGCAAAAGGCAAAATCGGGAATAAAAATTGGGGAATGAGTATTGTGTCCCCCGTTTTAGAAGATGATCTCGAATTCGTTGCCGTCGTCGCGCCGGTATTGAAGCGTCCCGTCCAGCTGCCTGGTTAGGTCGCTAACAATCTGAAAGCCCAGAGTCTTGGATTTGTGGATGTCGATGCTGGCCGGCAGCGGCTTCCCGCTATCCTTGACGATAAGATGGGTCCGGCCGTCGTCTCCCCTGAACACCCTGACCAGCAGCTCTCCCTTCCTCTTTCCTGGAAAGGCATGCTTCAGCGCGTTTGAGACCAGCTCGCTGACGATCAACCCGCAGGGAATGGCCTGGTTGATGTCCAGCCCGACCTGGCCCGTCTCGTTCTTGAAATGAACCCGCTCATGGTCAATTTCGTAGACCACAAAAAGATGCGTAACCAGCTTATCCACGTAATCGGCAAAATCGATCCTGGCCAGGCTGCCGGACTGGTACAGCCTCTCGTGAATCATGGCCATGGATTGAATCCGGGCCTGGCTTTTCCTGAAGGCTTCTCGGGCCTGGCTGTCGACGATCTGGGCCATCTGGAGTCGCAACAGGCTGGACATGACCTGCATGTTATTTTTGACCCGGTGATGGATCTCCCGCAGCATGACGTCTTTTTCCTTCAGGGCGGCCCTGAGTTCGGCCTCAACTCTTTTTCTTTCGGTTATGTCCCTGGCGATAGACAGAATGGTTGGTTCTCCGTTGAGGGCGAAGAAATGCGAGGAGATTTCGACGGGTATTCTCCGGCCGTCCATGGTCAGAAGCGTTCGCTCGAAAATGCGCTGCCTTTTCTCGCCTAATTCCTGGTTGGAGACCAGGACCAGCTCCCTTTCCTCGGGAACCACCAGGTCCATCGGGGTCAGCTCCATCAGTTCGGCCTTGGTGTAGCCGGTGAGCCGGGAGGCTAGCTCGTTGGCTTCGATGAACGGGCCTGGCCGACGGTCCGCGGTCAACCTGTAAACGAAGATGGCGTCGTTTCCGGCATTGAACAGGAAGCGGTACTTTCTTTCAGAGGCTTCGAGTTCGGCCAGAAGCCTTTCCTCAACGGTTATGTCGCGGCAGATGTTGGTTATGGCCACTATTTCGCCGTTTCTGACCACCGGGGTTGAGGTCACCAGGAAAGTGCTGTACTGGCCGGACCGGCCCTTGAAGCGGAGTTTACTGGTGTTGATCTTTCGCTCGCCCTGGATAATGGCTTTCAGGTTTTCTAAGGCTTTTTCCCTGTCATCGGGATGCAAAAGGCCCAGCTCCAGAATGTTCTGGCCGAGCAACTCCTCGCGGCTCTTGCCGACAAAGTCGCAGGCCGCCCGGTTTATCTCCAGCAGTTTCAGGTCCAGGGTGTAGGTGAAGATGGCCTCGCCGGCGAATTCATGAAGAATTCGGTATTTCTCCTCGCTGGCCCGCAGGGCTTCCTCGGCCCGCTTCCGTTCGGTAATATCAAGAAGCTGGGCCACGGTAATCGTCTTTCCCTTCGAATCCCTGACTATGGCCGAGATAATCTCAACTCTTCTTTTCTCTCCATCTTTGCGGACGACGTTGAATTCATAGTGACCGGGAACATCCTCCCCTCTCTGCCGCCGCACATAACGGTCGGCCACCAGGGCCAGGGATTCTTCGTCCAGGAACTCCCGGAAATCATGGCCGATGATTTCTTCTGGCGGGCATCCCAGCATTTCGCACAGTTTCTGGTTGACATAGATGAATTTATAATCCTGGCCGACGATCAGAACGCCGGCATGGGAATTTTCAATTATGATGCGGTATTTTTCTTCGCTTTCCTCCAGTGCCCGCTGGGCCGCCCTTTCCTGCGTCTGGTCGCGGAAGACCAGAACCACGCCGGAGATTTCTCCATGGAGATCCCGGATGGGGGCTCCGGCATCAGCGATGGGAATTTCCTGGCCGTGGCGGGAAATGAGGACGGTATGATTGGCCAGGCCCACTACAACACCTTCGCGAAGGACCCGTTCCGCGGGGTTCCGGACCTCGGACCTTGTATCCTCATTAATGATATGGAAGACATCGGTCAGGGGTCGGCCCACGGCCTCGGTCTCCGGCCAGCCGGTCAGGCGCTCGGCCACCGGGTTCATCATCCTGATAAGTCCCCTGGTGTCGGTGGTGATGACCGCATCGCCGATGCTGTAGAGGGTGGTTCGGAGTTCCTCCTGGGTCTGTCGTTGTTTTTTCTCAGCTTCAAATAGGGCCCGATAATAACGTATTTTTTGCTGGTGATACCCGAAGAAGGCCAGAACGGCCCCGAGCAGAAGCAGCAGCCCGATAATGATAATGACTGCAGCTCCGTGGCGGCGGGCCTCGGCCATGATTTCGGATTTATCTATCTTGGCCACCATGAACCAGGTAGAATTGGACACCGACCTGAGGTCGGCCACAACTTTCTGACCGCGGTAGTCCCGGCCTTCAAAGATGCCTTCTTTGCCCAAGACAGCCTGGACTGCCGGAATCGAGGTCTGGCTCAAAGTAATCCGCAGGTTAAGGGCAGTGTTTCTCCGGTGGCGAAGCTCGTTGAGATAGACCACTTCGTCTCCATCTCGTCTAACCAGGAGAGTTTCCGCAGTTCTGCTGGGCGTCGGCCAGGATTGAATGTATGGAAACAGAAAATCGGCTGCCTGGCTTCTGAGCACAATAATGCCCGGGATGGAATGGTCTCGGGCTATTACCGGGGCCAGGCAGTCGATAACAATCTGGCCGGAACTGCTGCGGTACAGGTCGGTCAGGAAAGCCTCGTCAGTCTGGAGCGCCCGGTCCAGGTATTTTTTCATCTGGGGCAGCAGGGGCTCAAGTTCTGGCTGCAGCGAAAGGAGAAGCCGCCCTTCCGGGTCAAGCACAAGAATATCAGCGTAACCGTAGGCCTGGCGGGACAGGGAAAGCCTGTCCAGGATATCCTGTTTCAATTTCAGGTTGTCGGGCCGGGCCACCCAGGCCTGAAGGGCCGAGGCCAGGAGGGGGCTTTTGGCCAGGTTGACCGCATCGCTCAGCCTCTCCCGGCGCCACTGGTTAAGTCCTTGAATTTTCAGGTTGGCGATGGAAACCAGCTTTTCTATTTCCGCCTGGCGGATATGCCGGATTTCCAAATTCAAGTACCAGAGCCCTATACTCAGAAAGAGGATGGCCAGACCGGAGAAAATGATGATCCAGGTCCGCTTCCTGGGGACTTTCAGTCCGGTTCCATTAAGAGGCATCTAATTCTCCTGAAACAATCATCCCCGACTGGCCAGGTAGAGGAGGAATGAATATGGGACCCGGCTTAGTTCAAGGCACTGTCCACAGAATGTGTATTATAGAATAAACTGCAGTTTATGGGAAATCGGGACACCATAAAGTGTCCCCGGTTTGTAGACTTAAGTTTCCCCATATAATTTAACCTCAAAACCATATAAAAGGGGACACCTTAAGGTGTCCCCTTTTTTATCGGTAGAGGTGCTGGGCCGGGATTTCGGCCGGAATCTTAATTTTCAAGACCTTCGGCTTGTTGTTTCGCTCCACCACCACCTCGATCTGCTTGCCGAGGTTATTCATTATGATGAGCTTAAAATCTTCGAGCGTATCCTCCGGGCCAAAAGTCCGGCCTGCGGCCGAGATAATTTTGTCGCCACCCCACAGGTCCAGCTGGCGGGCCAGGGAGTCCTTCCTCGTGGCCATGATATAAAATTGATTGCGGGCAAAGGAAACCACGCCCAGCCTGAAACTGGAAGGCCTGTCCAGAATCATGAAGTTATAAGCCACGGCCTTCGGCAATTTCTCCTTGAACACGGGCGATTTTTCATAGAGCTCACGAAGAACACTTTTCCTGGCTGCCTTCAGCGACTCAACGGTTTCCATGGAAGCCTGGGAACGGCGGTACATATCCTGGGCCTGGGCGTTCCAGTCCTTGTACTGCTGCCCGATGACCACCGACTTGATGAACTCCTCCACGGCGTTGTATTGCTTGCTCCCGATTTCCAGCACGGCCAGGATGGCGTCCTTGCGGAGCTGGTCGGTTACCTTTTGCCCGGCAACTTTCTTCAAGATCTGTTCAGTTTGCTGCTGGGCAGAATAGAGCTCCTTATCAACGCCGCTCAAAAACCCCTGGCCGCCCGTCCTGACGTCTTCCCAATCATAGAAGACCCGGAGATTATCCAGCACCAGGCAGGCCTCGGCCAGAAGGGCATCCACTGTTTCCAGCGAAGCTGTTTCCGTGGCCGCTGCTTCTGTTCCCTCCCTGGCGGCACCCGTGGCCCAGGGCTGGGTGGGGAGTGATGAATCGAGGGCCAGAATGTGGCCGGCCGGCACCAGGACATAACGCCCCTGCCCATCATTGACCTGCCAGCTAAGAAGGCCAATGACAGAGCCTTTGTTATCAAAGACCGGGGCCCCGCTGTTTCCGGGCGGCAGATCAGCAATTATCGAATAAAGGCTCGGGCCGGCGGCGGCTTCCTTTGTTCCAATCTTGCCTTCGACGAACCCGAAATCCCCTTCCCGGCTGACACCGCAAAAAACTGGCTCGCCAGGAGCCGGCGCGGTGCTTCTGAGCGAGAGCAACGGCTTTCCGAAAAGCCGGAGTTTGATTATGGCCACGCCAGTTTTGTCGTCCTGGTCCACCACACCCGTAGCCGCGTATTCCTCTCCATTGGGGAATACGGCCAGGACCTTGCTGGCATTTTTAACCACATCTAAGCTCGTCACTCCGAGTCCATCTTTGACCGCCAGAAAAACCATGCCGACCTGCTTGCTGCCGTCTTTATTATCAACCTGCAGGCTGGCCAGGGAGGCCAGAGCCCCGGCCCTCCAGTTCTGGCTGGCCTGGGCCTTTAAGAGCTGTGGCGAGGAAAGCGCTAAAAGGATAATAGCAACCAGCGCCAAAAGAAAATAGGGCTTACCTGCCTTTTTCTTTAATTTCATATGAATGTCCTTTCATATATCATCATATCAGCATTGACAATTCCGGAATTAGCACCTTCAGGGATGAAAAGATCCAACGTTGATACTCATCTTGTATTGAGGCAGCATAGCAAAATACCAGGTCGCAGGCAAGCCTAAGAGGGGACACCTATAGGTGTCCCTAAACGAAGCCGGGACACCTTTAAGTGTCCCCAGGTATCGAGATAAATATTCCCCATATATGGATGCCAGGAAAAAAGAAAAAAGGGGACACCTTTAAGTGTCCCTTTTTTTCCCTGGTAAATCTCCCCACATATCTGGACCCTTCAGCAGTATAAGAGGGGACACCTAAAAGTGTCCCCGAAAGGCGCGGGGACATCTTTAAGTGTCCCCGGGTATCCGGGTCTCGAAAAAAGGGACACCGTGCGGTGGCCCCTTTACAAATGGTATATTTTGGTATATGATGGTTCAGTCAAATTTATATTGGCATAAAGAGGTCCGATATGAAATTCAAAATAATTATTGACAAAAACAGTCCGGTACCTACCTATCGCCAGATCATCAAGCAAATAACCACCATGATCCATGAAAACCAGCTGAAGCCAGGCGATAAGCTGCCAACCGAAAGAGAGCTAGCCGCCCAGCTTGGCATCGCCCGCGGCACAGTGAAAAAGGCCTACGAGCTCATGGCCACTGAGGGTATTATTGAAACCACCCAGGGTCGCGGCACCTTCATTTCTTCCAGGCAGGATGTCATCCCCACCGGCCGGAAAGAAAGGGCCATCAAGATGATTGATAACCTCCTGGAAGAACTGCAAAAGCTGAACTTTTCCTACCAGGAAATCAAGACCTTCATCGACCTGGCCATAATCCAGCGCGAGGAAAGGCTGGAGGACTTCAACGTGGCCATGATCGACTGTAACCCGGAAAGCCTATCCATCTTCGAAAGGCAGCTGACCTTTCTGCGACACGTCAGGGTGGCCCGCTTTCTCCTGGACGACATCGTGGCCGACCCAGATTCCGAAAAGAGGCTCAAGCCGTTCGACCTGATACTCACCACCTCCACCCATTACAGCGAACTGCTGGGCAAGCTGCCTTCCCTGAAGGACAGGCTCATCCAGGTGGCCGTTTCCCCGAGCCAGGAAACCATCATCGAAATGGCCAGCCTCAGCCCGGTCCAGCGGCTGGGCGTAGTCTGCGAAAGCCGGAATTTCCTTGAAAGAGTGGTAGCCCGGCTAAAAAGCCTGGGCCTGGCCAGCGGCCCCGTCCCCTGCCTCTTCCTTAAAGACGAACACAGATTGCCCGATTTCCTGTCCACCATTGACGTGGTCTTCATTCCCCCCGGCTACCAGCTCCAGCGCCGGAAAGAAAACATGGCCGCGGTCCAGGAATTCACCGGGCGGGGCGGCAAGGTCATCACCTTTGATTACCAGATTGAACGAGGCTCGCTGCTCTACGTGGAAGAAAGAATCAGCCAGCTTCTCAATCCCTGAACCTCAGAAAAATTCTGTCTGGCCAGGAGAGGATAAAACCCATGCAGCCTGAGAACTTAAGCAACCGGGAACCGGAGTTCAAGAACATGGAAAAGGACACCATCATCCTCGGAGTAATCGGAGCCGATTGCCATTCGGTCGGCAACAAGATCCTGGAATTATTCTTCACGGCCGAAGGCTTCAAGGTGGTCAACCTGGGAGTCATGGTCTCCCAGCAGGAGTTCATCAACGCCGCCATAGAAACCAATGCCAAGGCCATCCTGGTTTCTTCACTCTACGGGCACGGTGAAATTGACTGCCAGGGCTTCCGCGACCTGTGCCTGGAAAAGGGCCTGGACCGGATTCTTCTCTACGTCGGCGGCAACCTGGTTGTCGGGAAAACTCCCTTCGAAATAGTGGAAGAAAAGTTCAAGAAAATGGGTTTTGACCGGGTCTTTCCCCCGGACGTTGACCTGAAGAAGGCAGCCGAGCTCCTTAAGCAGGACATAAAGGCAAGGTTCGGCTCGGACTCGCACGGCCCCCGTAATGACGACCAGGCCGGCCAGCCGGAAAAATCATCCCCGGAGACTGATGCCGGAACCTCCAAAGCCAGGAACCCCAAGGCCGGATGAAATCACTGCCATGAAAAAGATAGTCAGCATCGACATCGGCTCCACCTGGACCAAGGGTGGACTGTTTGTCCTGGCCGACAAAAACTTGAAGCTGGAAAAAAGGCTGGCCGTCCCCACCACCCAGAATAACCTGGTCCGTGGATTTAGCCAGGCCCTGACCGACCTGCTCCGTAAAGATGAGAATACTCCCTTAAAAGAGCTGGTCGGCGCGGCTGAAATTTATTTTTCGTCTTCGGCCAAGGGCGGCTTGCGCATTGCGGCCATCGGCCTGGTGCCGGACCTGACCCTGCAGCTGGCCAGGCTGGCAGCCATGTCGGCCGGGGGCAAGGTCATGGCCAGCTTCGCCTTCTCCCTGACCAGGAACGACCTCGCCACCCTGGAAAAACTCCAGCCCGACATTCTTCTCTTCAGCGGCGGCACCGACGGCGGCAACAGCCAGTACATCCTGGAAAACGCCCGGAAGCTGGCCGGCTCGGCCCTGACCTGTCCCGTGGTCTATGCCGGCAACCGGGCCGTGGCCGAAGAAGTGGTGGAGCTCCTGAACAACAAGGAAGTCATCGTGACCGAAAACCTGATGCCGGAGGTGGGACAGGTCAACCTCGAACCCGCCCGGGAAAAAATCAGGGACATTTTCTTGAAAAGAATTGTCAGCGGCCGCGGCCTCGCGGAAATAGTCGAGCTGTTCGGTTCCCAGCCCAGGCCCACTCCCCTGGCCGTGTTCGAACTCGTCTCGGCCATCCCCGTCCATCAACCTGGCTGGTCGGACCTGGCCGCCATCGATATCGGTGGGGCCACCACCGATTTTTACTCCAATACCGAATCTTACCTGGAAACTGATACGGTTGTCCTCAAGGGTATCCGCGAGCCCAGGGTCAAGAGGACCGTGGAAGGCGACCTGGGGATGAGGGTATCGGCCCAGTCTCTTCTCGACAGCGGCTGGCCCTACCTGGAAGAACGCCTGCAGGAACTCGGTCTCGGGGCCGAAAGTCTTAAAGCCTACGTGGACCGTATCTCCCGCGACCTGGACTACCTCCCCGGGTCCGAAGAGGAAGGCCTTTTTGACCGCCTGCTGGCTGAAACCTGCGTTTTCTATTCTGCCCTGCGCCATATCGGCGGCTGGAAAGAAACCTACACTCCCCAGGGCCGGGTTTATGTCCAAACCGGAAAGGACCTCCGCCGGGTCAAAGCGGTCATCGGCAGTGGCGGGTTCCTGTCGGCTGCCACGACGGCCCAGATAATGCGGCACCCGCTCCTGAAACTGAAAACCTACGGCCAGGAAAGAAAGCTCCTGCCGGAAAAGCCCGAGTTCTACGCCGACCGGCAGTATCTTTTCTCCCTGCTGGGAAACCTGGTTGAAAAATATCCCGCCGAAGCCACGGCCCTGGCTGTGGCCTCGCTTGAAAAATTGAATGATGAGGAATAAAGTCATGATTAAGAACGAAAAACTGGACCTCAAGGAATTTTACGAAATAAGAAAGGAAGTCCTCCAGACCTGGCCAACTGGCCAGAACGTCTCCATCGAGGAGGGCATCAAGCTGCACCGGACCATCCCCGAAGAAAGAAGGTTTGCCTGGGTGATGAAGAAGGCCCGGGAAAAGCGCCAGACGCTCCTCCAGCCGCGGGCCGGCGTGGCTCTCATCGAAGACCATATCAAGCTGCTGCGCTACCTTGAAACCGAGGGACAGGCTGACCTGCTGCCGACCACCATCGATGCCTACACCCGGCAGAACCGTTACGAGGAAGCCGAAAAGGGCATCGAAAAGTCCAAGCAGGCCGGCACCTCGCTGCTCAACGGCTTTCCGGCCGTCAACCACGGGGTTGAAGGCTGCCGGCGGGTGGTGGAAAGTGTCAGCCGGCCACTCCAGGTCCGCCACGGAACCCCGGACGCCCGGTTACTGGCAGAAATAACCCTGGCCGCCGGTTTCACCAGCTTCGAGGGAGGCGGCATCTCCTACAACATTCCCTATGCCAAGCGCGTTCCGGTGGAAAAATCCATCCGCGACTGGCAATACGTCGACCGCCTGGTCGGACTCTACGAAGAAAACGGCATCAGAATAAACCGCGAGCCATTCGGACCTCTGACCGGCACCCTGGTTCCCCCATGCATTGCTATCGCCATCGGAATCATAGAAGGATTATTAGCCATCAGGCAGGGTGTCAGGTCGATAACTTTAGGCTACGGGCAGGGCGGCAACATCATCCAGGATGTTGCCGCCATTACTGCCCTCAGGGAGCTGGCCGAGGAATACTTCCGGCAGGAAGGCTTTGACGATTTCGAGCTGACCACGGTCTTCCACCAGTGGATGGGCGGTTTTCCGGAGGATGAAGCCAAGGCCTTCTCGGTGATTGCCCTGGGGGCCATCGTGGCCAGGTTTTCCGGTGCGGAAAAAGTCATCGTCAAGTCGCCGCACGAGGCCATGGGTATCCCCACCAAGGAAGCCAACGCCCAGGGCCTGCGGGCCACCCGCCAGGCCATCAACATGGTTGAGGACCAGGTCATCTTCAAGCCCGAGGACCTGAAGTCCGAAGTCGAACTGATCAAGGCCGAGGTCCGCAGCCTGATGCACAAGATCTACGAGATAGGCCAGGGCGACGTGGCCGCCGGCACCGTGGCTGCCTTCGAGGCCGGGCTGCTGGACGTGCCCTTTGCCCCGTCCATCTACAACCACGGGAAAATAATCCCGATGCGCGACAACGAGGGTTTCATCAGGATATTCAACAAGGGCAACCTGCCGCTGCCCGAGGAGATCATGGCCTACCATCGCCAGAGGCTCCAGGAAAGGGCCCAGGCCGAAGGCCGGGCCATCTCCTTCGAAATGGTGACGGACGATATCTATGCCATCAGCAAAGGCAAATTAGTCGGGAGGCCGAAGTGAAAATAAAAAGAGTCCTGTTCGTTCCGGGTAAGTCGGCTTTCTTTTTTGACGACCAGAAGGCCATCAAGAAAGGAGCCAGAACCAACGGTTTTGTCTACGAAGGGAAGCCGGTGACCAAGGGTTTCCAGAGCATCCGGATGGCCGGGGAAAGCCTGTCCATCGTGCTCGAGCTCGAAGATGGCCAGCTGGCCGTCGGCGACTGTGCGGCCGTGCAATATTCGGGAGTGGGCGGCCGGGACCCGCTGTTCCTGGCCGGTCATTACCTGCCGTTCATGGAAAAGAACCTGCGGCCGCTCCTGGAAGGAATGGAAATCGAGCCCTTCCGGAAGATGGCCGACCGCTTCGAGCAGCTCAGGTTCGAGGGCAAAAGGCTCCACACGGCTATCAGGTACGGCCTGAGCCAGGCCCTGCTGGATGCCCGGGCCAGGGCCGAGAAGAAACTCAAATGCGAAATCGTCTGCGAGGAATACAACCTGCCAATTGTTCCGGAGAGGGTAAAAATCTTCGGGCAGTCCGGTGATGACCGTTACACCAACGCCGACAAGATGATACTGAAGCAGGTCGACGCCCTGCCCCACGCCCTGATCAACAATGTCGAGGACAAACTGGGACGCGATGGTGAGAAGCTTCGGGAATACATCCGCTGGCTGGCCGATAGAATAGTCAAGCTCAGGCCACGGGAAGATTACCGGCCCGACCTGCACATTGATGTCTACGGCACCATCGGCCTGATCTTCGAGGGCGACCTGGACCGGGTGGCCGATTATATCGCTTCCCTGGAAAAGGAAGCCGACGGGTTCAACCTCTACATCGAGGGGCCGGTCGACCTGGAAGAAAAATACCGGCAGCTGGAAGGGCTGGCCAGGATAACCCGGAAGCTGGAAGCCCTGGGTTCCAGGGTCAAAATCGTGGCCGACGAGCACTGCAACACCCTGGAGGACATCCGCGAGTTCACCGACGCCCGGGCCTGCCACATGATCCAGATCAAGACCCCGGACCTGGGCGGCATCCAGAACGTGGCCGAGAGCAACCTCTATTGCAAGACCCATGGCATCGAGGCCTACCAGGGCGGGACCTGCAACGAAACGGACATCTCGGCCATCGCCTGCGTCCACGTGGCCATGGCCACCCGGCCTGACCGGATGCTGGCCAAGCCGGGCATGGGCTTTGACGAGGGCTTCATGATTGTGAATAATGAGATGGAAAGAATCATCCAGGTCCTGAAGATGAAACACGGGGAGAGAAGGCCATGACCAGGAAAAACTCCGGCAGAAAACTCCCGCCCTTCAAGATCCTGTCAACCACGGCCATCCTGGGCTACGGCTTTCCCGAAAGTTCATTCCGGAAAGGGATGAGCCTGAAGCCAGACCTGATTGCGGCCGATGCCGGCTCAACCGACCCCGGTCCCTATTACCTTGGCGCCGGCAAGTCCTTCACCAACAGGTCGGCAGTCAAGCGTGACCTGCGGTTGATGATCAAGGCAGGAGTCGAGAATAACATCCCGGTGGTCATCGGCACAGCCGGGGGCTCCGGTGCCCGTCCCCATGTCGAGTGGTGCCTTGACATCGTCAGGGAAATAGCCCGGGAAGAAAACCTGCATTTCAAGCTGGGCATTGCCTACGGCGACGTGGATAAAGAAACAGTCAAGAAGGCCTTAAAAGAAAAAAGGATAAAGCCGCTGGCCTTTGTCCCCCGGCTCACACCTGAGGTCATCGAGCAGAGCGAAAACATCGTGGCCCAGATGGGGGTGGAACCGTTCATCAAGCTGCTCGGTGAGGGCTGCCAGGTGGTGGTGGCCGGCCGGTCTTACGACCCGGCAGTTTTTGCCGCCCTGCCCATTTCCCGGGGCTACGACCCCGGTCTGGCCCTCCACCTCGGCAAGATTCTGGAGTGCGCGGCCATTGCCGCCACCCCGGGCTCGGGTTCGGACTGTGCCCTGGGAATCCTGGAAGAGGATTCTTTCATATTGGAGGCGCTTTCTCCCGAAAGAAAATTTACCCCGCAGTCGGCCGCGGCCCATACCCTCTACGAAAAATCTGACCCCTACGAACTGCCCGGTCCTGGCGGAGTGATCAACCTGCGCAACTGTTCCTTTGAAGATATTGGCCGGGGACGGGTCCGGGTCCGTGGCAGCCAGTTTGTTCCCACCGACAGGTACTGGGTCAAACTGGAAGGCGTCAGGCTGACCGGTTACCGTTCGGTCAGCGTGGCCGGGGTACGCGACCCTATCATGATTTCAAAAATAGATTCCATACTCAAAGCGGTTGAAGACCGGGCCCGGGACATCATGAAGATCAAGCCCGAAGACGGCCGGATTTTCTTTCATGTCTACGGCAAGAACGGGGTGATGGGCGAGCTGGAGCCGGTCAAGAAGACGGCCAGCCACGAGCTGGGAATTGTCATCGAGACCATCGGCCGGAGCCAGGAAGAGGCCGATGCCCTGCTGGCCGTAACCCGCTCGGCCCTCCTGCATTATGGTTACGAAGGCCGGATTGCCACGGCCGGGAACCTGGCCTTTCCTTTCTCGCCATCGGACCTGGCCATGGGAAAAGTCTTCGAATTCTCCGTGTACCACCTGATGCAGGTTGATGACCCGGCCTTCTTCGAAACCAGAACAGAAGAACTGTAAAGGGGGAAACATGACCGCTAAAACCAAGACGGCAGGGAAAAAGAAGAGAAATATACTCCAAGTGGCCAGGGTCATCCGTTCCAAGAACTCTGGACCTTTCGAGCTGACTCTTGATATCATGTTCAAGGAAAGGCGTCATTTTGACCTGTTCAGGGAGAAGAAAATAATAACTGCCCGGAAAATCGCCAGGCTGTACCGGATTCCCGAATCCGATGTTCTCAAGATCATCTACTTTGAGCCCAGCCAGGCCATCAAGGTCACAATCAAGAGAAAAATTCCTTCCGGGGCCCCGGGCGATACCGACATCTACGGAGCCCAGCAGCACGTCCCGCTGTTTGACCTGGAATTTTAAGGGCTGAGGGTAAACCATGGACCCCAGGCAACTATCACGCGTGGACACCTTGATCTACGCGGTCTACTACGCCCCGCGGGGCCGGTACCGCCTCTACATGGTGGCCAGCGAAATCGCCCGCCGTTACCTGATGCCGACCGACTACCTGATTGGCATCATCGGGGACGAGGGCTCGGGCAAGTCAACCCTCATCAAAGGCCTTTTTCCCGGCCTGGAGCTGACCAACGAGGACGAGGGGGTCAACCTGCGGCGGGCCCCGATCTATTCTTTTTCACCCGAGGACTATTTCTCCGGCCACACCTTTCACATCGACGTCCGGCACGAGCTGGCCTTCACCCAGAAGTACAAGATAAAGGAAGCCATCAGGCGAGCCATAGAACACAAGCGCCGCGTGGTGGTCGAGCATTTTGACCTCATCTACGACATCCTGGGCTGCAATGCCCAGGTGCTCGTCGGCATCGGAGAAGAAATAATCGTGGCCAGGCCGACGGTCTTCGGACCCTTTCCCCAGAATATCAAGACCATAGTCGACCGGACCATCAAGTATCGTTTGATGGCCCACTCGGCCGAGGACATCACCACAGCCATACTGGAGAGGGACTACAACTACAAGACCCGGACCCCGCTGATTCACTCCGACATCAGGCATGGCTTCGTCATCAACTTTCCGGAACGCCCGAACATCGACCTGGAAGAGCTGGAAAACAAGGTGCTGGAAGTTATCAAAGCGGATGTTCCCATCAGCCCGGCCGGAGAAGACGCCATCCAGGTTGGCGACATGAGGATATACTGCACCGGCCCCAGGACCCACGTCGACCGCTCTGGACAGATAGAAAACTTCCGGCTGCTCAAGGAATTCCGCCTCAACCCGCTGACCAACGAGTTCATGCTGATCGGCATGGTCGGCCAGAAGACCATTGCCGGCTTCGAAGATATAATCGAGTACATGGACATAGAGGACTGATTCCCGCTTCAGGAAAGGAACGGCCATGAAGTTTGAATACACGCCGGTTTTTCCGCAACAAAGAGAACACACCAAATACAGGAAGCTGACTTCAGACCACGTGACAGAAGTCAGGTGCCGTGGAGAAAAATTCTTGCGGGTCGAGCCGGAAGCCCTGCGCCTGCTGGCCCGGGAAGCTTTCTCCCTGGTCAATTTCTATTTCAGGACTTCCCACCTGGAAAACCTGGCGGCCATCCTGGACGACCCCGAAGCCTCGAAAAACGACCGGTTCGTGGCCGCTTCGCTCCTTAAGAACGCCGTAATTTCGGCCGAAGGACTGCTGCCCCTCTGCCAGGATACGGGCACGGCCAATATCATCGGTTACAAGGGAGAAAGGGTCCTGACCGGGGCCGAGGATGCCCGGTATCTCAGCCGGGGCGTCTTTGAGGCTTATACCGGCCTGAACCTCAGGGCCTCGCAGAACGCCCCGCTGTCAATCCTCGAAGAAAAAAATACCGGAAATAACCTTCCGGCCCAGGTGGAAATTTTCA
>JABLWX010000061.1 GCA_013178315.1 Candidatus Aminicenantota bacterium
GGCCCCGCCTGTTTTGCCCAGGGCCACCGTGGCCACCGGTATGCCCTTGGGCATCTGGACTATCGATAGCAGGGCATCGAGACCGGCCAGGGCCTGGCTTTCCACCGGAACGCCGATTACCGGGTAGATGGTATGGGCGGCCACAACACCGGGAAGATGGGCGGCCTTGCCGGCCACGGCGATAAAAACCCTGGTCCCCTGCTCCTCGGCTTCCTTGATCAGCCTGACCGTCCTCTCCGGCGAGCGGTGGGCCGAGGTCACTTCCAGGTTGAAGGACACTCCAAACTCTTTCAGGATATCCAGCGCTTCCTTCACCACTTCAAAATCGGAGTCGCTGCCCAAAAAAATGGTAACTTTCATCTTCCCTCCTTCATGGCGCCGATATCTTTACGGTAAAACATTCCGTCGAAATTTATCAGGGGTATGCTGTCATAGATTTTTTTCATGGTCTGCTGAAGCGTATCCTCGCTGGCACAGACATTGAGCACCCGGCCGCCGTTGGTGTAATATTGCCCGTTGGCCAGGCTGGTCCCGGCGTGAAAGATGACCAGGCCGGGCACCTTCTCGGCCTCCTCCAGGCCCTTGATCAGCTTGCCCTTCTCGTAACTACCGGGGTAACCTCCGGAAGCCAAAACGACGCAGCCGGAGACTTTCTGGCTCCACTTAATCTCTTCTTTCAGCAGGTCCTCGGTCACTGCCGACAGCAGGACTTCCACCAGGTCGCTCTCCATCCTGAGCATCTGGACCTGGGTTTCCGGGTCGCCGAAACGGCAGTTGTACTCCAGTACCTTGGGGCCCTCGGAGGTAAGCATCAACCCGGCATACAGTGTTCCCTTGAATCTTCTGCCTTCCTCCAGCAGCCTGGTGACTGTCGGGAAAATTATGGTATCCATTATCTGGGCATACAGTTTTTCCGAAATAAACGGCGAGGGAGAAATGGCCCCCATGCCTCCCGTATTCGGCCCCTTGTCGCCATCGTACGCAGCCTTGTGGTCCATGGTGGTAACCAGGGGTTGAACCCTGGCCCCGTCGGTCAGGATGATGAAGGACAGCTCGCGGCCTCTTAAGAACTCTTCTATCACCACCCGTTCGCCCGAGGTGCCGAATTTTTTCTTGACCATGATTTCATTGATGGCATCCTCGGCCCGCTTGACGTTGGCGCAGACCATAACTCCCTTGCCCGCGGCCAGGCCGTCGGCCTTGATCACCACCGGATATTCAAACTCGCCTGAATTTAATATCTTTAAGGCTTCCTCGGAGCTGCTGGCCACCCGGAACCTGCCGGTCGGGATGCGGTGGCGTTCCATGAACTCCTTGGCAAAGACCTTGCTCTTTTCAATCTCGGCTGCCTTCTTGTTGGGCCCGTAAATCTTCAGGCCACGCCGTTCGAATTCATCCACTATTCCCAGGGCCAGGGGGACCTCCGGTCCGACCACCGTCAGGTCAATCTTCTTCTCCTCGGCAAACCTGGCCAGCAGGGAAATGTTGGTATCCTCGATCGGCACCACCTCGGCGATCCTGGCCATCCCTCCGTTGCCCGGGGCGCAGTACAGTTTTTTGCAGTGCGGGCTCTGGACTATCTTCCAGGCCAGGGCATGTTCCCGGCCACCCGACCCCACTAACAGGATTTTCATCAGGCCTCCTTCAATCCTCCAATTCCCTGGCTTTCCTGGCCAGGTTCTCGGCCAGACTGGCCGCCAGCGAGGGAGAGGGCAAAATGCTCAGCAGCAGCCGGCCGGCCAGGTCCAGGGCCTGTTTTTCCGGCAGGCAGTAGTGCATCTCCAGGAAGTTCTGGCGGTAGCGGCTGACTTCTTCTCCCACCTGTTTATTCCTGATAATCACCTCGGCCAGGAGCCCGGCCAGGATTTCAAAATCCTTCTCCTTCATCCCGAACCTGGTCATTTCCTGCACCCCCATTCTTATTCCCGAAGACTCCAGGAAGGTGGTGTCATCGGGCAGGGCCTGGTAGTTGGTCAGGATGTTGTTGTTTTCCAGCCGCCGGGCGATTTCCTGCCCGTTTCCAAACTTTTTCACCCTGATCAGTACCTGGTGGGTTTCGGTAAAACCGTCGGCCTCCTCGCCTTCCACCGGGATGCCGGCCTCTTTAAGGTAGCGGGCAAAAGCCCTGGCATTCCGGCGAACCTGGGCCTGGTATTCTTCCTTGAATTCATTCATCTCGATGGCTGAAAGCAGCAGGCCCAGCAGCGTTCCCAGGTGGTGGTTGGAGGTCGAACCGGGAAAAGCCCTTCCCTGGATATCGGTCCAGAGCTGCTTGAATGGGCTGTTTTCCGGGAAATTTCCGGCCACCAGGCCACGCTGGGTGCCGAAGAAGGTCTTGTGAGTGCTTCCGGTCACCAGGTCAGCCCCCTCGGCAAACGGTGCCTGGAAGGCTCCGTACAGTCCGAGAACGTGGGCCATGTCATACATCAGGACCGGCCGGTCCGGCCAGTCTTTTACCAGGTTATAGACAAACTTAACCGGCTCCCGGTAGATGAACATGCTCTTGCCGAAGACCACCAGTTCCGTCCGGTGTTGCTTCAGCAATTCGGCCAGCCGGTCCAGATCAGCCTTGTAGGGATTATCCTGGCGGACCGGAATGTTGACCACGTTCTCCTTGCCGGTGGCCGGGTCCTCTTCTACCAGGTTGAACAGGGCCCCCATCGGCTGGGAGCTGAGATGCCCGCCCTTACCAAGGTCATTGTTCATGACCAACCGCAACCGGCGGAAAGGCTGGCCAGCCGCTCTCTTCCGGTTGACGAACTTAACCAGCCCCTTGAAAACCACCTCGTTGGCCATCTGGCCGCTGATCGGCCGGAGCTCAACGTCAGTGCAACCAAAGTATCGGCAGAGCTCTTTCCTGGCTTCAATTTCCACGTCCCGGATGAAATCTGTCCCCTGGTAAAAATAAATTTCCTGGCCCTTCATCGTCCGGTGCTCGGCATAGCGGCCCGAGGGGTCGGCAATTTCAGCCAGCTTGACCAGAAGCGACGGAGTGTTTTCCGAGGGAATCAGGTTAAAACATTTCTTCTGGCGCCAGAGGTTATTTTTCTCGATCCGGTCACACCAGGTCGAAATTTTATCAGCAAAATCTGTCATCAGCCTGCTCCTTTTATTATAAACTTCAAAGCAATTTCTATTCCATCCTATTCCATTTCCGGGTCAAGACCGATCGGGCCGGATTGACTCTTTTCTACTTTTGCTTGCGGAGCTCCTCTTCCAGGGCAAATATCTTCTTTATCCGGCGTTCGTGGCGGCCGCCCTCAAATTCTTTCTCCAGCCAGATCCTGACAATTTTTATGGCCAGTTCCGGAGCCAGCACCCTGCCCCCGAGAGCCAGGCAGTTGGAATTGTTGTGAGTCCGGCTGACGGTAGCCGTGAATTCATCCCAGCAGGGGGTGGCGATGATTCTGGGAAACTTGTTGGCCACGACAGCCATGCCCAGGCCGGTGCCGCAGAACAGGATGGCCCGGTCGAACTCCCCGGAAACCACCCGGCGGACGGCTTCCGCCCCGTAATCAACGTAATCCACGCTTTCTCCGGGACCGCAACCAAAATCGGTAAAAGTTATTCCCTGCGACTGGAGATAATTGATGACTTCCTTTTTTAATTCATACCCGGCATGGTCGGAAGCTATGGCCAGTTTCATCGCTGACTCCTTAGCTACTTTTTATCCTGAAGGTTGAACCGAATCCTGCTTAGCGACTATTCCGAACGAACTTCTCGGCCTCGGGCATGACCTCGATGGCCTTGAGCACCACCGGGTCGGTCTGCCTGAAGACCCTGATTCCCTCTTCCAGGCTGAAGACTGCAGAAAAAATTTCGCGCTTGAGTTCGTTCTTGACCTCAGCTTCAGCCTCGGACAGTTTGCTCAGGTCGTACTTGATGCCCGTTGTCCCGATAAACTCCAAAAAATCCTTGACCACTTCCGGTCCGACCTCGAAGCTCTCGTCGAAAACCTTCCGGCCGGCGGGGGCCACGCCGTTCTTCAATTCCTGGGGAAAGACATAACCGGCCGATAGCCGGGTCTGGTGCTGGCTGAATTTTCTCCCGTAGCTGAAGAAGGCTCCCCTTATCAAGAATTCCACGGTCAGTGGTTTGTAGCTGGTTTTGACTTCATAGTCCGGGCTGATTCCGCCCTGTCCCAGGACCTTCCGGCCCTTGACCGTGTACTTGATTTCTCGCTTATCTTCCGGAGCTCTCTTGGCCAGGAGATAATCCTCGAGGTGGGAATAATCCCTCTGAATTTCCCGGCCGCTGGGGGTCAGGTACTTGGCCGTGGTGATGGCCACGGCCATGTCGGCGGCCAGCGGAAAGACTGTTTGCACCAGTCCCTTGCCCCAGGAATCCTCGCCGACAATCAGTCCCCGGTCATTGTCCATGATGGCCCCGGCCACTATCTCCGAGGCGCTGGCCGTGCCCTGGTTGATCAGGATGACCAGGGGCAGGCTTTCGTACTGGCCGTCCTGGCTGGCAAAGAAATCCCGGTTGTAGGCAGTATTGCGGCCCCTCATGGCCACGATCCTTGTCCCGCGTGGCAGGAAGAGGTCGGCCATGTCCACCGCCTGGAAGACGGGACCGCCGGTGTTGCCCCGCAGGTCGAGAATCAGGCTCTCCATCCCCTTACCGGTTAACTCCTGTAGCTTTTCCTCCAGTTCATCCACGGTATTTCGGCCGAAATTGCGGACGAAGATGTAGCCTATTTTTTTCTTGTCATCAAGCAGGAAGGCATAGGGAACGCTCTTCAGCGGAATCTCTTCTCTGGTGATGGTCAGGTCAAAGGGCTTGTCCAGGCCTTCTCTCTGGATGGTGATGGTAACCTTGGTGCCTTTTTCGCCCCGCAGTTTCAGCATGGCCTCGGTGCTGCTCAGGGGCTTGGTGCTTTCGCCGTCAATATGGGTGATGACGTCTCCGGGTTGTATTCCCAGTCGCCAGGCCGGGGTGCCCTCGATCGGGGCTATCACCACCAGCCGGTCTTCCTGCTTCTGGATCTGGATGCCAAGGCCGTAGTACTTTCCGGTGTAATCTTCGGTAAAAGTCCGGGCTCCTTCGGGGTCCAGAAAATAGGAATGGGGGTCAAGGGTGTCCAGCATGCCCCGGATGGCCGAAAAGGTCAGCTTCCTGGCGTCCTTCTCTTCAAAATACTCTTTCTGGACCAGGCCGGTCAGGGTCAGGACCTTATTCACGCCCTGCTGCCAGGGGTCGATGGCCACCGAAGACCGGCAGACCAGGAAAAGCAACGGAAATAAAACGATAAGGAGTAAGAGCCTTTTTGATTTCTGGTTCATACTTTATCCGGTTAAAGCCTGTTTACAGACAATAAATCTTACCAGAGGGTTATCTCAAAGTAAAGCTGAATCTGGCTTGACTGCCCCCTGCTTAAAGGCTATAGTTTAACTGGCGGAAACAATGTTCGGATCAATTGGCGTTCCAGAATTAATCGTCATCTTCATCATCGCCCTGCTGGTGTTCGGACCGAAAAAGCTACCCGAGGTTGGCAAGTCGGTCGGCCGGGCCATAAGGGAGTTCAAGAAGGCCTCCGACGAGCTGCGCAGCAAGGTCGAAGAAGAAATCAACGCCAGTGAAATCAAGTCCGAAATCAACGAAGTCAAATCCAACCTGACTGAGTTCAAGGACGACCTGAACCAGTTCCAGGATAACATCAAGAAGGACCTGAAAGCCGATGAGCCCGGGGAAGGCCAGAAAGTCACCTGACGAGATGACCTTCCTTGAACATCTCGAGGACCTGCGCAAGAGACTTTTCTATTCTTTCATGGCCATCATCGTGGCCGTCATTCCCTCCTGGATGTTCAGCCGCCAGCTCTATGCCATCCTGGCCAGGCCGGTCACCCAGTACCTGCCGGAAGGGACCAAGCTGGCCTTCACCACCCTGACCGCACCCTTCATGCTTTACCTAAAGGTTTCCTTCCTGGCCGCCCTGTTCATCACCTCTCCTTTTGTCTTTTATCAACTGTGGATGTTCGTCTCGCCCGGGCTGTACCAGAAAGAAAAAAAATATGTTATTCCCTTCGTCTTCTTTACCACCTTCTTCTTCTCCCTGGGCGCGCTTTTTGGTTATTTCATCGTCTTCCCCTGGGCCTGCCGTTTCTTCCTGACTCTGGGGCGTGATTTCCAGCCGGTTATCACGGTGGACCAGTACTTCAGCTTTGCCCTGAAGGTCCTGCTGGGTATCGCCCTGGTCTTCGAGCTGCCCACCCTGGTTTATTTCCTTTCCAAGATAGGAATCCTGACCTCGCGCTGGATGGTCAAGAATTTCCAGTATGCGGTCCTGGCCGCCTTTATCATCGCCGCCGTCATCACCCCCACCCCGGACATGATCACCCAGAGCATCGTGGCCGTGCCGATGATAGCCCTATACGGGATCAGCATCCTGATCGCCATGGTAGTCGGAAGGAACAAGGAAAAACGGAGAAAGAAGGAAGAAAAAGAAGCGGCCGGCTCAGGCGACCTGGCCGGATAAGCCTCCCTTTGAATTTTCCGGAAGTTGGGATATATTTTTACTTTTAGAGCTTGGCCTGACCATGATGCTGGAAAAAAAGAGACTGACTGATTTCAGGCTGATCGGCCTGACCGGAACCAACGGCGCCGGCAAGGGCGAGGTGGCCAATTTCCTGAGAAACAAGGGCTATGCCTATGTTTCCCTGTCCGATGTCATACGCGAGGAGCTCCAGGCCAGGGGCCTGGAAGCCAGCCGCGACCACCTGATCGCCTGCGGCAACGAGCTGCGGCAAAAGTTCGGGCCTGACGTCCTGGCCCGCCGGGTAGCCGCCCGTATCCAGGGCCCGACGGTTATAGACAGCATCCGCAACGCGGCCGAGGTGGCCTTCCTGCGAAGCCTGGGCGATTTCATCCTGGTGGCGGTGGATGCCCCTCTCGAGGTCCGCTTTGAAAGGGCCAGGAAAAGGGGACGGAACGAATCGGCCTCAACCCTGGAAGAATTCCGCCGGAAGGAAGAGCAGGAAAAAACCAGCCAGGAAACTGGCCAGCAACTGGAAATCTGCCTGAAGCTGGCCGACCTGACCATCATCAACGACGGTTCACTCGAAGACCTGTGGAAAAAACTGGAGGAGCTGGGATGAAGAGAAAATTGAGCAGCCGCAAGAAAAGAGCAGGGGGCACCGGGCCCCGGACCGAAAGCCAGGCAACGCTCCGCGTTTCCAAGGACGAATACTACCTGGGCATTGCCCGGGAAGTCTCGCGCCGCAGCACCTGCTTCCGCCGCTCGATCGGGGCCATCATCGTCCGCGACGACCAGATCATCTCCACCGGTTACGTCGGGGCGCCCAGGAAGACCAGGGACAGCCTGGAACACGGCTTCTGCCTGCGCGACAGGTTGAACATACCGCACGGCCAGCGCTACGAACTATGCCGTTCGGTTCACGCTGAACAGAATGCCATCATCAACGCCGCCCGGGCCGGGGTCAGCCTGCTGGGGGGCGACATGTTCATCTACGGCCGCGACCCCAGGACCAACCGGGAAATCGACGCCTTCCCCTGTTTTATCTGCAAGAAAATGATAATAAATGCCGGCCTTAACCGGGTGGTCTGCTCCACCTCGACCGGCGGTTTCCAGGTCTTCCTGGTGGAGGACTGGATAAGAGACTGGCAGAAAACCGACATCCTGGATGACACCCATCAATACGGAAGGCCAATAGAGAATGAAGAGCAGCCTAAGAAAAAATAAGAAGCCCTTATTAGCCAGAACAGCCGGTATTCTTTTAATTCCTACTATTTTAGTAGGATTTTTAGCCCTGCCCATCCTGCCCGGGCAGGAACAGGAGCAGGCTTCTCCCCCCTCGGGGTTGCTCCAGCTCCTGGGCCTGGAAGTCTCGGCCGAGTCGCTTGACTATGTTCAGAACAAGACCCAGTTTCAGCTCCATACCCTGCTGACCGAGCAGCGCCACCCGAAGACCTGGAACCTGAGCGAAAGAATCAAGACCGATATTCCGGCCGCCCTGCACATGCTCTTCTCGGTTGACGAGGACATAGTCAAGCGGCTGGAAGAGCTGGCCGCTTCTCCGCAGGAGCTGCTGCGCCTTACCTCGGAAATCAAGAAGACCATCCTTTCCGGTCGGAAGATCTACATCTACGGCTGCGGGGCCACCGGCCGCCTGGCCAAGCAGATGGAAAGCACCTTCTGGCGTCCGTTCTGGAACTCCCTGCGCCGGGACAGGGCCATCTGGCTTAAGGTGGAAAAGAACCTGGGCCCGGACATCGCCGACCGGTTAACCGGCGAGATGACCGGGGCCGACCGGGCCCTGATTTCCTCGCTTGAAGGGTTTGAAGACCTCCAGCTCATCGGACGGCTCCAGCTTCTCGACCACAAGGTGCAGAGGGGCGACCTCGTCATCTGCGTCACAGAGGGCGGAGAAACCTCGTCGGTAATCGGCACCATCCTGGCCGCCCTTGAGCAGTGGAAGGAAGCGCCAGGCTACAGCCCAGGCCTAAGCCGTCAGAAACTCTATTTTCTCTACAACAACCCCGATGACCGGTTGAGACCTTTTGACCGCAGCCGGTCGGTCCTGGAAGAGCCGGGCATCACCAAGATTAACCTGACCACCGGGCCCATGGCCATAACCGGCTCCACCCGGATGCAGGCCACCACCATCGAAACCTACGTGGTGGGCGCCGCCCTTCAGGCTGCGGTCTATGACCTTCTGTCCGGGTTCCTCGGCGGCAAAGAGCTCCAGAGAATCGGCTTTAACCGCCGGTATGACCTGGTGGAAACGCTGCATGACTTCGGCCAGGTGCTGGCCAGGGTGAAAGCCACCGTCCCCCGGATGGCCGAGTGGACCGGGCTTGAAGCCGGCACCTATGCCGACAAACACTTTTCCACCTACTTCGCGGACAGGGCCCTGATCACCGTCTTCATAGACAGCACCGAGCGCAGCCCGACCTTCAGGCTCTTCCCCCTGGACACGGTGCAGGAACCCGCCCGCCGGTGCTGGATCCAGGTCTGGACCCCGGCCGCCGACAGAAGGCAGGCCTGGCTGAACTTCCTGGGTCGTCCTTTCCGGGGACTCCGGGAAGATTTCTACCGGCCGCACTTTGAAGAAGAAGTCGACGATCCCTACCTCCGCCGGGCTGCCCTGGAAAGCCTGAAGAAGGCCGGCGACAACCAGCAGGAGCTCTACGATTTTTCCTTCGCCGAATTCAACCTGAAGAAGCGGGGGCCCCAGCCCGGAGACCTGGGGGTGCTGGTCTGCCTGTCGCCGGAAGAAAATAAACTCCTGGACCCTGGCTCGGCCTTCAGCCGCTTTGCCAGGTTGTTCCTGGAAAAGCAGGCCAGGCTGGTTGTGGTCAGCGTCAACGACCTTAACGAAAAACAGACCGTGGCCCTGGAAGAAAAGATCAATAATTCATACGGCAAGTTCACTCCCGGTGGGAAGCCGGTTCTTATCCAGGTCTGGCTCAACCTCAGCCGGGACAATGACCCCTTCCTGCTCAAACAGAACGTCGGCCTGAAGATGGTGCTCAATGCCCACTCCACCGCGGTCATGGCCAGGCTGGGCCGGGTCATCGGCAACACCATGACCAACGTTAGTCCCAGCAACCTCAAGCTGATCGGCCGGGCTACCTACCTGATCCAGTCTCACGTCAACGACTGCCTCCGCCAGCCGGAGTGGATTAAAAAATATGGTCGGCGACCTGAAATCAGTTACGGCGAAGCCAACGCCGTTCTCTATGATTCCATTGAATTTCTAAGGGACAAGCAGGTCGTGGCCGGCCAGACGGCCGAGGTCGCCCTGTCCATCATCAGGATCCTGGAATCACTGCGCTTGAAAAAAGGGGTGACCAACGAGGAAGCCCTGGCCATCCTGCAGGAGGTGGGGCTGGCCGATTACCTGCTTCAGTGCCAGCGGTAAGGGGCCTTATCAGCCAGGCTTATTTTTGAGGCTCGAATCAACGGCCTGGTTTCCCGGCCGACCTGGCCCATCCCGCCCAGACGAACGATGACAAGCAGGCCATTAAACATTGGCTCGGGGCAGCAGACCAGAGCCTAATGTTCCCGTGAGGCCCAGACCATAGAAATGGCAGCGTCGATACCACCGGGAAGAGGCGCTGGAGTCAAACCGACCCCCTGGAACCCACCATGAATTCCTCATTGCCCTTCCAGAAGTAATCGGCATTGGGAAACCGCGGAATTCCAGTCAGGATGATCTAAGCCCGGCGCCTTCAATGAGCTCGGACTCAAGACGAAGGTGGCCCGCCGAAAAAGCTCCTGGAGAACCGACAGCGTTTCAGTCGACAGCCGACTCGCGGAACTCAGAGCTGCTGGCTGGGGGTCGCGTAGCACGGCGGTTGCACCCGGGGCCGCCTCTTCTTCGGACTCCTGACCTGGGGATAGACATAGACCTCGCCGGCATAGTTCCTGAGGACCACTTTCTCGTCGGAAATTGATTGCACGTACTCGGGAATCAGCGGAATCTTGCCGCCGCCGCCCGGAGCGTCGATGACGTACTGGGGAACGGCCAGGCCCGAAGTCCAGCCTCTCAGGCCCTGGTAAATTTCCAGGCCCTTCTCCACGGTCGTCCGGAAATGGTCCGTCCCCTTCACGTAATCCGCCTGGTAAATGTAATAGGGGCGAACCCTGACCGTCAGCAGCTTCTGCATCAACCTTCTCATGACCGGAACCTCGTCGTTGATACCCTTGAGCAGGACGGTCTGGTTGCCGAGGGGGATGCCGGCATCAGCCAGCAGGTTAAGGGCCCGGGCTGATTCCGGGGTGATTTCATCCGGGTGATTAAAATGAACATTCAGGTATAGCGGGTGGTACTTTTTGAGCATGTTGACCAGTTTCTCGGTTATTCTCTGCGGCAGGAAACAGGGCACCCGGCTACCCAGGCGCACGATTTCCACGTGGGGAATGGCCCGCACCTGGCTCAGGATGGCTTCCAGCTTGTCATCGCTCAGGATGAGCGGGTCGCCTCCGGAAATGATCACGTCGCGGACCTCGGGGTGGTCCTTGATGTAGTTGATCCCGTCTTCGATGTAGCGGGGATGGATCTTGCTGGGGTCGCCGACCTTTCGCTTCCTGGTGCAGAAACGGCAGTAAGAGGCGCAGCTGTGGGAAACCAGGAACAGCACCCGGTCCGGGTAGCGGTGGACGATGCTGGGAACCGGGGAGTCCAGGTCTTCCTCCAGCGGGTCCTCCTGGCCAGAATTCTCGGCCAGCTCAGCCAGGTCCGGCACCACCTGTTTATAGATGGGGTCACCCTTTTTCTTGATCAGGCTCGCATAGTAAGGAGTAATCTGGATCTTGAAGGCCCGGCCGATTTTCCTGACCTCTTCCAGGTCCAGGCCGAAATGTTCGGCGATGTCTTCGGGCGTGCGCAGGCTGTCGCGTAAGATTCGTTGCCAGTCTTCCATTGTCTCCTTTTCTCACTCCTTTGAGCGAAAATATTTTCCGAAGATGACCCGGTCGTCTCCGGGACGGTAAAAATCCCGGATGCGGGCCACTTCGGTATATCCAAGTTTTACGTAGAATTTTCTGGTCGGTTGATACTTGGGCTGGGAAGAAGTTTCTATCAAGACCAGGCGGCCGTTATTTTTCTTCACTTCATCTTCCAGCCAGCCCACCAGCTGCTGTCCGTAACCACGGCCCTGGGCCCCGGGAGCCACGGCAATCCAGTACAGGTCCCAGGTGCCTTCGGTAAGAGGTGTCGGACCGTAGGTCATGTAGCCAACCACTTCTCTCTTTTCGTTTTCCACAACCACTATGTAATAGTCGCGCTGCTCCGGATTATTAAGATAAATATCTATCAATTCTTCAGCCACCTGGATTTCGTCCGGCGTGAAAAACCCGGTGGCCCGGATGAGGTCGAGCACCGGCTGGCGGTCAGCTTTTGCCATTGGGCGCAACATTGCCTTCCTTCCTTTTCCTGGCGTTGGCAATCAGCAGCTTCCAGAAATCCGCATAATCGATGCCAGCCGCATTCAGGGCCCGGGCATAGCCGGCATCCAGGCTGATGTCCGGGTTGGGGTTGACTTCCAGGATGAAGACCTCCCCCTGCTGGTTCATGCGGAAATCCACCCGGGCATAATCGCGGCAACCCATGGCCTTGAAGGCGTTGACTGCCAGATCCTGGAGCTTCAGGCTGAGCTCCTTCTTGATCGGCGCCGGGCAGATGGGGGGAGTCGACTTGTAGAGTATGTGATCCGGATACCACTTGGCTTCATAACTGCAGATGTGGGGAAAGCCCTCCGGCATCTTGGAAAAATCTATTTCGGAAACCGGCAGGGCTCGGGGCTCGCCGTCCTCCAGGACGGCCACGTTGAACTCCCGGCCATCGATGTACTCCTCGACGATGGCCGGCTGGTTGTAGGTCCTGACGATTTTTTCCACCCTGGCCGACAGTGACTCCTGGTCGTGGACCACCGATTCCGGATGGACCCCGATGCTGGCATCCTCGGAATTGGGTTTGACAATCACCGGGAACTTGAGGTCGACCATCTCCTCGGCCGAGGTGATGAGCTGGCTGGCCGCCACCGGCAGGTTGAAGGAGCTGAGTATGGCCTTGGCCTGGTGCTTGTCCTGGCAGAGGGCCAGCGTCCGGGAGCCGTTACCGGTAAAAGGAATGTGCAGCATTTCCATGACCGCGGCCACGTTGGCTTCCCACTGGGGATTGCCGAAGAAGCCCTCGCACAGGTTGACCACCACCTCCACGTTCAGCTCCTTGAGGCGGCGCAGAAAGGTAAACATGCTTCTCTGCAGGGGAATGATGGTGGCTTCCACCCCGGCCTTGACCAGGGTCTCGCAGACGACCTCGGCCACCCTGGCCACCGAGTCCTCGGAAACTTTTTCCGGGCGGTAGATGAAAGGCTCGTAGGTGTTGAAAGCCACTCCGACTTTAGGACCGTCAGTGGCCATCGGCTCCTCCGAGACCCAGGGAACTGGCCGCCGGCCTGAACACCTCCCGGTAAAAATCCACCGGGAGACCGTATCTCTTGCCGGCTTCCCAGACCACCCGGTTGATGAGCTGGTCGTAGTTATAACCGGCCGCCCGGGCTGCCTTGGGCAGGCAGGAATTCTCTTCGGGATTGGGCAGGATGCCGGGCAGCGGATTGACTTCTAAAATGTTGGGCACACCCTTTTCATCGAGCCTGACATCGATCCGGGCCCAGTCGCGTATTCTCAGCACCCGGCAGGTATTTCTCACGGTATCTTCAATTGCCTTTTTCAATTCATCCGAGATGTCGGCCGGGCAGCAGAAGATTTCCAGGGGCCGGTCGGGAGTGTCCCAGACCCACTTGGCTTCGTAGGAATAGATTGGCCTGGCCCCGGCCGGTAGCTGGGAATGGTCAATTTCCACGATGGGCAGTATCTCCAGGTCGGGATAATTGCCCAGCACCCCGACCGTGAATTCCCGGCCGGTCAGGAATTTTTCCACTATCGCCGGCTGGTCATACAGTCTCTTTATCTCGGCAATCTTGGCCTTGAGTTCCCGGCGGTTGCTGACCACCGAGTTATCCTTGATACCCTTGCTGGAACCCTCGTAAAGGGGTTTAACTATCAGCGGGTATTTCAGCCGGGGAGGAATCTCCTCGACACTCTCTATCACTCTGAAGTCGGGATTAGGTATTCGATGGTAACTCAGAATTTCTTTGGCCCGGGACTTGTCCAGGCAGATTCCCAGGGTCAGCGGGTCGGAGCCGGTGTAGGGAATGTTCAGCATCTCGCAGATGGTCGGGATGTGGGACTCGCGGTTGGGCCCGAAAAGTCTTTCGGCAATGTTGAAGACCAGGTCGGGCTTTTCTTCCATCAGGCGCGGGTAGGCCTGGTCGTCGGATTCAATCAAGACTACCCGGTGAAACTTCTGGAGGGCTTGCTGAACGGCAGTGATGGTCTCATCGCTGTCACATTCAGCCAGCAAATCAGGTGGGGGCTCTTCCCCTTCTTCGGCCCGGTCTTCAAAGAGAACCGGCCCCAGTGTCCTGGCCATTCCCTGCTTGGAACTGAAAAGCAAAGCGATTTTCATTTTCTTTTCTTCACCCGTCGTAAAAAAAATTTTTAAATGCCTTCCCCCAAAAATTTTTTAATCGCCGCTTTCAGTTTCATTTTTATTTTTCATTTTCAATTGTATATATACAGCATTTTTTCCGGATGTCAATACTTTTTTGGCTTTTTTATACTTTTTTTTGTGTAAAGGAATTTTAGGCCACTATTAGTGGTGGCGAACGATCTCCTTCACCCGCATCAACTGAACCTGGTAGGAACGCTCGATTTCCTCCAGGCGGGAGGAGATGGAGTGGATGGTTTCCTTGAGGCTGGGAATTAAAATGTATTCCAGGGCGTTGACCCTTCTCCTGGTCACTTCAATTTCGTGGGCCAGGAGTTCCAGCTTTTTCCAGAGGCTGCAGAACTCCAGGAGCTCCGGCAGAATTTTCTTAAAGTGTTTCACGGCCACGTCCAGCTCGCTTTCGGTCAGAAACAGGTCATAAGCTCCCGGCTCAAAACCGACCAGCTGAAACTCCGGCACGACCAGGTTCAGCAGCCGGCCCTTCTCCACGGAAAATTCGAGCTGGCCATCACCCAGGAGCTCCGCCATTTCGGAGGCCGGTTGAGCAACGCGGACGGCGGCCGTGGCCCCGGTGATGATTTCAAATTCCCGGTCGACCTTTTCGTGCAGCTCGGCCAGCCGCCGTGAGGCTTCCAGCAGCTGCCGCATCAGCTCTTCCAGCTTGTCCTTGAGCAGCTTGTGACCCCTCTCGGCCAGGGACAGGCGTCGGCGGAGCCGGAGCAGCTCCATCCGGTTGGGGTTGACCTTAAGCTTCATTTGCTTTCTCGCCTCCCGCTGCTGCGGCCGGGGAATAATATTTTTCCAGGTACTCCGGCCTGATCCTCTTCAGCTCTTTCTTCGGAAGCTGGCGCATCAGTTTCCAGCCGAGCTCTATGGTCTCCTCGATCGTCCTTGCCTCGAATTCGCCCTGCCGGACAAATTCCGTTTCGAACAGGTCGGCAAACTTCAGGTACAGCCGGTCCAGGTCACTCAGGGCCGCCTCGCCCAGGATCAGGGCCAGTTCCCGGGCTTCCTTGCCGCGGGCATAGCAGGCAAACAGCTGGTTCAGCACGTCGGCGTGGTCTTCCCTGGTCTTGCCCGCGCCTATTCCTTTATCTTTTAAGCGCGACAGGCTGGGCAGAACGTCTATCGGCGGGTAGATGCCCTTGCGATGAAGTTCCCGGCTCAGGATCACCTGCCCCTCGGTGATGTAACCGGTCAGGTCGGGAATGGGGTGGGTCTTGTCGTCTTCCGGCATGGTCAGGATGGGGATCATGGTGATCGAGCCTTTCTTGCCCTTGATGCGGCCGGCCCTCTCGTACATGGTGGCCAGGTCGGTATAAAGGTAGCCGGGATAACCACGCCGGCCCGGAATCTCCTTCCTGGCGGCCGAGATTTCGCGCAGGGCCTCGGCGTAGAAGGTCATGTCCACCAGGATGACCAGGACGTGCATGTCCAGCTCAAAGGCCAGGTACTCGGCGCAGGTCAGGGCCAGGCGCGGGGTGGCGATTCTTTCGATGGCCGGCTCGTTGGCCAGATTCAGGAACAGCACCGCCCTCTCCAGGGCCCCGGTGTTGCGGAAATCCTCGATGAAGAAGTTGGCCTCTTCGAAGGTGATGCCCATGGCCGCAAAGACCACGGCAAATTTTTCTTCCTTGCCCAGGACCCTGGCCTGGCGGGCAATCTGGGCGGCAATCCGCGGGTGGGGCAGGCCGGAACCAGAAAAAATCGGCAGCTTCTGGCCGCGGACCAGCGGGTTCATGCCGTCGATGGAAGAAATCCCGGTCTGGATGAACTCCGAGGGGTAATCCCGGGCGTCGGGGTTGATGGGGCTGCCGTTGATGTCCAGGCGCTTGCGGGCGATGATCTGCGGGCCGTTATCCCGCGGCCGGCCGGAGCCGTCAAACACCCGGCCGATGATTTCTTCCGACACCGGCAGCTGCTGCGATCGTCCCAGGAACCGGACCCGGGACTTATCGATGTCCAGGCCGACCGTTCCCTCGAAGACCTGGACCACAGCCTGGTCGGTAGAGACTTCGAGCACCGTCCCGCGGCGCAGGTGGCCCCGGGAGTCTTCTATTTCCACCAGCTCGTTGTATTTGACGTCGGCGATCTTTTCCACGATGACCAGCGGCCCGACTATGTTGGAAACTGTCAAGTATTCTTTGTGCATGGGCTTCACCTTAAAACTAAAGTGCCTTGAAAGAAGCGTCCACTTCTTTCTCCACCTGGAGCAGGGCTTCTTCCTCCTCCGGCAGATATTTCATCTTGGAAATCCGGTCGCGGACTTCCAGGGAGACGATGTCGCTGAATTCCTTCCCGGCCTCCAGGGCCTCGTTGGCCCGGTGGTGAAAGTGAAGGATGGTCCGCAGCATCAGGTACTGCTTGCGCATGGAGGTATAAGTGTCCTGGGGATGGAAGGCGTTCTGGTGCAGAAAATCCTCGCGGATGGAGCGGGCCGTTTCCAGGACCAGCCTTTCCTTGAAAGACAGCGATTCCAGCCCGATCAACCTGGCAATTTCCTGGAGCTCGGCCTCCAGCTCCAGCAGCTTCATGGCCTCCTGGCTGAGTTCCACAAAATCCTCGGCCACCTTTTCGGCAAAATACTTTTTAAGAGAATCTCGGTAGAGCGAATAACTCTGCAGCCAGTTGATGGCCGGGAAGTGCCTCATGTTGGCCAGCCGGTCGTCCAGGGCCCAGAAGACCTTGACCACCTTGAGGGTGGCCTGGACTACCGGGTCGGACAGGTCGCCGCCTGGCGGGCTGACCGCCCCGATAACGCTCAGGGCCCCGATTCTTTCTTCCGAGCCAGGACAGATGACCTTGCCGGCCCGCTCGTAAAACTCGGCCAGGCGGCTGGCCAGATAGGCCGGGTAGCCTTCATCGCCCGGCATTTCCTCCATGCGTCCGCCGATTTCCCTCAGGGCTTCAGCCCAGCGGGAAGAAGAGTCGGCCATCAGGGCCACCGAGTAACCCATGTCTCGGAAGTACTCGGCAATGGTCATCCCGGTATAGATTGAGGCCTCGCGGGCAGCCACCGGCATGTTAGAAGTATTGGCGATGATAACCGTTCTTTCCAGAAGCGGGCGCCCGGTGTTGGGATCCTTGAGCTCGGGGAAGCTCAGGAGAAGGTCGGCCACCTCGTTGCCGCGTTCCCCGCAGGCCACGTAGACAATAATCTGGGCATCAGACCACTTGGCCAGCTGGTGCTGGACCACGGTCTTGCCGCTGCCGAACGGACCGGGGACGCAGGCCGTGCCACCCTTGGCCAGCGGAAACAGGGTGTCGAGAATTCGCTGGCCGGTGATCAGGGGCTCAAAGGGCATCAGCCTTTCTTTAACCGGACGCTGCTTTCGGACCGGCCAGACCTGGAACAGGTTCAGCTCTTTAATTTCGCCTGATTCCTTCTTTATCCGGCAGACAACTTCACTTACCTTGAATTCTCCTTCCTTGATCTCGATAATTTCCCCGTCGCCGTTTTCCGGCACCATGATCCGGTGCTGGATGAGCGGGGTTTCCTGGACATAGCCGACGATGTCTCCGGCCAGGACCCTGTCGCCGGCTTTCTTTATCGGTTCAAAAGGCCAGCGCCGCTCCCGGTCGAGGGCCGGAACTTCTATTCCCCTTGAAACAAACTCTCCGTGCTGAGCCCTGATGACGTCCAGGGGACGCTGGATTCCGTCGTAAATTGACCCCAGAATTCCAGGCCCCAGCTCCACCGACAGGGGCTTCTCCGTAAGCACCACCGGCTCTCCGGGACCAACACCGGTAGTATCCTCGTAAACCTGGATATAGGCCTGGTCATTATTAAGTTCAATTATTTCTCCGATTAAGCCCAGGTGGCCGACCCTGACCATGTCGTACATCTTGGCGCCGAGACACTCGGCTGCCACCACCAGGGGACCGGCCACGCGAATTATTTTACCTTGTCTCATTTTCTTTCCTTCCTCTGGTAAAGAGTGCATCCGAACCTATGGCTTTGATTGAAAGCTCCTTCATCAGGTTTTCTACCGATTCCGAGCTGGCCCGGAAGTCGGAAAAGCCGACACAGACCGGGGCGAACCGGTAGCTGAGCTCGGCCACTTCTGGCTTCAGGACTTCCAGCCAGGTTTCCTGGATCAGGCAGATGGCGTACTTTTCCTCGACCACCTGGGCCAGCAGGGCCCGGGCCTCGTCCGGGTTGCCCGGGGTCAGGACACTCAGGCCCAGGATTTTAAACGGGGCGCAGAAGTCCCGGTCTCCGATTACGGCAATACGTCCGACTTCAGACATAGGTCTGACTGATCCTCTCTCTTAAGAACTGGGCCGGAAGCTGCAGGAATTTTCCGGCCAGGACTATCCGGACGAGCTTCAGCTCGTGCCGGCGGGCCAGGCCGTAGGCAAAGAGCGGCTCGGGTCCAAAGGTTATCTGCCTGGCCTGCCTGAGATAATTCAACGACAGGTTTTCTATTTCCCGTTCCAGCACGGCCAAACTCTCCCTGGAAACAAGATGCTCCGTGGCCAGCTTCCAGAGTTCTCCAAACTGGCCGGACCGGAGCAGCTGGTAAAATTCATCGAAACCGGCCTGGTAATTTTCCTGGAATATTTTCTTTTCCAGCCGACCACCCGCAAGAAAGCTCTCGGCCAGCCGGTCTTCCGGCAATTCCAGGTAACGGCAGCGCAGGAAGAGCTTCAGGTTGGCCAGGTCCAGGCGAAGCCGGAAGTAATCCCGGATAAAAACGTTCTCGGTCTCCTCCAGCCTGCTGGACATCTCGACCGGGTTGTCAGCGGCCAGGTAGGCATGGTAGAGGGGCTTTTCCAGGAACAGCTCTTCCAGGTTAAAATCCAGGGCCATTCTTTCCTTGAGCAGGACCCGGTCCAGCTGGTCGGCATTTTCAACCAGCAGCAGGTCTTCGCCGAACTTGCCGGCGTCGGAAACCAGCTCCAGGGCCCTTTCCGCCGTTTCCGCCTCGGCCGCTTCCCGGAAAACCTGGTAAGGTATAAGGTAGTTTTCCAGGGCCCGGACCCGTCCGACGGCAAAGGCATAATCCAGAACAGCCACTCTTGTTGTCATCTCAGATTTTCAACCACTCCAGAATATCGTTCTCCACTTCCTGGGAGAGCTCCTCGAGCAGCTTCCCCGAGGGCAGGGCTTCCTGCTTGAGCCCTTCCCTGGAAACGATCTCCTTTTTCAGCCTGACCCTTTTCAGCTCGTCTTTCTCCAGGGCCGCGGCCAGAACCTTATTGATCAGGGCCCGCCTGGTCTTGAGCAGTTCCATTCTTCTTTGCAGCTGGGCCTGGGTCACAATCCGGCTGGCCTCCAGCCGGCCCTCGGCCTCGGCCTGGCGCAGGATGGTCTCGGCCTGTTCGCGGGCTTTCTGTTCTGCTTCTTTCTTTATCTGTTCGGCTTTCTCCCGGGCTTCGGATAGAATCCTTTCCACCTCCTGCCGGGCTTCCAGCTCGATTTTTTCCAGGATTTTTTCCAGACTCATCGGCTTCCTGGTTCCTATCAGAGCTTGATTCCGTTCAGCAGGAGCACGGTCGCCAGCAGTCCCAGAACGGCATAGGTCTCAACCAGGGCGGCCAGGACCATGGGCTTGGTCATTTCCTTTGGTTGCTTGGCCACCATGTAGATACCGGCGGCGCAGACCTTGCCCTGGTGAATGGCCGAAATCCAGCCGGCAAAGGCCACCGGGAAACAGGCAAACATGATCTGCAGTCCCTGTTGCACGGTCGGCGAGGCGGCCGTTCCGCCTATCAGGCCGAGCTTCAGTATCACCAGAAATCCGCTCAGGAACCCGTAGATGCCCTGGGTGCCGGGCAGGGCCGCCAGCAGCAGCATCGAACCGAACTTCGAGGGATCCTCGCTCATCACGCCCGAAGCTGCCTGGCCGGCCAGGCCGACCCCGATGGCCGAACCGATTCCAGCCAGGAACACAGCCATGGCTCCGCCCAGGATAGCCAGTGTTAAGCCTAAGCTCATTTCAGTCCTCCTATTAGAATCCGGGATGAAGAATCTATCATCTTATAAACTCCACGTACTTGCTTTCCAGTTTTAAGGGCCTTGAAGGGTTTGCCGCCAGCCTGGTAGAAGCGGGTGAAGAACTCCACGAACTGCAACCTCATCGAATGCACGAAGGCGCCCAGAAAGCTGATGCCAAGGTTGAACAGGTGCCCGCCGATGAAAATCAGGATGGCCGCCAGCCAGCCCACGTAGGGAATCTTCCAGGCAATCTGGAAAAGGTTGTTGACCACCATGGCAATGACCCCGGTCGATAAACCCAGGGCCAGGATTCGAGAATAAGACAGGGTATCGGCCAGGTAGCCGGATATCCCGTAAAGGGCATAGAGCCCGCTGAAAAAGCGGGCCAGCGGATTTCTCGATTTCGAACTGAAAAAGACTATGCCGCTGGCACCCACCAGGGCCATGATCCCGAAAACCGGCTTTTTCAGGACCAGGTAACCTACCAGGGAAGGCAGGAGCAGCAGCCAGCCGCCCTTGACCGCGATGGCTCCGACCCTGTCACCCGAACGGTATTCTCTGACCAGGCTCAGGAATGTGGACAGCATGACCTGGATGAATCCCAGCACCAGGGCCAGGACCATGAAGGGAATCGGGTCCTGGAGCGGGTCGATCAGCAACAGGGACTTTATCGGGAAACCGAACCAGCCGCCGACCAGCGTTCCCAGGACAATGTTCGACAGACCGAGGTAGAAAAGAAGCTTCAGGAAAAGCTCGGTCTCGCCCTTTGGCCTGGCCAGCTTCAGGTAAAGAAGACTAAGCAGGGCCACCACCAGCCCGTAGCCGGCCTCGCTGACGCACAGGCCCACAAACACGAAGAAAAACGGCGCCAGGAAAATCGTCGGCTCTATGGTCCGGGGTTGGGGCAGGCCATAAAGACCGGTGATGATTTCGAAGGGCCTGACGATTTCCGGGTTTTCCAGGATGACCGGGGCCTCTTCCAGTTCTTCTGGCCTGGGGTCCCTTATTATTAAATAAATGTGGTCCGAATATTTCGTGATCCGGTTGCGGAAATTTTCTTCCTCGGCCGCCGGAATCCAGCCCTGGAGACAGCCGGTTTTCTCGGTCAACCCGGCCCGGCTGGCCCCGGCCAGTTTCTCTTTTTCGCTCAGGAGAACGTCGTGGACGGCCATCAGGGCCGGACGGTGGACGGCAAACCCGGACAGGTCCTTATCCAGCTGTTCTACCTGTCTCTTTTTCTCTTCTCGCCTGAGGGAGAGCCCGGCCAGGACATCGGACAGCTTCTCTTCCCCCTTCACTCGGCCAAGGTAACTTCCAAGAGAGATAAAAACGGTCTTAAGCTCAGAAAAGATGCTGTCGACTTCTTCCCTGGCTGTTTCATGGTTTATGATCAGGATAAATACCCGGCTCTTCTCTTCAGACACCACGAAAAGCTGGGCCGGGATTTCCCGGAACTTTTCCTGGACCTGTTCCAGGTCCTGGGGCTGAACCTGGATGAGCTGGACCTGGCAGTGCCTGAAACCGGTCAGCTCCTTAAGCGGGATGGCCAGGGCAGCCAGTGGCTTGAGGAACTCTTCTTCCCTTTCCAGCTGCTTTATTTCCTGGAGGAGCTCGTTGCGGCGGGCCTCCAGGCGCTCGAAATCTTCAACCACTTTCTGGTAGCCAAAATCAAGCAGGGCCTTCCTCAGGGCGGCTGAATACTTCGGCCTGGGGGTTAGGAGTTTATCCAGGCCCTTTTTTTCTTCGGGTTCGGGCAGGCTCTGGAGAAGGCGGTTTATCCGGGCCAGCCAGCGTTCATGCTCCGAGGTATCAACTTCCACCGGCTTAAGCTCCAGCTCCTGGAAGGAGACCGGGTCGATCTGGGCAATTCCCAGCTCCTGCAGGTAGGACAGGAATCCTTCCAGCTCGCCGGCCGGCAGGAGGATTTCAAATCTTTTGACCCGGGAGATGGCCATCAGTCAACCTTCCTTGACTCCACCAGTTCCAACAACCTGGCCGCAGTCCTGCTCACCGCCTGCTCAAAGTTACTTTCGGCAGTCTTCAGTATCTCGGCTTTCTCGGCCTCGGCCTGCTGGCTTATGGTCCCGGCCTCGGTCCTGGCTTTTTCCACCATTTCTTTCTTCAACTGTTCGGCCTGCTTTCTGGCTTCAGCCAGCATTCTTTTCCGGGCTTCTTCCGACTCTTCGGCCGCCTGCTTCACCAGGTTGGGAGCGGTCCGGGTCCGGGCTTCTTCCACCATCTGCCGGGCCCGCTCCTCGGCTTCCCTGACCTGTTGCAGGGCCTGCCAGGCCTCATCCCGGGCCGGGGTTTCTGACTTTAATTCTTTTTCTTCCATGGCTCTATCCGCCTTTGATTTCAAAAATCATATTATATCTTAGTCGCCGGCCATTTGAATCTTTTTCGTCCTGATTTTGAGACCGGCCGGACTGGCCGGCTTCGGCTCAGGCCATAATTTCCCGGTAGAGGTAATAAGCTTTTTCCGGCAACTTTTTCTTCTGCCAGCTTTCGGCCAGGGAAAATATCTTCGAGCCCGGCTCCAGCGGTGGCAGGTTAAATTCCAGGAAAGCCCCGGCCTCCGCCAGTTGTCTTAAAAAATGATAGGACTGGCCACGGTCGATATGAATGACCGGGCGGCCTCCGTATTTTTTTATTTCTTTCAGCAGGTCCAGGATCATGATTTCTGCGTCTTCTTCAAGATTCTTGTTAGAAACATGAAGCCAGCAGTTCTTTAGACAGACCTGGACCAGATTTTCTTCCGGTTTCTTATGATGATAATAGACAAGAGCGCCCCGGCTCCGACTGACCTCCTCGGCCAGGCGGGCCAGGGTTTCCAGCGGCCTGTCTTTTTCCCGGCCGGAAACATAAATCGCCTGAAAAAGCTCTACATTATTCCAGAGTCCCGATTCCTCCTTAAGCTCGCCCTGAAGGAAATAGAAAAGGCCGCAACCCAGGGGCTTTAAGGCAAGACTGATATGGTTCAAGACCTGAAAATCAGGCCGGGAAGCATCGGAAGTATAAAGAGAAAATGGAAATTCTCCAAGCCATTCCAGTTCCTCGGGAGACAGGCGGCCGGTGTCCAGCAGGGATACCCGGATTTTTCCGGTCACGCTTTTTTCCAGGATGTCCTTAAGGGGTGATAGATCGTACAGGTCATCCCTCAGGATCAAACGGCTGCCTTTCGGCATCCGTGCCAGCTGAAGTTCCAGGTTTTCCATGGTCAAGGAATATAAAACTTAACATCTAAGTCGGGTTATGTCAATGATACGGGGAAGGTCGGTCACGGACAATTTGCTCCAACTTTCCACCCGGGCCCAAAGCCGGCGGGAGAAAAAGGATTCACTCTTCAAAATATTTAAGCTGGGCCAGGGCAAAATCAGGTTGCAAACCTAAATATCTCTAATCCTGGCATCCGGGACCTGACCGGTACCAATGAGACACCCTGAAAGTGGCGATTATTCGACGACGTAGCTGATGACCAGAAGAAGCTGGCGGCTGCGGACCCGGGCCGGGCTGACCCCGGGCTCTGTTACTAACCCATTATACAGGTTGGCCAGCCCGAGCTCGTATCGGCACTCGACCGCTACCCTTCTCCTGTTGACGGCCGCCTCGAATCCCAGCCCCAGGACCAGGGCCAGGTCCATCTTGCCGGTGTAGCCTTTTATGTCCGCTTCCTCAACTTTCTCGAATATCCGGCTGGCTTCGGCCCTGTGGAAAAGCTGGTAACGATGGGACAGGATAAAGGAAGGGTTCAGTCCGGCCAGAATAAACGGACGCGATTTTTTCCATAGGTGCCCCCTGAGGAGCAGGGGAAAGGAAAGCTCTCTCATTTGAAACTCATAACGGTAGGAATCAAAGAAGCCGGTGTCGAAACGGTACTGCCCCCCGGTTTCTTTATAGAGCACATCAACCTCAAGCTCCAGTATCCGCGATAGGGCAAACTCCAGGCCCAGGCCGCCGAAGAAAGAAAACCGGCTATTCCGGAAGGGACTCAGGGTGCTGCCATCATCCAAGAGAGGGGGATAATTGCCGGAAAAAGGGCCGGGCCAGGGCCGGGAATAGCTGGAAAAAATCGGCCCGAGCATTCTCTTGAATTCAGCCGCTTCGAGTGAGCCCAGCAACAGGAAAATCATTAAAATTGAAAACCATGCCCTCTTTTTCATCCTGGCCTCCAGCCAGACACCTGAATGACCTGCAGGTATAACTTCTTGATAGGCCGGCCTTAAAAACCGGCATTAAAAAAATATATTCCACTTTGGCCTTTGTCAATTGCCGGCCCGGTTCTGTTCTTAATTGGGGTTGAGAGGCGGGGCGGTCTGGGGTATGATTTAGCCGTTCAGGTTAATCAGCAATGAAAAGAATGCCTCGGTCTGGCCACAGCTCCGCAGTTGAGATTTCAAGGTCTGGGGCCTGCCTGGTGCTGCTTTCTGGCGGAATTGACTCCACCACCGCCCTTCACTGGGCACTGAGGCGATATGGCCGGGTACAGCCGGTGATCTTCGATTACGGACAGCGGCACCGGGTGGAGATTGAGATGGCCAGGAAGACCTGTGCCCGGCTGGGGCTGAGGCCAAGAACCATCAAAGTTGACCTCCGCCAGGTCGGTGGTTCAGCCCTGACCGACAAAAAATTATCCGTTCCACAATTCAAGAAGCCTGAAGATATAAAAAAGGGCTTGCCGGCCACCTACGTCCCCTTTCGCAACGGAATATTCATTTCGATGGCTGCGGCCCTGGGTGAAAGCCTGGGGATTTTTGACTTAGTTTGCGGATTTAACATCATCGACTCTCCCAATTACCCTGACACCACGGCTGCTTTTGTCAGGGCCATGAACAGGGCCATCAATGAAGGGACGGGAGCCAAGCTGGGCCAAAAAAAGTTCAGGATAATAGCACCATTCATCAACATGAAAAAATCTGAAATAATAAGGTTAGGCTTAAAAATGGGCGCTGATTATTCTTATTCCATAACCTGCTATGCGGGCCGGGAAGTGCCCTGCCTCCGCTGCTCGGCCTGCCTGCTCCGGGCCAGGGCCTGGAAAGAAGCCGGACAGGAAGACCATTTGCTGGCACGCCTTAAAAAGGAGGGAAAAATATGAGCTGGAAACTTAAAGTCCGGGATAAATTTTCCGCGGCTCATTACCTGCGGGAATATAAAGGGAAATGCGAAAAGCTCCACGGCCACACTTTCCAGGTGGAAGTGGAAATCACAGTCAAAGAACTGGACAACACCGGGATTGGAATTGACTTTACAGAGATAAAAAAGAAGCTGGCAGAAATCCTGCCGGACCATGCCCTGCTGAATGAAGCTTTTAGCTTCAACCCGTCGGCCGAGAACCTGGCCCGCGAAATATACAGGAGGATTAAAGAATTCTACCCGGTGACCGCGGTCACGGTCTGGGAGTCGGAGGATGCTGCCGCCACCTACACTGAAGATTAGCGAGATTTTCTTCTCGGCCGCGGGGGAAGGCCTGCGCCAGGGCCAGCCGACTATTTTCGTTCGTTTTTCCGGATGCAACCTCCGCTGTTCCTTCTGCGACACGAAGTATGCCTGGAAGGGAGGCCAGGAGCTTTGGCCAGAAGAAATCCTGGATGAAATCTCGCTTCTCAGGAAAAAATACAAGACAAACTGGGTTTGCCTGACTGGCGGGGAACCGCTGCTGCAGGATGTCGGGGCACTGGTTCGCCTGCTGAGACGAGTCAGCTTCCGGGTTCATATTGAAACCAACGGAACCCGGCCCGTGCCGGTTAAACCCGACTGGCTGACCGTTTCGCCAAAGCCGCCTGTTTATAAAATTACCTCCGATTGCCTTCGGCTGGCCTCCGAAGTCAAGCTGGTGGTCACCAGGAGTCTGAAGCCGGGAGAAATCGGGAGAATAAGGGAGAAGTTTTCTGAAAACATCCCGCTCCTGCTCCAGCCCCAATCCCACGCCGCCTGGAGTTATAAGAAAGCCTGGAAGCTCTACATTCAGGCTATCCAGGAAGGTCTGCCTAATATCAGGCTGTCCGGCCAGCTCCATAAAATCTACGGAATAAAATAGCGCTACTGGGTTTTTTTCTTGAAGAGATGGTGGCCGTTGCGGGTCAGGTAAACGCCGAAGAAAATTACCAGCGCGCTCAGGACCTGGAGCCAGCTTATCCGGTCCCCCAGGAAGATTACCGCGGAAAGGACGCCGAAGACGGGAGTCAAATTGCTGTAAACTCCGGTTCTGGCTCCGCCCACCCGCTCCACCGACTTATACCAGACGACAAACCCGAAGACCAGGGCCAGGGAGCCAGAATAGACCAGCCCCAGCCAGCCGCCCGGAGTCACCCGCGAAAAATCGGCCCGGGAAAATTCCCTCCAGGCAAAGGGCAGGTAAAAAGCCGTCCCGATGATGTTGGTCAGCCCGGCCAGCTTGGTGGGCGAAATTTTCTTCAGCACAGGCCGGGCAAAAATTGTGTAAAAGGCCCACATCAGGCCGGCCAGCAGAATCAGGAAAACGCCGGAGACTTCGGCCCCCTTCAGGTTAAAGCCGTTAGGCCGGCCCAGGACTATTCCATAAAAGCCGATAACCGATAGCACTATTCCCAGCCAGCCGGTCCAGCGCAGCCGCTCCAGGCCGAAAGCTGTGCTCAGGACAGCGATAAAAATTGGGGTCATGGCATTGCCCATGGAAACCAGCGAGGCCGAGGTCCGGCTCAGCCCGGTAATGAAAAAGACCTGGTAAAGGGTAATGCCGGTCAGGGCCAGGAATACCACCCGCGGCAGGTCCTTCCGGCTGATGGCAAAACCTTCACGGCTGCGCCAGATGATGAAGGCATAGATCAGGGCCGAAAACAAAAACCGGGCCAGGTTGAAGGCGTGCGGCGACAGCTCGGCAAATGACACCTTGATAACCGAAACATTCGCCCCCCAGACCATGGTGGTCAGGAGCATCAGCAGGTCTGTCAGGCCGAAGGCCGGGGGACGCTCGGCCCCAGGCTTAGAGCTCACACCCTTTCTATAGACCGAAGAGCCGGGCAGCCCGGAAGTTGACGACTCCGAACTCGAATCAGCAGCGAGGCCAACCGGCTCGTTCTGACTTTTTATAATCGTATTCTCTCTATCCATTTTTTTCTTATTGCTAAATATAAGGGCGGGAATTTACCTCGTCAGCCCCGGGGGTAGCGGGCTTCAACCGTGGATTTCAGGCCGCCCCGCGGGGTGAATTCTCCCCTGACCAGGGCCTTCTTCGGCTTGCAGGCCCTGACCACATCTTCCAGGATGCGGTTGACCGCATTTTCATAGAATATGCCCAGGCTGCGGTAGGCCAGGATGTACATTTTAAGGGACTTGAGCTCAATTACCTTCTTGTCCGGAACGTACCACAGGGTAATCTTGCCGTAGTCGGGCAGCCCGGTCTTGGGGCAGACCGAGGTATATTCCGGAATTTCAATGGTAATCTCATAATCAGGAAACTGGTTGGGAAAGGTCTGAAGCTCTGGCAACCGGGTTTTAAGTCCGGCCCTGGCTTCTTTTTCCCCGTATTCTAACTTCTGAGTCGCTTTCTTACCGGCCATTTTCCTTCTCACCTAAATGATTAATTTTCAGTCATTAATGATAGCCCAAATCGGGATTTCCGGCAACCCACGAATTGCCTCACTTAAAATCTATTTGAAAGCGATTCGTTGCCTCACGAGAAAATCTACACGAAATAATTCGGGAGAGGTATTAAGAATCGCGGTGAGATTAGTCAGGAAACGAGGTTATGGGGTTCAAGATGCGAATTAAGAGAGCGACTTAAATGATTTGTTTCAGAGGCCTCAGTGGGTTCCCAGGAAGTGTCATTTTGTAAAGACCGGGAATTCTATTATAATCATCGGGCACCTGATTTTTCAGCCTTTCAGGCGGCAAACTGTCAAGGAGGAGAAGGAATGGCCGAATGCCGGGTGGAAAAGAACCTGAAAAGATGCAACTGCTCCTGGGAACCCTGCGAGCGCAAGGGAATCTGCTGCGAGTGCCTGGTCTATCACTGGAGCCACCGGGAGCTTCCGGCCTGCTTTTTCCCGGATGATGTTGAAAAAACTTACGACCGCTCCCTGGAGAGGTTCATAGAAATATACAGGAACAAGAAGTAGACAATAGAAAACGGCCGGGGCCATTCTCGGCTTTACCTGTGCCCTAAACCGCATCAACCCATTAAAAAATCCCTCATAAAAGGATACTTGGCCGTGTTTTTATAATCAATAAACCCGGGTCAGATTTCTTGGTAAGAGTAATTTCCTTTCGCGACATTACGTTGTTTGTCTCGATAACACGGGTAGTTAGCTGAAATCTATAAGAGATGAATGTCCAGGGCCCAGCTCCAGGCCAAAACACTTCAAGCAGAAGGTCAGCCTGGCCTGGATACGATCCCCCGCTCAGGAAGTATGGTCGTGGGTGATGCGCCAGCCTTCGGGAAAACGCTTCAGAATCAGCGTGAACACGCCGCCCTTCTTTTCTTCCTTAATGGTAACGCTCCACCTGCCCAGGATCAGGGCATGATCGCGGCCAAGAACTTTAACTTCCAGGTCGGAGAAATCGAGCTGGCCCATTTTGTCGCCCGAATAACCTTTCTTATACCTTTCCAGAAGTGTCTCCCAGCCCCGGACCCGGTTGGCCCCGGACTGAAAGGTCAGCTGGTCCGACTTCCAGTAATATGCCATGTACCCTTCCAGGTCGCCCCTGTTCCAGGCTTCCTTCTGAAGTTCCAGAACCTTAATGACCTCGGCTGCTTCCGCCGGGGCCTGTGCCTGATCCCGGCAGCCGGACGAAATGAGCGGCAAGATCATCGATACGAGTAAAATAACGACCCGGCCTGACTTTCCTTTCATTGAGCGCCTCCTGTTCTGGTTTCCTGATTCTTAATCATGGCCTCGCGGAAACCTGATAGCTGCGATCAGCCCTGCCCCCGATTATATCCCGGCCAGCCCGGGATGTCTAAAATTTATGGAGCAAGCCGATTATTTCCCCGGGAACAGGGCAGGTCTTAATAAATTGACACCGGGCTTTCGGTGATTTATATTGCCTCACTGAGAACATGGTCCTCGGCAGAATCATTTGCCCCGGCCATGGCTTGCTGGAAATTTTACCCGGAGAGAATGCGTGTCTGAAAAAAGATTCGTAACCGCCATCAACTGCATGGACGGAAGAGTTCAGGACTGCGTCAACCGCTGGATTAAGAATCTCTACCGGGCCGACTACGTTGACGTCATCACCGCCCCCGGGCCGGTAAAAATCCTGGCCGCCGGAGAGCCGGAGTTCATGCTAACCTCAATCAAGCGCTGCCTGGCCGTTTCAACCGAAAAACACCACTCGCCGGCCGTGGCCATCGTCGCCCACCACGACTGTGCCGGTAACCCCCTGTCCAAAGAAGAACAGCTCAGTCAGCTGTACCTGGCCGCCGAGAAAATCAGGGAAAACTTTCCGGGACTCAAGGTTCACCTGCTCTGGGTAAACGAAGACTGGCAGGTCGAAGAAGTTATATAATAGCTGGGAAGAGACATGAACGATAAAGGCTTCCCCCACCTGTATGGGCCGGTGCCGTCAAGGCGCCTGGGATATTCTCTCGGGGTGGACTTGCTCCCCTTCAAGACCTGCAGCCTGAGCTGTGTTTATTGCCAGCTGGGACGTACTAAGAAAGCCACAATCAGGCGCGGCCAATTCTTTTCAGCCAAACAAATCCTGCAAGAAGTGCAAGAATTTTTAAAGAGTGGAGCCCGGGTTGATTTCATCACCTTCTCCGGCTCCGGGGAGCCTACCCTGAATAAATCGATCGGCTGGCTGATCAGAAAAATAAAAAAGATGACCGGCGTTCCGGTGGCTGTACTGACCAACGGCACCCTTCTTTCCCGCCCGGAAGTAAGAAAAGAACTGGCCGCGGCCGACGTGGTTGTGCCCTCGCTCGACGCCGCCAGCCAGGAAGTCTTTGAAAAAGTTAACAGGCCGCATCCCTCGCTACGGGCGGAGAAGATTATAGACGGTCTGGTTAAATTCCGCCGCCAGTTCAAGGGGCAGCTCTGGCTGGAAATCCTGCTGGTAAGAGGAATCAACGACGCCCCGGCCCATCTTAAGAAGCTCAAAGCCGCGGTTGAGAAAATAAACCCCGACAAGATCCACCTCAACACGGTGGTCAGGCCCCCGGCCGAAAGCCGGGCCCGCCCCCTTTCGCCTGAAAAGATGCAGGAAATCAAGAAATTTTTTGGAGAAAAGGCGGAAGTGGTGGCCAGCTTCAGGAAGAAAGAGCAGGACAGGGCCCCGGAGAACGTTGCCCAGGCGATACTCTCGATTGTCCGCCGGCGCCCGGTCAGCCTGGAAGACCTGG
>JABLWX010000062.1 GCA_013178315.1 Candidatus Aminicenantota bacterium
CCCCGTCGGCCACAACCCGGCTTACCTTTTCTTCTATTCCGGCAAAAGTCTTGAGCATGTCGCCCGAGGTATCGACGTCACCCAGGTCAACCAGGACAGTCTCCTCGGCCAGGTCCACGCCCAGCTCGGTATCGGGGTTATAGCACTTTCCGGTGGAAACCCGGCGTATGGCCTCCGGACCGGCGGCCGCCCCCCTTCTGAAACTTGACTTTTCATCAAAGGGGACGCCGACGATGGCCAGCTTATACTTATTAACCTCAGATAGGTTCTTCAGGGCTCCGCCAAAATCGGTCATGTTCGCCTCCGGAATGTTTTTCAGGCAGAATTATACAGGATAGAGTTCAAAAACTGAAATCAGAAATAGAGCAGCGAGGCAAAGCTTACGGCCGAGCCGGTGGCCTGCTCTTCGGACAGCTCATAGCCGAGGAAAAATCCCTCGCGCTTCTGGAATATTTCCAGGAGCGAGGCCAGCACCGGAAAACCGCAGAGGTTGAACCGGTCGCCACTTTCCCTGACCTGGCCCCAGAAAGATTCCGGTTGCCAGTGAATGAGGGCTTCGACCAGCTCACGGTCATAGGCCACCACCTCTTCTTTTAGCTCGGAGGCCGCCTGCTGGTGTCCGAACCTGGGCCCGACGTGGCAGAAATCCACGCCGGCCACCACCAGGGTGCCGGGCTCGGCCGCCGCCCCGGCCAGGACATCCAGGAACGGCTTAAACCCGGGTATTTCCGAGGCTCGGCCGGCCGTTTCCAGCCAGGGCTGGAAAGAGCCGAAAAGCACCGGGACGAGCTGGAAATCATTGCCAAGGAGATGCTGCAGGAACAGAAGCTGAAACTCTATGGAGTGCTCTTTTTTATGGGCGAAATCGTCCGGGGCCACCAGGCTTCCCCCCGCCTTCCTCAGGTTTTTGACCAATTCCTTTTCTGTTTTCACCAGGCCGAGCGGTGTTGAAAAATCTTTTTCGGACAGAGAAATGTTGCCGTTTTCCACCGCATGTCCCGTTCCCAGCACGATTACCCGCCGGAATTTTTTCCCGACCAGCGACCGATAGGCCAGGGAATAAAGCCGCTGCCCGCGCCGCAGGTCGATGTGGGGAGCGACCAGCACCGTCGGGTTGCGGTCGGAAACCAGCCTTGCCATTTCCGGGGGCAAATTCTCGAGCTCCAGGATTTCCGAAAGGAGTTTCTTCAATTCTTCCGGCTTTTCCGGGTAGGCTTCACCGGCCAGGGCCGGCTCTCTGACCGGCAGTGCGGCGAATTCCTGGATCAACTCCTGCTTTCGCCGCTGGAATTCCGATGTGTCCAGGAGCCACAGCTGGCGGAAACTCTGCAGAATCTCACCCACCAGCCCGGCCCCCTTCAGGCTGTACCCGCGCTTTCGCATAAATTCCAGACGGATGTCCTGGTCATCATGCTGGCCGTCAATCAGGGCCAGCACCTCAAGGGCCTCGCCCTGGAGCAGGACCGGGTTCTTGATGAGCCCCAGGCGGTCGCTGACCAGGACACCCTTCCGCCCCTGGTATTCCATGGGCTGGAATTCCAGGTCGGGTCTGAGTCGCAGCGGAGATTTCTTCCCGGGTGAACGGTTCATTTCTTCCACCTTATCAAACTCAAAAACGCAGTGCTACCCCTCATTCCTTTAACACTTCAGTTCCCTCTGACCAGAGGTATTAATACCAGATAACCGATAATTTTTCCAGACCACCTGAATCGATAATTAAGATCGTGCCGCAATTTTTCATGTTAAATGAATACTTACAACCTTCACTCCTGGAACCTGGCCCATCAGGACAAGGTGGCGGGAAAACGCCAGCTTGAATTTAGTCAGGCGCTTTAAATGGGCAACGGAATTTCAATCCCATTCTTCTTCCCGGTTTCTGGCCAGACCTTTTTCCTGACTTTAAAAACATTCCCCGGATATAAAAAATTAAAGACCGCCTGCCGTTAGCTTCCCCCAGTCTAAATCCAGGCAGAGACAGGTCGGAATGTCTGCGCGGCAACAGATCACCAAACAGAGGAAACCCGGGAAAACTCAGGAAAAATGATTGAGTGAAATCTAAATAGTGTGGATAAAAAAGTGGATAAAAAAAAGAGGTCAAGGGGTTGGATGAGGAAGAAGGAGGAAAGAGGAGAAGGATCTTCCTCCCCCTCCCTTTCCTCAGCAACCTTGGCCTCGCCTCAAACTGAGGCGAGCCCACTATCTCATGGCCTCAAAAGCCTGACAATCACCCATCGGGATGTTTAACAGGGTGAATTTACCGACACCCGGCACCTCATCGTGCCTCACCCCCCTGCTTTTCACGATGCTGTAAATAAAGTAATTAACGGCCTGGCCAGGACGGATGGGGGTTAGCCTGATGGCCTAGGGGACTTCGGAGTAAGAATTTGCGGGGCGAACCTGGTCTTCTTTCTACCCTGCACTCGAAAGGCGCACAAACAGGACGCAGCCTGGGCAGCCTGAATCCAGGACCGAAAGCCCCGGGGTTTCTGACCACTTACCCCGGCATGAGAATATTTTTCTTTATCATTGCCGGGCGGATGGCATATATTATTGAGATTATTGCCGGCTGGCCGAACGGAAGGTTTGTGGAATAAACAGGAATTATAAAAAAAGAAATAAAATCATCCCCGGCAGTCCTGGCGACAGCTTGAGGTTGTATTTTGAATTAATGAATTAAAAAACGTGATCAAATCCCGGGCCCGGCCAGAAGAACCTGGCTGGATCAGCAAAAAAAATTTGGCCGGGACCAGCGGGCTATCCGGGCCAACCAGGTCCGGCCGGGGATGAGTGGTGGGAAAAAATGGAAGAATACGGATGGTTCATAAATCTAAAAAATAAATATCTGCGAGGAGGAAACGATGCGCCTCAAGTCCCCAAAGCACCTGAAAGTCGAGGGCCTGATAAAAATGCTGCCGGCCCTGCTGGCAGTGCTGTTTGTTTTAGCGACGCCTGGCCTGCCTGCATCCGCCACGCCCGGCAGCGGAGAGGAACGGCCGCGGCTGGCCATCGAGAAAATCATGGCCGGCCAGGAGTTCATCGGCGCCCCGCCCTCCAGCCCGGTCTGGGCCATTGACGGGAAAACCCTTTACTTCCGCTGGAAAAAGCCCGAGGAAAAAACAACCGAAATCTACGCGGTCAGCCTGGCCAACCCGGTGCCGGTCAAAATAACCAGGGAAAAAATCCTGGAAAACCCGCCGGCCGGCGGAGCCAGCCGCTTCCGCGGCTTTTTCGGCTTCGGGCGCTTCGGAACCTCCTGGCAGTGGGACCGGGAGAAGAAGAGGTTGCTGGTCAACCAGAACGGCGACATCTTCCTCTATGACCCGAGCACTAAAAAAACCGAACAATTAACGGCCACCGACCAGGCCGAATCCAGCCTGGGCTTTACCCACGACCAGAAGAAAGTTTATTTCCAGAGCGGCGACAATCTCTTTGTCCTGGGCCTGGCCGACCGCAGCCTGCGCCAGCTCACCTCCTTCACCAGGGAAAAGCAGCCGGAACCGCCAAGACCCACGGAAATCCAGAAATGGTACGAGGACCAGCAGCGGGCCCTGTTCAAGGATATTTTCAGGATGGGATTTGAAGGTTTCGGCCGGGGTGGCGGCGGGGCTGACCTGCTGCCGGCCCTGAGCAAGGTCACCACCAGGCGCAAGCCTTTCCTTCTCGCCGAAAACCAGCGGCTGGTTGCGGCCGAGCCGACACCTGACGAGAAATATGTCCTGTTCATGGTATCGGAAACAATCACCGCTGCCAGGAACACCATCGTTCCCAATTACGTTACCCGCAGCGGCTACACCGAGACCATCAACTCCCACACCAAGGCCGCCGAAAATCCGCAGGTAACGAAGCTGGGTATCGTCAACAGCGAGAACGGAGAGGTCCGCTGGGTGGATTATGGGCAGGGCGAACGCCAGGTCAACCCGCGGCAGTGGCTGTGGTCGCCCGACGGCAAGAAGTGCCTGCTCATCGCCCAGTCGGAAGACCGCAAGGATGCCTGGCTATTCCTGTTAGATGTAACCAGCGGCAAGACCACGGTTTTAGAAAATGTCCACGACGAGGCCTGGGTCGGTTCGCTGGGGCTGACCGGCATTTCCTGGTGGCCGGACAGCCGGCATGTTTCTTTCATCTCAGAACAGAACGGCTACGCCCACCTCTACCGGCTGGCCGTTGACAGCCGGGAAAAGAAAGCCCTGACCGACGGCAAGTATGAAGTGACCCAGGCCGAGCTGTCCCGGGACGGCCAGAAAATCTATTTCGTTTCGAGCGAGGTCCACCCCGGGGAACGTCATTTTTATGTGCTGGACCTTAAGACCGGGAAAAAGACCCGGCTGACCAATCTCACCGGCATGGCTGAATTCTACCTATCCCCGGACGAAAGCGCCGTGGCCATCATTCATTCCTACAGCACCCGGCCGCCGGAGCTTTACCTCCAGGCCCTGGCCCCGGCCGCTAAACCGCAGCAGATCACCCAATCAACTACCGCAGACTTCCGGGCCTATCCCTGGTACGACCCGGAGATCGTTACCTTCAAAGCCCGGGACGGGGTCGAGGTCTATGCCCGGCTGTTCAAGCCCGACAATCCCCATCCCAACCGTCCGGCGGTGATATTCATCCACGGGGCCGGCTACCTGCAGAACGCCGACCGGGGCTGGAGCACATATGAACGGGAATTCATGTTTCACAACCTGCTTCGCGATAGCGGCTACTTCGTCCTGGACGTCGACTACCGGGGCAGCAGTGGCTACGGCCGGGACTTCCGGACCGGCATCTACCGCCACATGGGCGGAAAGGACCTGGATGACGTGGTCGACGGGGCTAAATTCCTGGTGGAGAAGTACCAGGTCAATCCCCGGGCCATAGGCTGCTACGGTGGAAGCTACGGCGGATTCCTGACCCTAATGGCCATGTTCACCACCGACACCTTCAAGGCCGGGGCGGCCCTGCGCCCGGTGACCGACTGGGCCCACTACCACCCCAACTACACTGTGGACATACTGAACCTGCCCCAAAAGGACCCGGAAGCCTACAAGCAGAGCTCGCCAATCTACTTCGCCGAGGGACTGAAGGGCGCCCTGCTCATCTGCCACGGCATGGTCGACACCAACGTCCATTTCCAGGACACGGTCCGGCTGGCCCAGCGGCTGATTGAACTGGGTAAGGAAAACTGGGAAGTGGCCATCTACCCGGCCGAGGACCATTCCTTCCGGAACACCTCCTCCTGGGTGGACGAGTACCGGCGGATTTTCAAGCTGTTCGAGACTAACCTTAAAAAATAAGGCCAGCAGAGTTTTTCAGCTGAAAAAACCGGTTCGGGGCCGGGCCGGAAGACCGCCGGGTACCTGGCCCGGTTCAAAAGGCTGGATTGTTTCAATTCCGGCCAGAAGTTAATCTTGCGGGCCTGGCTGGAGCTTTGGCGGCTTGGCACAACCACACCACCGCCTCACCGGGATTACTCCGAAAGAAAAAACCAGCGCCCAAGATCTTTTGCCTGCCAGAAAGATGAGTTGACTGAACGGGATGTCATAAAATCGGGTGGTCCCGACCGGCAGGAGAAGCTAACGCTGGCAGTTGTCCATCAACCGTAAACTTAGCGGTGAACTTATGGCGTCAATCAGACATAAGGCTTTATTAAATGTTGTATTTAATGCCCTTCCCGGCTAATCGTGGGCCCGGAGCACCGGGTCAAGGTTTTCTATGACCCGGTCGACATCACCCCTGGTGAATACAACCGGTGGCTTGATCTTTATGACGTTTCGGAACGGGCCATCGGTGCTGAGCAGCACACCCCGGTCTTTCATCTCTTCGATGACGGCCCGGGCTTCGGCCGTCGCTGGCTCAAGTGTTTTCCTGTCCCTGACCAGCTCCACGCCGATAAACAGCCCCAGGCCGCGGACATCGCCCACCAGGGGGTGCCGCTTCTGCAGCTCTCTCAGCCTTTTAAGGAAATAATCACCGACCACCCGGGCATTTTCCTGCAGGTTCTCTTCATCAATCGCCCGGAGCACAGCCAGGCCGGCGGCGCAGCTCACCGGGTTACCGCCGAAGGTGTTGAAGTACTCCATGCCGGTGGCGAAGCGGCCAGCTATCTCCGCGGTGGTTATCACGGCCCCGATGGGATGACCGTTGCCGATCGGCTTGCCCAGGGTGACGATGTCCGGCACCGCTTCCTGGGACTCAAACCCCCAGAAAAAATATCCCGGCCGGCCAAAGCCCACCTGGACTTCATCGGCGATGGCCAGCCCGCCGGCAGCCCGGACAATTTCAAAAGCTTTTTTGAGAAAACGGGGCGGGAAAATTACCTGCCCGGCACAGCCCATCATCGATTCGGCCATAAGCCCGACCAGCTTCTTGTTTTCAGAAAGAAGTCCGGCCACCAGTCTATCCACCTCGGCTGCATATCTTTCTGCGGTTTCTTCGGTGCGTCCCCGGTACAGGCCCCGGTAGGGATCCGGAGTCGGGACCTTGTGGACGAAAGGCGGTGCCCCCTTGCCCCCGGGCCCGTCGAACTTGTAGGGACTGACCTCAACCAGGGAGGTCAGGTTTCCATGGTAGGCCCCGTCTATGACCAGGAGCTCGGTGCCGCCGGTGAAGTTCCTGGCCAGCCGCAGGGCCAGGTCGTTGGCCTCGCTTCCGGAATTGACCAGGAAACAATGGGTGAATTTCCGCGGAAAACGGGACAGCAGGCTCTCAACGTAGGCTTCCATCTGGTCGTAGAGATACCTGGTGTTGGTGTTGAGGACAGTCATCTGCCGGGCCACGGCCCGGGCCACCGCCGGGTGGGCATGGCCGAGATGGCAGACGTTATTGACGCAGTCCAGGTAACTGCGACCCTCGGAGTCAAACAGGAACTGGCCTGCCCCCCTGGTGATATGGAGGGGTTTCTGGTAGGAAAGGCTCAAGGCCCTGGAAACATGGTCCTGCCTGAAAGCGAGCAGCCGCTTTTTACGGTCCGCCGCGCTATCCGTTTCAAAACCGCAACTCCGGTAAAAAAGGCGCCGCCACTTTTCCGGGTTTTCCGAAAGCAGGTAATCAAGAAGTTTCCAGCCCGGTTCCTCGGAAATTCTCATGTAGGCATTTCCCGGCTCCACCGACTTTCTCCAGGCGGCCATGGTCAGGCTTACAACCAGGCGGGCCAGGACGAGGTAGAAGATAAGGTCGAGTTCCTCTTTTTTTAGGGGATTCAAGGAATGGTAAGCACCGATTATCTGCGAGGCCACCTTTTCCCTGTCTTCATCGTCGCTGAGCATCAGGGCATAGGTCAGGGCCAGGGCCGGCTCGGCGGCCAGGAAAGACTCGGTGGCGTCTCCGAAATCTATCAGCCCGATTACCCGGCCGGCGGATTTCCGGCCAGGTTCCAGCAGGATATTGTGCTCGTTGGCATCGCCGTAGATAACCTGCTTCCGCAGCCTGTGGTCTTCGGGCAGAACCAGGTTTTCATATTGCAACAAGCAATAGTCGAGCTTCCGGCGGGCGGCCGGGTCGGCAATATACCTGAACCTCTCCCTTGAGAAAAGGACATTCCTGACGTCCCAGGGAAGAAGGCGCCTCTGGCCGGGATGGTAAAACCCCTTGAGGGCCAGGTCGACCCTGGCCAGGAATTTTCCGACCTGGGCCCAGGTCTTTCCGCTTATGTTTCTGACCGAGGCCAGCGGGGTGCCTTCCACGAACTCAAAAAGCCGGGCCAGGTAGGTCTTCCTGTTCCTGGCGGTGTATGAGGTGATCAGTTGCCCGTTCCTGTCGGGGACGGGCCGGGGGAAGCGATGAGGGGCAAGCTTCCGGTTGAGAACGAGGAGCATCTGGTTTTCAAAGTCCAGGCTGTCTTCCCGGTCAAATTCGGAAGAGATCTTGAGCACCAGCTTCTGGCCGCCTTTGTTCCGCACCAGGAAATTCTGGGAGCGGTCGCCGTTTAGGGGCTCAATCTTTTCCGGGCGCAACCCGAAGTTTTCGGAAATTATCAGCTCGACATCTTTTTCCGGAAGGCAAGGCTTTCGGTATTCAAGTTTCGTCATTAAGCTCTCCCTGAGTGGCCGTACGGCTCAAATTATATGACCCGGGTTCTTAATCTTCAAGAATATAAGAAGCCTCCATCCGGTAAGAATTGCCTGACCGTTAAAAATTAATGATATTGTGCGCGAAAAAATCCAGGCAGCCCGGGCACAGGCTTGTTCATTTCTTGAGCCTGTTTCTTTCCTGGATAATCTGTGGACAACTCGCCTGGCCGGGTGAAGCCCGGCTTCTTTTATGGCTAACCCGCCTCCGGCTCGGACTTCTTAAGGCCGCAACCTGAGCCGGCTCCTGCAAGATTTCTATCTTAACCTGAATCTCTAAACCTATGACCCGGCCTCCTGGCCAGGCTCATCCCTGAAGTCATCTCCGTTGCCGGCCAGAACCCGGGTAATTTTCGCGTAGATTTTCTCGTGAGGCAACGAATCTGTTTCGGGCAGACGTCATGACGTTATATCGGGCCGTCCCCCCGTTGACAGGAAGGCTTTATTTTTATATAGGATTATACAAGATGGGCAGAGTACTAGAACTCGAAAACGTTCACAAGGCTTACAAGCTGGGTTTTATCCCGAAAAAGAAACCGGTCTTAAAGGGCGTCTCCTTCCACGTCAACGAGGGCGAGATCTTTGGCTACCTGGGCCCAAACGGCGCCGGCAAGACCACCACCATCAAGTGCATCCTGAACCTGATCTTCCCCGACGCCGGCCGCATAACCATTTTCGGCGAGGACTCGCTGCGGCCGCGGGCCAGGCAGAAGGTCGGCTTCCTGCCGGAGAATCCCTACTTCTACGACTACCTGACCGGGCGGGAGTTCCTGGCCTTCTACGCCGACCTGCTGGGAATTCACGGGCAGGCCCGGGAGGATAAGATCGGTTACTTCCTGAAGCTGGTGGGCATGGAGCGGGCGGCCGACCTGCAGCTCCGGAAATACTCGCGGGGCATGCTGCAGCGGATCGGGCTGGCCCAGGCCCTGCTCAACGACCCGGCCCTGGTCATCCTGGACGAGCCCATGGGCGGGCTGGATCCCATCGGCCGCAAGGAGTTCCGCGACATCATCGTCAACCTGAAGAAGGAAGGCAAGACCGTCTTCCTGAGCTCGCACATCCTGCAGGACATCGAGATGATCTGCGACCGGGTGGCCATCATCCTGGCCGGTGAAATCATCAACCAGGGCTACCTGGGCGACCTGATTTCGGAGAAGGTGCTGTTCACCGAGGTGATAATCGGCGGGGTGCCGGCGGCCGAGTTCGACCACCTGGGGGAGAGCGTCTCCACCAGCGGCGACCGGGTGTTGCTAAAGGTTTACGAGGAAGAGAAGATAGACCAGGTGCTCAGCCTGGTCCAGCAGAAAAAGGGAAAAATAATTTCGCTCATTCCGCGGACCGAAACGCTCGAGGATATTTTCGTCAACATGGTGAAGAGCCAATGAAGATAACGACCATTGCTCTCAATACCTTCAAGGAAGCCAAGAGGGACCGGGTCCTGTACCTGCTGTTTTTCTTCGTGGCCGTTAGCCTGCTGTTCTCGCGCTTCCTGGCCCTGCTCACGGTCGGCGACCGGGTGAAAATAATAAAGGACGTGGGGCTGGCCTCCATCTCGCTCTTCGGCATGCTGATGGCCATCCTAATGGGCACGGGCCTGGTTTACAAGGAGATAGACAAGAAAACGATTTTCACCCTGCTGGCCAAGCCCATCCACCGGGCGGAGTTCCTGCTGGGAAAATTCCTGGGGCTGGTCCTGACCATTTTCATCATGACCGTGCTGATGGCCGCGGTCTTCATGCTGATTTTGTTCCTGCACACCTTCAGCGTGGACTGGAAAATACTGCTGGCCATACTTTATATCTTCTTCGAGCTGTGCTTGATGACGGCCGTGGCTTTGCTCTTTTCGACCTTCACCACGCCGATCCTGGCCTCGCTCTACTCGCTGGCCTTTTACCTCATCGGGCATCTTTCCTGGAGCCTGGAGATGCTGATCAAGAAGGTAAAGAGCGGCGCGGGGCGGGCGGCGCTGCGGGTGCTGTACACGGTCCTTCCGGACCTGGAGAATTTTAACTTCAAGACCGAGGTGGTGCATAACCTGCCGTTACCGGGGAAGCTCCTGGGCACGAGCTTTGTCTACGGCGTGGTGTATACAGCTTTTCTGCTGCTCCTGGCCATGCTGGTTTTCCGGCGGCGCGATTTTGTCTGAGGACGGCGGCGGGGAGAGTCGGAAACGGTCGGCATATTTGAGGGCGAGAAAGGAAGTAAGAAAGGAAAAGGGGTAAAGGATAGAGAGACTAAAGAGGAGGAAGAAGCACGATAAAGGCGTTTCGGGGAGATAGTAGATTGCCCTGTTGAATCAATGCGGGTCGCTGATTAAGCTGGCAGAAAATGACCTGGGATAGCTGATGACCGGCAAACCAGAGAAGCAGTGATGATGGATAGAAAGGTAAGGTTGAGATATTGGGTGAGTAAAAAATACCAGGAGCAGGGCTTTTGTCCAGAAATGAAACTCGGGAAAATTTATGGGCAAGAAAATAGACAGAAAGATAGATACAAGCTGTGAACATGATAATTAATGGCTGGAAATTAAAAAAATAAGAAAATCCGGCTGCGGTGGCCGGGATATGGTAAGCAGGGTAAATGGCAGATAAAAAAGAGAATACGGCGATCCTCGAGGCCAGAAGCCCCGGCGAACGAATGCTGCGGCGCCAGAGGAACCTGCTGGTCCTGGGGCTGGTGGCCTCGATGCTTCTATTTTCCTGGTTGAAGATTCAAACTGACAAGGTTTCGCGGACCAGGGTGCCCGGCTCATCGATAATATATTTGCCATCGGGTAAGTACCTGAAGCACATGACCTTCGGTTATTCAAGCCTGGTGGCCGACATGATCTACCTCTGGGCCATCCAGTATTACGGGACCTATGAAATTGCCGACCGCTTCAAGTACCTGCAGCACATTTTTTCCATCATCGCCGAGCTGGACCCGAAGTATGTAGACCCGTATGAAGTCGGAGCGCTGATCGCCATCTACGATGCCCACGACCCCGAGCTGGCCTTCAAGATCCTGGATATGGGGCTGGAGAAAAATCCGGACATGTGGATTTTCCCCTTCCAGGCCGGGCACATCGCCCAGATGAACCTGAAGGATTTTGAGAGAGCCAGGGAGTATTACCGGAAGGCCATGGAAATCCCGGGAGCGCCGCCGATAGTCAAAAGACTTTATGCCAACGCCGCCTACCGGACCATGAATTACCAGGAAGCCTGGGAGATGTGGAAAGAGGTGTATGAAACTTCCCAGGAAGACTGGGTCAAGGAAATCGCCTACAACCATCTCTACCGGGTCAAGTCGACGGTGGATGTGGAAGCGCTGGGCGAAGCGGTGAAGAAATACCGGGAAAGGTTCGGGCGGTGGCCGGCGGACCTGGGCCAGCTGGTGCGGGCCGGGTTGATAAGGGAAGTACCGAAGGACCTGGACGGCAAGGATTACGTTTACGATGCGAAAACTGGTGAAGTGAAACCGGCGAGGGTGTGGTGGAAACGCTGAGAATCGTCCTGGTGGTGGTGGTCGGGCTGGTCTGGGGCAGCTTCCTGAATGTCGTGATTTACCGCCTGCCGCGGGAGAAAAGCCTGGTCAGGCCGCCTTCGAGCTGCACCAAGTGCGGGCGGCGGATCAAGTGGTACGACAACATCCCGGTGCTTTCGTACCTGGTTCTGCGGGGAAAGTGCCGGTTCTGCGGGGAGAAGATTTCACCGGTCTACCCGGCGGTTGAAGCGCTGACCGCGGCCTGCTTTGTTATCATTTATTTTCATAACCTGAGATATTTTGACCTGCAGTTTTTTGCCGACTGTATTTTCGCAAGCAGCCTGATTGCCCTGGGCTTTATAGATTTTTTCCACCAGGTTATTCCCGATCACATCTCCATTCCGGTGCTGGTGCTGGCCCTGGTCTATGCGCCGTTCCGGTATGACCTGAATTTGAGGAAGGCGCTGTTGGGGGCGGTGGTGGGAGGCGGGTTTCTGCTGGTTGTTTACCTGGTCTACCTGCTGTGGAAAAAGAAGGAAGGCCTGGGGATGGGCGACGTGATGATGATGCTGATGGTCGGGGCCTATCTGGGGTTCAGCCGGACGATCCTGACCCTGCTTTTGGCCTCGGTGGTGGGCGCAGTGTTCGGGCTGCTGCTGGTGGCGTTCCGGGGCAAGGACATGAAGTTTGCCATGCCATTCGGGAGCTTCATCGCCCCGGCGGCCTTCGTGTCGCTAATCTGGGGCGACCCGCTCATCACCTGGTACCTCTCCCTCTTCCCCCACTAAAACAGGGGACACCTTACACTGTCCCCTTTTTGGCTATTTCTTGATTTTCATTTTATCTGTTATTTTATTCAGTAAATTTGGGGACACCTTACAGTGTCCCTTTTAGGCCAGACGTTTCAGCCAGGAAGGTCTGATTTTTCTATCACGAAAATCTTCCGGGTAGCGGGGGTAACCTTGAAATCGTCGGCAACCGGCAAGCCAGGCACCCAGGCAATCCGCCCGCCCGAGAGAAAGACCGGCAGGATATCGCGCTCGGCCTGCGGGATTCTCCTTTCACGCAGAAGTTCCTTTAATTTCTTTTCGCCGCTCAGGCCCAGCGGTTTGTACTTATCCCCGGGCCGGCGGCTTCTAACTTCCAGCGGGAGAGCGAGCTTACCGGCATCCAGGTAACACCGGCTGGTGTCATCATATTGAAGCTCCCCAGCCTGCTTTGCGTTCAGAATTTCCACCTTAAATTCCCATCGGTCGGCAAAAAGGAGGCTTTCCTTTCCATCCCATCTGATCGAAGATTTCAAGGCAACGCTTTTCTTTTCGAACTTTTTCAGCCAGCCGCCCTCGTTGATGAGAACCATGTCTTTCCCCCAGCTGAATTTCTGCCCTTCTCCTAAAGCCAGAATGGCTTGTGTTTGCTCGAAGCTGGGTGACTCCAGCCCGAAGGCCAGGTGGAGGAATTTCCGGACCAGACGGCGGGTTATGGCCACCGGCATTTCTTTCAGCGCCCGCAGGTCCAGCTCTAAACCCGGGGAGGCTGGAGCGTGCTCCCCTTTTTTATCTTTATGTTTGTGGCGACCGCAGCAACCGCGGGTCACCACGGCCCACATCCCTTCAGCCAACTCGGCCATGGCTTCGTTTTCGTCTTGGGCAATGATGGCCAGCTGGGCCAGATGGCTCACCACCTCCGGGTCGAATTCCTTCTGCAGTTGTGGAATAAGCTCCAGCCGGATCCTGTTTCTAAGGATCGACGTGTCCAGGTTGGTTTCATCCACCCGGAATTCCAGCCGCTTTTCCCGCAGGTACTGCTCAATTTCCTCGCGCTTGAGTGCGAGCAGAGGCCTGGCCACCCGTCCTGCCCTCAACCTGATGGCCTGAAGGCCTTCCACTCCCGTTCCCCGGAATATCCTCATCAGGACCGTTTCTGCCTGGTCGGTCATGGTATGGGCAGTGAGCACCAACTCGGCGCTCCATTTCTCGGCCGTCTTTTCTAAAAACTCGTAACGCTTTAGCCGGGCGGCCTCTTCCAAGTTAAGCCTGTTCTGGCGGGCAAATTCCCGGACTCTCCCGCGGCCCACGAATAACTTCAACCGCAGCTTCCTGGCCAGTTGTCGGACAAAGCGCTCGTCGGCCACGGCGCTTGCCCTCAACTGGTGATTGAAGTGGGCCAGGGCTATATCTAGGTCGGGCCAGTCCCTTTTCAGCTCCAGAAGAAGGTGCGTCAGTGCCACTGAGTCCTGGCCACCGGAAACGGCTACCAACAGGCGGGATTCGGGGGAAAAGAGGCGATGCGCCTCAACGAACCTTTTGAATTTCTGGTAAATCATAATGAAAATGGCGGCGGAGGGATTTGAACCCCCGACACTGCGGATATGAGCCGCATGCTCTGACCAACTGAGCTACGCCGCCGGGTATGTGAATTTTATATGAGCTACCCCGCTTAGTCAATATGAACAGGGGATATGAACAGGGGACACCTTACGGTGTCCCCATTTTCTGCCCTTTTTCAGCAAATTACCAGGGAGGCAAAAAGGGGACACCCTACAGTGTCCCCGTTTACCTCTTTTACCTGGCCACCTGAAGAAGAAACTTCCTGTAATTCCACCAGTCGTAAGAATTGGCCTGGACCCCCGTATAGGTTCCTAAATATCAGATGGCCAACAAGCCCCTTCGCCGTTTCGACAAACCCTCTGAATATTGAAAATTGGGGACACTGTAGGGTGTCCCCGATTTTGTCACCTAAATTCAAGGGGAAAAAAGCTGAGAAAGTGAGAAAAAAGGGGACAGTGTACGGTGTCCCCTGTTTAGAGGAGCTCGGCGCTGTGCTTGACCCGGACACGCCTCTTCCCGGCCAGCAGCCCGCCCTTTATCTGCAACAGGCACCCCGGGCAATCCATCACCACCACCTCGGCCCCCGCCTTCTCTATCGCCTCTATCTTCTGCTTCAGCAGCTCCTCCGACACAGCGGCGTGCTCTACCGAAAACACCCCGGCGAACCCGCAGCAGACGTCGGAATTCTCCATCTCCACCAGCTCGTAGCCCGCCTCCCGCAACAGCCGCCGCGAAACCTCCGCCTCCTTCAGCACAAACTTATGATGACAGGAATCATGATATGTAATTTTTATTCTCTGCCGGCCGGGGATTTCTGCTTCAGTTCCGACTGTTAAACCTGACTCTATCCCCGATCGCCCCGCCACCCGCTCGCTCCCCTCTCCCGGTGCGGTCGGTACGGTCGCCGTTTCAACCTCGGCTTTTTCCGCGCTTTCTACTTTTCCTTTATTTTTATTATTCATTTTACCCGGAATTACCTCCATCCCTCCGGAACCCTCGCCCTTTTCCTCACTCTCAAGACCCAATTCTATTCTCTCTACCCCTTCTATTTTCAATCCTTCCTCGGCCACAAACGCCACCAGCGTTCTCACCCGCCCCCTGAAAACCTCAGCCTTCTTCTCATTCAGCATGATATCCGCCCTCAGCCTCGGCCCGATCTCTCTCAGCATGGCCGTGCAGGTTGGACACAGCGTGATAATCCGGTAATAATCGCCGCCGATTAGCTTCTCGGCCGCCCTCCCGAACTCCTTCCTGGCCTCCTCCGCATACCCGGAATTGGCCGCCGGGAAACCGCAGCAGCCGTCAAACGGCACCTCCACCTCATAACCATGCCGCCGCAACAACCTGTGAGCGGCCAGCCCCACCTCCGGGAAGAAATTTTCAATTAAACACCCCGGAAATATGGCCACTCTCTTGCCTTCCCGCAGGCTCTGCGCCGGCTGGACTGGCTTCTCGGTCTCCGCAAGTTGAATTTTCTCTTCGCCCCGGCCCCCCGGTTCTTTGCCGCCTACCGCTCCGCTTCCTGCTGTCTCAGCTTCTGACTCGCCTCCCTCCTTGTTCCCCTCAAAATCATGACCTGCGCCTTCTCCGCCCCCGCTTATTTTTAAGACCCTTCTTACACCCTTCCTTATACCTTTGTTTCCATCTCCAGTTTCATCAGTTATATCTTTCCCCAGCTGCTCAGATCTTGCCCCTGAATAATTACCGCCCCCACCTAAATTTTCTCTATCCTTATTCCTGTCTTTTTCATACCCTCTTTGCCTCTCTCTTTCCCTTTCCCTCTCCTTCTCTTCCGCCACGACCGCTGTAAAGCTTCTCTCGGCCAGCGCCGGGAATTTCTCCAGCCTCCGCAGCACACCCACTCCCACACCCACCGGCACCCTCACCAGCCCCTCCCGGCTGATCAACGGCCGCGCCGCCCTTCCCAGCGCAAAAATCTTCCTCTCTATCTGCGGCTTCCCCAGCACCGCGCCAAAGGCCGCCTTCTTCCACAGCTTCCCGCCCCTTTCTCTTACAATCTTCTCCCGCAGCTTCCTCACCAGCCCGGCAATCGGAATCTTCGTCGAACAGACCTCATCGCATCGGTGACAGCTCAGGCAATACGAGGCCAGCCCCTCCGACTGCTTCAGCCCGTGCACCCAGGCCGTCAGCAGGCTCCCGATCCCGCCCATGTAAACATAGCTGAACTCCTGCCCGCCGACCATCTGGTAGACCGGGCAGACGTTCAAACAGGCCGAACACTTGATGCACCTCAGCGCTTCCCTGAATTCATAATCCCGCTGCATCCGGCTCCGGCCGTTATCCACGATGACTATATGCTGTTCTTCCCGTGGCGGCCCCGCAATTACCGACACGTAGCTCGATATCTCCTGCCCCGTGGCATTCCTGGTCAGCACCCGCAGCAACTTCATCGCCTCCCTGAGCGACGGCAGCACCTTCTCCCGGCTGGCCAGCACGATATGAAGCGGCGGAACGCTGGTCACCAGCCGCCCATTCCCTTCGTTGGTCACCAGCATAATAGCCCCTTCTTCGGCCAGCAGGGCATTGGCCCCGCTCAGGCCGGCCCCTGCCTCCAGTATCTTCTTTCTGACGTGCCGCCGCGCCACCTTGACCAGCCCGCTTATATCCTCCGGCACGTCCTCGCCCAGCCGCTCCCTGAAAACCGCGGCCACCTGGCCCCTGTTCAGATGAATTGCCGGCATAACCATGTGCGTCGGGGCCTCGCCCGCCAGCTGTATAATCCACTCCCCGAGGTCAGTCTCTCTTGCCTCCAATCCCCGCTTCCGCAAATACTCATTCAGTCCGGTCTCCTCGCTGACCATGCTCTTGCCCTTGACCAGGACCTTTACCCCGCGCTCCTCAAGCACCCTGTAAATAATTTCGTTAGCCTGATTGCTATCCGCGGCAAAATGCACATGGCTCCCCCTGGCCGCGGCCCTGGTCATAAACCTGTCCAGAAGCTCCTCGCTCTGCTCAACCGCCGCCTCTTTTATCCGGGCCAGCTCCTCCCGCAGCGCCTCAAAGTCCATTCCGGCAAAGGCCCTCCCCCGCTTCCCGCTCCAGCTGCGGCTGAATTCCTGCAGCGTCTTCGTCAGCTCCGGGCTTATTTTCTCCATCCTTTTTTTCTTCATGCTTTTTCCTGGGAATTTTCTTTTATAACAATACATTTTACCCGCCAAAGTTTCAACCCGGTGTACGGGGCCAATATATCGGTGACACTCTTACTCCGGAGTAACAAAGAACAAGACTTTCTCCACAAGCGGTCCCTACAGGTTCCGAAATAAGACAGCCATAACGGGTAAATCGCAATTCCTCTCAATATAAGAGACATGTAAAATTATGGCTTTCCTACTGGCTTTCTTAGAGATCACCCCGTGTCGCTGATTCCTCTGACCGGGAACACCAGACCCCCGCAACCAGTCCTTTCGCTTCTGATAAAACCTCTAAATTCCAGAACAGCGGCCCGATTCTTCTGACTGAGCCCCCGCGATTAATCCTTGTTCGACGCGGCCAGGCAGAGCCTTAACCACTGCCTCAGCCCGGCCCCACCCCTTTTCCCCCTTATCCTCCCGGGCATTGCTTGACAGAACCAATTTTCCTGCTATAATTCAGAATATTCTGAATTTTCTGATTTTTGGGAGATTAGCCATGACTTCAAGGCCCGACGAACCCAGGAAAAACGCCAGCACCCAGGAGCTCCCCTGCTGCGCCCTCGAATCGGTAGTCAGTGTCGACGAGCGCGGCCAGATGGTCCTCCCAAAGGAAATCCGCGAGGCCGCCGGTCTCAAGCCCGGCGACAAGCTGGCCGTCATCATGTGGCGCGGAGCCAGGGGCTCCTGCTGCCTGACCCTCATCAAGGCCGACGAACTCAAGGACTTAATCCGCGAAAAGCTCGGCCCGATGATCAAGGACTTAATCCAAACAACCTGAACAGGAGGTCATCCATGAAGATAAAAGAAGAAGAAATCAAAAAGACAGTCCGTAAGCGTTATGCCGCCGCCGCCCGTTCCGGAGAGTCCTGCTGCTCCCAGTCCTTTTTCTGCTGCGGCTCACAACAAGAGCCCCTCTCCGACTCCGCACTGGCCGTAGGCTATTCCGAAGACGAGCTTCAGGCCATCCCCGCCGAGGCCAACCTCGGACTGGGCTGCGGCAATCCAACCGCCCTGGCCGGCCTCAAGCCCGGCGAAACCGTCCTCGACCTCGGCTCTGGCGCCGGAATTGACTGCTTCCTGGCCGCCCGTCGAGTCGGACCCACCGGCCGGGTAATCGGCGTCGACATGACCCCGGAAATGATCGACCGGGCCCGGGCCAACGCCCGCCGCGGCGGCTACTCCAACGTGGAATTCCGCCTGGGTGAAATCGAGAACCTCCCCCTTGCCGACTCCAGCGTTGATGTCATCATCTCCAACTGCGTCATCAACCTGTCGACCGACAAGCCACGGGTCTTCCGCGAGGCCTTCCGGGTTCTCCGCCACGGCGGCAGGTTGCTGGTCTCAGACCTGGTGCTCACCCGCCCGCTTCCGGTCGCGGTCAGCCAGTCGCTCGATGCCTACGTGGCCTGCGTGGCCGGCGCCCTGACCAGGGAAGATTACCTCTCTGCCATCAGCGCCGCGGGCTTCAAGAATATAGAGATCGTAACCGAAAAGAATTTTCCCCCCGAACTCCTGCTGGAAGAGCCTCGGGTCCAGGAGATAAGCCAGAAGCTCGGCCTCTCGCCGGAAAAACTCATGGAAAGCCTGTCGTCGGTGGTAAGCCTGAGCCTTCGGGCTGAAAAACCTTAAGCTTTAATTCAAATCGGGCCAGCCGCCGGGGCAATTACCCGGCCGTGATAAGAGGTAAACAAGAAGTAAATATGAAGTAAAAATTATTCTCTCTTCCGCCAGGCCTTACTTCTGGGCCTCAGAGCCGGGTTCTTCTGCCGCGCTTTACTGCCTCGCCTCACTCGCCCAGGAAAAGTTTCATATCATCCTCAACCGTCCCCACCCCGGCAATCCCGAACTTTTCCACCAGCACCTTGCCCACGCTGGGCGAAAGAAACGCCGGAAGCGTCGGCCCCAGGTGAATGTTCTTCACGCCCAGGGCCAGCAGCGCCAGCAGCACAATCACCGCCTTCTGCTCGTACCAGGCGATGTTGTAGGAAATCGGCAGCTTATTGACATCGTCCAGCCCGAAGACTTCCTTTAGCTTCAGGGCGATGACCGCCAGCGAGTAGGAGTCGTTGCACTGCCCGGCATCAAGCACCCGCGGAATGCCGCCTATGTCCCCCAACCCCAGCTTGTTGTAGCGGTACTTGGCGCACCCGGCGGTTAAAATCACCGTGTCTTTCGGCAGCGCTTTAGCAAACTCGGTGTAGTACTCGCGGTTCTTCATCCGGCCGTCGCACCCGGCCATCACGAAAAACCGCCTGATGGCCCCGCTCTTGACCGCCCCGACCACCTTGTCTGCGAGCTGCATCACCTGGTGGTGGGCAAACCCGCCGACGATTTCGCCCTTTTCAAGCTCGACCGGCGGCTTGCACCTTTTAGCATGCGCGATTATTTCCGAAAAATCTTTCTTTCCGTCCGGGCCTTCCGGAAT
>JABLWX010000063.1 GCA_013178315.1 Candidatus Aminicenantota bacterium
GAAGGAACAGCCAGCCTGGAAAACAGGCTGACCTCGTTCTTCGGCCACTTTAATGCCGGATTGCTGGTTCTGGCCTTTTTAATCCAAATTTTCCTTACCAGCCGGTTTGTCCAGAAATTCGGGATCAGGTTTTCTTTCCTCATCTATCCTTCGACCCTGATTGCCGTCCTGACCGGACTGGCCGTGCTGCCCGCCAGCCTGCTGATGGCCCTGACCCTGAAGGCCTCGGACAAGAGCCTGTCCTATACCCTGAATCAATCTGTCCGGGAACTTCTCTACATCCCGGTTTCCCCGGAGATAAAGTACAAGGCCAAAATATTCATAGATATGTTCCTCAACCGCTTCGCCCGGGGACTGGGAGGGATCTTGCTGATGGCCCTTCTCTCCTTTAACCCCGATCTCCGTTTTATCAGCCTGGTGACCATCCTGTTGATCCTGGGCTGGATGGCGGTCAACCTCCAGGTCACCAGGGAGTACGCAACCGTGGTCAGGAATAAATTAAAAAAGAAGTGGGATCGGGCCGACAAGATGGTGGCCGAGCAGCTGGACCTGGACTACCTGAAACTGGCCTTCGACACCCTGGATACTCGCGGGCGAAGCCGAGAACTCCTGGCCATGGACATATTTGACCTCATGAAGCAACAAAAACTCCGGCCTGAATTCAAGGAGCTGCTTACCTCAAGCCTATCAGAATCTGGGGTTTCCTCGCTAGGAACCCTGTTTGAAGAAGAAGCCCTGGCCCTATCTGAATGGCCCGCGGGCGAGAGCGAAGACCTGTTCAAAAAAGAAGTGGATGAAATTTTTGCCCTGGAAAACTACCAGGGACTGATAAGAGAATATATACGGAGAGCTCTGGCAGACAAAAAGCCGGGCACAGAAATTACCAGGATGGAGGCGGCCAAGATCATTGGCTTGATGAAGCCACGCTGGGTACCCGCAGAGGAACTGGCCGAGCTGCTTGAGGACGAATCGCCCGAGGTCAGCCGCCTGGCCATGGACAGCGCTGCCCGGTGCGGGCAGAAGGAACACCTTGCGGTCATTATCAGAAAGTTGAAGAATCCCGCGACCAGAGAGGACGCGGCCGCGGCCCTTCTTACCTTTGGCTCAAAAATAACCGGCACCCTTTCGGATTATCTCGAAGACGAGGAGCTGGACCTTGAGACCAAGAAATCCATTATCGATGTCCTTTCCCGTATGGGCACCCAGGAAGCCACCGACCTGCTGGCCCTCGAACTAAAAAAAAATCAACCGGAACTGGACGGGGAACTGATTGAGGCCCTGGACAGGATTCATCATCTTAAACCAGGAATATCAATCCCGGTAGAAATCTCGAGGAAGAAATTGAAAGAAGAAATAGAGAGTCATTGTCAGCTATTGCTGGCAATGCTGGGCGTCCGGCACGGCCAAGTGCCACTCGAGGGAGAACCAGAAAAAGAGCTGGCCCGGTCCCAGTCAGATATCTTCAAGTTACTCGGGTTCATCTATCCCGGGGATGATATCAGCCGGGCCTGGCAAAATTTAAGGTCTGGAACCAAAGAATCAAGGGCCTATGCCCTCGAACTTCTTGATAATATCTTAATTAAATCCGACCGGGAGTGGGTCCTACCGTTGCTGGAAGACCTGCCGCCCTCAGACCGGTTAAAAAGAATTCGTACCTTACTCGATGAACTCGGAAAACCATAGGCGTTGATAATGAGCCAGAACAAAACATACAGCCTGTTATCTCGGCTGGTGGATATCAGACCGGAAGAGGTCACTCCCTCGTTGTTGATGTTTTTCTATTTTTTTCTGATTCAGGTTTCTGCTTATATCATTGAGCCCGTAAAGATTTCACTTTACCTGAGATGGCTGACCGCTGACCGCCTGCCCTATGCTTACCTGCTGTCGGCACTGTTGATCGGACTGGCCGTAGCCTTGAATTCAGAGCTGCTTCAAAGAACAAGGCGGGCCTATTACCTGGCCTTCAGTCTGCTGTTCTTCATTTCAACCCTGATTCTCTTCTGGTTTCTCTTTCGGATTCACTGGCCCTGGCTGTCTCTGATCTACTGGTTCTGGTCCGACCTGTTCATGGTTACCACCACCACCCAGTTCTGGATAATGGTCAACGACCTTTACCATCCGCACCAGGCCAGGCGGCTTATCGGCTTCCTGGTCGGCGGGGGCCTGCTGGGAGGCGTGAGCGGAGCCCTCCTGGCCTCTCGCCTGGCCAGACATCTCGGCACGGAAAATCTTCTTCTGATCTGCCCGGTTCTCCTGCTGTTCTGCCTGGTCATCATCTTTTTTTATTCCAGGTTGCCCGGCAAGGAAGAAAAACAGTCAGCCCCCTCCGGCGCCAGGAGCACTCCCCTGACCACCTGGCGGGAAATCAGGTCCAGCCGTTACCTGTCACTTCTGGCGGCCATCGTAGCCATGGGCATGATCATTACCACCCTGGTGGATTTTCAGTTTGTTTCGGTGGTTGGTTCAAGGTTTGCCGAACAGGACGCCAGGACCTCCTTCCTGGGCAGCTTCCTGACAGTTCTTCTGGTTTTTTCCTATCTGCTTCATGTCACCATGACCACCCGGATTCTAAGGCAGTCCGGCCTCCGGCTGGCCCTGCTTATCGCTCCCGCTTTCCTGCTATTAGGCTCGCTGGCCATCTTTTTTGTCCCGGCCATCTACATGATTTACTGGGCCGTTATCATCAAGGGAACAGACAAGAGTTTAAGTTATACACTCAACCAGTCGGTCCGGGAATTACTTTACGTCCCGGTTTCGCCGGAAATCAAGTACCGGGCCAAAGTCTTCATCGACATGTTTGTTTCCAAGTTTGCCAAGGGCTTCAGCTCCATCATTCTTCTGGTCAGTTTCACCCTTCTCCATTTCAGCCTCAAGCAGATAAGCCTGGTTACCATCGCTTTCATCCTTCTCTGGTTCATGTTCAATCTGGAAATCGCTCGTGAGTACGTTAACACCGTAAAGAAAAACTTAAAAATAAAATGGCAGGATGCCAACCTGGTCATCAGTGAGAATATCGACCTGGACCTGACCAAGCTGGTTTTCGATACCCTGGAGAGTAAGAAACGAAGCTCCGTTCTCTATGCCATGAACCTGATGGACCTGCTGAAAACTGAGAAATTGAGCCCGGAACTGAAAAAGATAATTTCCTACAAGGCCGACGAGGTGCTGGCCCGGTCCATGGATTCCATGCTGGAGTCCGGAGGATCGTTTTCGGCAACTGACCTTGACCGGGCACTGGAGCAGGAGGACCTGGGACAGGATATCGAACAGATCATGTCCCTTGATGTTTACCGGGAGGTAATGAAGGGATATATCGACCGGATTTCAGCCGATCGGAGTTCGGAAACAGAAACCTCCCGGATGGAAGCGGCCAAGGCCCTGGGACTGATGGAACCGGACCCGGCCGTTAGCCGGAATCTCAAGCGCCTGCTGACGGATGATTCGCCGGACGTGGCCAAGTACGCGCTGGAGAGCGCGGCCAGGCTGAAGCAGAGGGAATTCGTTCCGCTGATAATCCGGCACCTCGGCCACGCCTCTACCAGAGAAGAAGCACGTCGGACCCTGGCCAGTTATGGCTCGAGGATAATAGGCACCCTGAAAGATTACCTGAGCGACAAGGAAGAAGACCTGAATCTTAGAAAAGCCATTCCCGATATCCTGGCCCAGACCGGGACCCAGAGGGCAGCCGACCTGCTCTCGCTGGAATTGAAGAAACAGGATGAAGACGTGGAGGCTGAAATAATTGAAGCCCTGCACCGACTGCGTTCCAGAAATCCCCGGATTGTTTTCCAGAAGGAACTGATACTGCCCGAAGTTACCCGGCAGATAAAACAGAGCTACTGGCTGATAATAAAACTGAATGAATTCCAGGAGAAAAAGGAAGGCTGGCTGCCCTTCCAGGATCTCGAGGCTTCCCTGGCCATGCATCTCAAGCGGATCTTTGAGCTGCTGAGCCTCATCTGCCCACCCGATGAGATATCAAGAGCTTACCAGAACATCTGCCAGGGCACCAGAAAGTCGCTGGATTATTCCATAGAACTTCTGGATAACATTCTGCCAAAAGAACTCAGCCTTCTACTCCTCCCCATAATAGAAGACCTGCCCTTGGAAGCAAGGGCCAAAAGATGCCAGAAACTTCTAAAACAACTGGAAAAATCGATGTCTGAACCGGGGCCGGCCACCGGCTGCTGAGGACTGAGAATTGAGCTTGAAGTAAAATTCGGGAATCGTTATAATTTAGTCAAGAGGGAAAATGTCCTATTTATTCATCTACCCCAAGAAGGGGGAGGCGACCGTCTTCGAGCTGGCTGACAGGCAGGTTTCTATTGGCCGGCTTCCCGATAACGACATCATCATCGAAGATGCCTATGCCTCAGGGCACCATGCGTGTATATTTCCATGTGAATCAGGTTACGCCATACGCGACAACCGGAGTAAGAACGGAACCTTTGTCAATGGCAGAAAGATTTCGGAAGAAACGCCGCTTCGTCGGGGTGATGAAATCTGCATCGGCTCCACCCGGATTTTCTTCGACAAGGAAAGCACCACCAGCGTTGAGATGACCGACGAGCAGTTGCCGGCCAGCGCCGTCCAGAGTGTCATCCGGATTAACAAAATTCTACCCCCAACCGACACGGCCACCATAAAGACAGAACAGTCAATCATTCCTGAGCTGGAAAGACTTAAGCTTGATTACAGGTATTTTCCTGTTTTAACCCAGGTCAGCCAGGCCCTGATCCTGCACAAGCCGATAGATGAACTCCTGGAAGAAATTATGGACCTGATCTGCAAGACCCTGCCGATGGACCGGGCCATCCTTATGCTCCAGGAAGGCAACCCTCCCGACCTCATTCCGAAGGTGGTCCGGATCGCCGACCCCACCCTGCTTCCTCAGAAAATCCAGGTCAGCCGCTGTATCCTGGACATGGTCCTGGCCGAGAACTCATCAGTTCTGACCATAGATGCCCAGGTCGATCCCCGGTTTCAGGCCAGCGAAAGCATCATTCAGACCAACACTCACTCGGCCATGTGCGTTCCCCTCTGGAACAACAGGGAAATAATCGGCGTGATCTATGCCGACCGCATCTTCCATCTCGACCGCTTCTCGGAAGAGGACCTTAAGCTGCTGACCCTGCTTTCCAACCTGGCCGCCATCAAGATCGAAAACGCCAAGCTCATCCAGCAGGCCATCGAGAAAGAAAAAATGGAGAGGGAGCTGGCCCTGGCCTCCCAGATTCAGAAGAACCTGCTTCCCGGGAAAAATCCCGAGTGCGAGACCTATGACATTGCCGGTTACAACCTGACCTGCTACCAGGTCGGTGGGGACTACTACGATTTTATCGACATCACCCCCGAGCGACTGGCGATCGTCATTGCCGACGTTTCGGGCAAAGGCGTGAGCGCCGCCCTGCTCATGGCTTCCCTGAGGGCAGCCCTCCACGCCGAGCTCGGATCCAGCTACAACCTGGACAACCTGGCTGCCCGGTTGAATGACTTCGTTCACCGCAGCTCTTCCTCCGGCAATTTCATCACCTTTTTCCTGCTGGAGCTGAATAAGAATACCGGAGAAATTAAATACATCAATGCCGGTCATAATCCACCGCTGATACTGGGCCGGGAAGGGCAGGTAACCAGGCTGGAAAGCTGCGGCTTCTGCCTGGGGATGTTCCCGTCTGTTCAGTACGAACAGTGCACGGCCAGCCTGGAAGCGGGCCAGGTGGCCATTCTTTATACGGATGGAATCACCGAGAGCCGAAACAAGAACAAAGAAGAATTCGGGGAAGACAGGTTGATTAAGGTCATCCAGAAATGCTTTGACCTGCCAGCTCAGAAAATGCTTGAATCAATCCTGGCCGAGGTCAATAAATTTTCTGAGGGGCTGGAGCCGGACGACGACCGGACCCTGGTGATAATAAAGCGTGCCGATAAAACCAACTGAGCCATATCCAGGGCGAAGAACAGCGGGCCTGAAAATCAGGAAGGAAATAACAATCCGATAAATAAAAGAGAATTTTTACCAGATCGACATCTTACAGGCGGTTAATTCCTCTTAATTTAAGACGCTTTTCTCATTTCCTGAAAATCATGCCGGCTATTTGTTCCAGGTAGCGGGCATCGGTTTCATCAAAGCTGGCCAGCCGGTCAGAATCAACATCTATCACCCCGTATACCCGGCCATCCGGAGAAAAAACCGGGACCACGATTTCCGACTGGCTGCGCTCGTCGCAGGCGATGTGGTCCGGAAACTGGTGGACATCAGGAACGATAATTGGCTTTTTCTCCCTGACGCCAGTCCAGCAAACGCCCTTGTTGTGGGCCAGCTTGAGGCAGGCCAGGGGACCCTGGTATGGCCCAACGATGAGCTCGCCATCCTTAAGCAGGTAAAAGCCGCACCAGAAATAATAATCAAACTTGTGGTAAAGCAGGGCACTTATGGTGGCCATCCTGGCCACCGGGTCGTCCGATTTCTTGAACAATTCCTTCAGCTGTTCAATTATCCTTTCGTATAATTTGCCTTTTTCCATTCGCTGTCTTCTCCTTACCTCTTAGGCTTCAAACTAAGATTTAATAAAGATAAACCACCACAGGGGCAATCAAGTATAAATAATATCATAAAAAATAAATCTTATATCGTACAACCAGGAGCTCTATTCATATTCTTGACTGAGGATATTTATTCAATATAAATTTTTTTATAGGAGGGTAGGATGGAGTATTTATATAAAATTAATTGGATACTCATTGGATTCATATTTGGCTTCTTTTCGGGAATCTTTGCAGTATTGTTTTATGTGCCATACCACAGTTACCTGAGGCCAAATAACGGCGGAAGAAAGACGGGAAATCTCTTGATATTAGCATTCCTACTGGTTTTTCAATTCATTTACAATGCAACCTTGCCCATCGCCGGCGGTATAGGTTTGCTGATCTTTTTTGACAGATTAAAAGGAGGATTTCTCGGGATACCCGAGCTATTATTGTTATTAATGTCAGTTATTGCCCTTTTGGGGAAGTTATCCGATATTATTTTTAAGGTGCCTAGAGCTCTAAAAGAGGTATTTCTAAATAAGGTTTCTGGTAAAAAGGAAACAGGTATATAAAAAATTGGTTGATCTTTGGAAGCCAATGATGGATAAAAAATATCGCTGATAGGAAATTGTAAATTGATTATCAGTCCCAGAGGCGGGAATACTTGGCGCCGTTTCCGGTGTTGAACAGGACCACCGACTCCCCTTCCCTGATCCAGCCATTCTGTTTCAGATGCAGAAAGGCAGCCAGGGTGGCCCCGCCTTCGGGAGCCGGCCAGATACCCGTAGTTTTTCCGAGCAAGTAGGTGGCTTCGAGAATTTCTTTATCGGGCACGGCCACGGCCGTTCCTTTACTTTCACGCAGGGCTCGAAGAATCAGGAAATCGCCCACCGCGGCCGGGACGCGCAGACCATCGGCGATGGTTCTGGCGTTGGGCCAGGGTTCGGCAAACTCATTACCTTCGTGAAAAGCCCTGACCATGGGAGCACAGCCATCGGACTGAACAGTTACCATCCGCGGGCGCGCGGGACCTATCCAGCCCAGCTTTTCCATCTCGTCGAAAGCCTTCCACATTCCGACCAGTCCGGTCCCGCCTCCTGTAGGATAAATTATGACATCGGGAAGCGTCCAGCCGAGTTGCTCGGCCAGTTCATAGCCCATCGTCTTCTTGCCTTCTATCCGGTATGGCTCTTTGAGGGTGGAGACATCAAACCGACCATACTCTTCCAGGTCGGCCCGGGCCACTTTTCCGCAGTCAGTTATAAGACCGTCTACCAGGTGAACCTGAGCCCCGAGTACCCGGCATTCGTTGATAAAAGGTCTGGGCACGTCGGCAGGCATGTACACATGGGCTTCGAGACCGGCCAGGGCGGCATAAGCGCTCAGGGCACTGGCGGCATTTCCGGCCGAAGGAATGGAAAGAGACCTGGCACCCAGTTCCAGGGCCCGCGATACGGCCATACAAAGACCGCGTGCCTTGAAAGAGCCAGTCGGATTCAGCCCCTCTTCCTTAACATATATCGGGCTATGATCTACTTCCTTCTCCAGCCGGGCAGCTCTGACTATGGGTGTAAATCCTTCGCCAACAGAAAGCTTATGGGCATCATCACGAACCGGCAGCAATTCCCGGTAGCGCCAGAGAGTCGGCTCTCGTCTGGCCAGGTCCAGGGGACTGACCGCCTTTCTGGCCGCCTCCAGGTCATACCTGGCCAGGAGTGGCTTGCCGCATTTCGGGCAGAGGTTCCAGAGCTTATCCGGGTCATAACTTTCCCGGCATAGCCCGCATTCCAGATGGCTGAGATAACTCTTGTTAAGCATGTAAAAATATCTACCACCTTATGCGAATTCAGGCAACTTAATTTTCGCAGCCGCACTAAAACTCATTAATAATGTCTTTAAAATTTAGCAATTTGTAAGAACTAATAAGGTAATCAGCACCTACCCGTAAAAATAACCAGTGGTCTATTCGGCTGTATCAAAAAAATAAAAATTTATCATTTGGGCGAGAATAAACAATTTTGTTTCTTTATAAAAATCGTAGGTTATAGTTAAATAGTAGCAGCTTAATAAGAAATACGATTGGAGGCTAATATGAGAAATAAGTTTTTCCTGATAAGCTTTGCAACCCTGCTTATCTTCTTGGGCACATGGCTAACACCTTTTGCCCAGGAGAAAAAAGTTGACAAGAAAGACTATTCTGAAGCCCTTCGTTTAATCGACATCTGGCTGGAGGCCCAGCGCGATTATGAGCGCCTGCCCGGAATGTCGGCGGCCGTGGTCGAAGACCAGGCGGTGATTTTTTCCAGGGCCTACGGCCTGGCCGACCTGGAGAAAAAAGTTAAGGCCACGCCGGAGACCATCTACAGCATCTGTTCCATTTCCAAGTTGTTCACCGCGGTGGCCATCATGCAGCTCCGGGATGCCGGGAAACTCCGGCTCGACGACGAAGTCGGCGACCACCTGCCGTGGTTCAACATCAGGCAGCAGTACCCCGATAGCGGCCCCATAACCATTCGTTCCCTCCTGACCCATTCCTCCGGGCTGCCCCGCGAATCAGACTATCCTTACTGGAGCAAACCCGATTTTCATTTTCCCAGTAGAGAACAGCTAAAAGAAAAGCTTGGGGCCCAGAAAACCCTTTATCCCCCGTCCACCTATTTTCAGTACAGCAACCTGGGATTGAGCCTGCTGGGAGAGATTGTGGCCGAAGTCTCCGGCAAATCCTATGATGATTACGTCCAGGAAAATATCTTGAAGCCCCTGGGGATGAATGATACCCGCCCCTATCTTCCAAAAGAGCTCTGGAGAAACAGGCTGGCCACGGGTTATAGCTCGCTTACCCGCAACGGCACCAGGGACATGCTGCCCTTCTTCCAGGCCGAAGGAATCAAGCCGGCAGCCGGATTTTCTTCTACCGTTCTTGACCTGGCCAAGTTTGCTTCCTGGCAGTTCAGGCTGCTGGCCAAAGGCGGAGAAGAAATTCTAAAAGCCCCGACTCTTCGTGAAATGCACCGTGTCCACTGGATGGACCCCGACTGGAAAACTTCCTGGGGCCTGGGATTTTCTGTTTATGAACTGGACGGCAAAACCATCGTCGGTCACGGTGGTTCCTGTCCCGGCTACCGAAGCACCCTGATGATCGACCCAAGTAAAAAACAGGCCTTTGTGGTCATGATAAACGCCTCCGGAACCGAGCCGGAAAAATATGCCAGGGGAATGAGAGAAATTCTGAAGAAGGCAGCTACCAGGACAGAAGACGAAAAAGCGACAGGTGTAAACCTTGAAGACTATGCGGGTTATTACGATGCCCAGCCCTGGTGGGGCGAAACGGTCGTTCTCCCCTGGCAGGGAAAGCTGGCCATGGTCAGCCTGCCCACAGACAATCCCGTGGAGGGGCTCACCCTTCTGAAGCACATCGAAGGCGACACTTTCCGCCGCCTTCGCGATGACGAAACCCTGGGAGAGGAAGTGATTTTCGAACGGGACAAATCAGGTAATGTATTCCGATTTTTGCGGCATAGTAACTATTACCCGAAGCTGCGCCCATTACCTGGAAACAATTGAGTTGTATTCCTCGACGATCTGGCTGTATTTTTCATGGATCATTTTGCGGTCGAACTCCCAGAATACAGTCAGCATTTCTGCCTGCTCCTCTTTACTCAAATACTCTTCGGCAGGCACAAAAAAATGCTCGTCTTCTTTCTCAATATGCCGGGGGTAGAAACTGCCCAGTTCCCGGGCCAGGAAAAGTATTTCGGAAAGTCTTCCCCCGTTGCCGGATAAATACCCTTGATTGGCCTGAGCTAAGGAGGTGGTAGTTTTTCTGCTCCAGACGTGCTCACTAATCAGTTCTTGCATTATTTTTTTAAGATCCGGAGCCATGTCTTTTTTAGCCAGGGCCCGGAAAAGAATTTCTTCTTCCTTTCCGTGGTGGGTACGGTCAGCGTAAATTCTTATGAAATCTACAGCCGTATCAATCAGGCCGGGATCAATTTTCTGTCTCATCTCAGCCACGTCCATGTAGCGCATAAAAGAAGCCAGCATTTTTTCTATCAGCCGGTGCTCAATCATTAAAGGACCTATCGGTTTCATGGTTTCCCCCTAAGTTAGCCTGGGTCTTTATGTCTGAAACCTTTATACCATAAAAAGACACAACTTTGCGAATAATCTCGGGCAGGCGGTAAAAAGAAGAATCAGGCCCTGGTCGGGTCTGTTTGGAACCATTATAAGTCTTAACAGGTCAGGTGGAAGGCACCGGCCTTGTTGCGGCCGCTGATACTGTTGAATATTTCCACGGCTTCGGCCGTCGGCTTCCAGATAACTTCTATCCCCTGGTCTTCTAAGTACTTCTCGGTCTCATAGGGCACGTCCATCGCTCCATAAGCTCCAGTACCAATGACCAGGATTTCAGGCTTCCTTTCGACTACAATTTTCAAATCTTCCGGGCAAAGTGAATGTCCTTCCCGGCGCCACCAGTTGGGGAATATTTCTTCTCCAACGATTATCAGGTCCGCGTTATAAGTCTTCCCGGCGATGACCATCCGACCGAAGGAATAACTTTCAATGAACATGAATGCTACCGATATATTCCCCGATTAATTTTATTCGCTGAACATGGGCGGAGGCAACATCTTAGGCTGGCGGCCAAATAGCTTCTGGTAAAGGCCGGGATAAGCGTCCTTGCCACCGAGAAGGCTGGCGGTGTTGGGAAAGACCTTCCTGGCCAGGGCTGACATGGCCGCGCTCACCTCCCTAATTTCCCACTGGGCGGTGGCGTCTTCGCGGAGCCGGGAGAGATGATAGAGTTCACGAACGTTGGCCTTGACCAGGACCCGGCGGCGGTGGGCATTGGTCAGGATGTAATCGGCAGCAGGCCCAACCTTCTTCTTCAGCACACGCCAGGTCTTTTCGGTCTGCCTTATGACCCCCATGAATTTCTTTTGCTCTTTGATTTCTTTAATCGAGGGCGGCACAGTCACACCCAGCGCCGGGTTGTATGGCTGGACCAGCAGGGTCATCATCCGGTGACGCTTCAGCTGGGCAAAGCAGGAGGCCGAGACCACCAGGTCATAGGTCAGGTTGGCCAGTTCAAATTCCCGGGGTGGAGAGTCATAGAATTCCATGTGCTCGAAGACTTTCTTTACGAGCTCGAGCTTTTTATTCCGCGACCATCTCATGACTATCTGGAGAGCCTCCTTAAATGAGACTCCGGCTGTGGAGAATAGCAGGGCCGCAATTATCTGCTCCTCCCCTTGTTCTGTAAACTCGATTAACTGAATTTGATCGAGCTTAGATAAACTCTTATCTCTCTTTTTTAGACCGGTCACCATAGCCAGTGCCTGTTCCCTGACCTTTCCCATCATCTCGGCTTCGTAGGGCGAAGGGTCGGTGAAAAGGATAATGGACGGGGCTACCTTTTTGGCCAAGTCGTGCAGATGGCGGACCAGCTCCTGAATCTCCGCGTTCTTACTGGCGGCAAAGCGCCGGATCATAAGCTCCAGGTTGCGGGCATTAACGGTCATACCGAGCTGGCCCTTGGTGGCCAGGCTCACCACGTAACGAGCATCCTCCTTGGCCCAGCCATCAAGAATGGGATGGTTTTTTGGATTGGCGGCCTGCCCGGCAAATTTTTTAAAAATATGTTCCCTAAGCCGCTCATAAAAATAGCGATAAGCCTGGTTCTGGGCTTCTATGGTCTCAGTGAAAATCCCTTCCAGCCCGGACTGCTTAATTTCTTCGGGTAGAACGTAATCCCCGTCCAGGGTAATGTAGCGCTGTGATTTCTCGGTGTACGAGCACAGACGGAAATGCTCCACTTCCTCGATGGCCAGGCGGCTGAGTCCAATAAGGTCAAAATTAAAAACAGCATGCTCGGCCACCGAGTGGTGCCCCATCTTGAAGATGATATTTTGATTGGAACGGCGGGCTCTTTCGACCTCGGCCCTGGCCACGGCCCGCAGCTCGTCCACCGGCCGCGGGTCGCGGGAAATACGGGCGTAAGCGGCCGAGAGCGTCTCCGGCGTAATATCCTGGCGTTCCGGGCAATTCTTCTTCAGTTCTTCTATGACTTCGGCGTCAAAATTATATCCGGCCAGTATGATTTTCATGCCATTAAGATAAAAGGAGCTGCCCGAATTGTCAATTAGCAAAACAGAGGACCAAAAAGTGGGGCAAATTACTCATTCACCAATTTTTTCGTGCAGTTTTGGGAACAAAAAACAATCAAGAATCAGCGGAAGGGTCATCTTGACCGGGTCGGCAATTAGCTCATAATTTGTCGGCTTGTGACTGTTTCTATTGTAACTGTTAGTCTGAAGGCCTTTAATGGCACCATCCCATAGACCGGCTATCAGATTTTCATCCCCGGGTTAGTTTGTTTACAGAGGACCTCTGGTATAAAATTAAGCTAAGAGGCAAAGATGGAAAACAAGAACAAGGAAATCGCCAATATCTTTTACCGCATCGCCGATGCCCTGGAAATCAAGGGGGAAACCGGCTTTAAGGTGGTGGCCTACCAGAAAGCGGCTCGTATCCTGGAAGACCTGACCCAGGACGTCCAGGAACTGGTTAATTCCGGCCAGCTGGCCGAAATACCGGGAATTGGCAAGGGCATGGCCGAAAAGATCGAAGAATACCTCAAGACCGGCAGGATCAAGCGCTATGAAGAAGTGATGAAGGATGTGCCCGAAGGACTGTTAAAGCTCCTGGAAATTCCCAGCCTCGGCGGCAAGACCATCCACCTGATGCACAAGGAACTTAAAGTGAAGAACCTGGACGACCTCAAAAGGGTCATCGAGGACGGCAGCCTGGAAAAGCTATACGGGATGGGCAAGAAAAAAGTGGATAACATCAAGAAGGGTATTGAACTCATCGAGCATGCCCACGAAAGAATGCCCATCTATGAAGCCATGACCATCGCCGAAGACGTGATGGAATACCTCAAGGGTGCTCCGGGCATCAGCCATATCTCCACCGCTGGTTCCCTGCGTCGGATGAAAGAAACTATCGGCGATATCGATATTCTGGCTACAGGAAAAGACGGTCAGAAGATCATCCAGTTCTTCGTCAGGCATCCGAAAACCGTCAAGGTCCTGGCCGAGGGCGATACAAAGGGTTCCATCCTGCTGGAAACAGAAGTCGGAGAACGCCAGGTGGACTTGAGAATCGTGGAAGAAGATTCCTTCGGGGCCGCCCTGCAGTATTTCACCGGCTCCAAGGCCCATAACATCAAGCTGCGCGGCCTGGCTAAAGACAAGGGACTGAAAATTTCGGAATACGGGGTTTTCCGGGGAGAGAAAAAGATTGCCGGCAAGACCGAGGAAGAAGTCTACGGCGTCTTCGGCCTGCCGGTATTTCCGCCCGAGATGCGCGAGGACCGGGGCGAAATCGAGCTGGCCCTGGAAGGGAAACTGCCCGAGATAATCGAACTAACGGACATCCGCGGCGACCTTCACGTTCATTCCAACTGGAGCGACGGGGTCATGACCCTGGAAGAGCTGGTTGAGCATGGGAAGAAACTCGGCTATAGCTACCTTGCTGTCTGCGACCATTCCCAGGCAGCCAAGTACGCCCACGGCCTGAGCCCTGACCGGCTGGCCGAACAGATCAAGGAAATCGACCGGATAAACGCTAAACTCAAAGGCTTCCGGTTGTTGAAAGGAACTGAAGTGGACATCCTGGTCGATGGCTCTATTGATTGTCCCGATAGCCTGCTGAAAAAGCTCGACCTGGTGGTGGCTTCAATTCATTCCGGATTCAGAAAGAATGTTACCGAGAGAATCATTTCGGCTATAAAAAACCCGCTGGTGAATATCATCGGCCACCCCACCGGTCGACTCATTTCGGGCCGTGAAGGCTACGATGTGGATATAGATAAAGTTATTGAGGCCGCGGCTGAGTATGGGAAAATTCTGGAATTGAACGCCTACTATGACCGCCTGGATCTTGATGAATTTAACTTGAAAAAAGCCAAGGAGAAGGGCATCTTCATCGCCATCGGCACCGACACCCACTATGCCCACGGCTTCCAGATGATGCGCTTCGGGGTGGGTATCGCCCGCCGGGCCTGGCTCAGCCCAAGGGACGTGATCAACACCATGCCCGTTGATAAGCTTTTGAAAGCTATTGGGAAGTAGCGGATTATCAGCCTGAGCCCGCTTTGTTCGTCTTCATATTCTTGACAGAAATATTAACGAATGTCTTGTGATAAAACAGCAGGTGGGCTCAATCCTGCACGCTATCAGCGCAGCACATTTGTTACTCAGATATGGAGAGCGCTCTATGGCCCTATTATTTTTGCTGGCTGCCTTCACGCCGTGACCACTTATGAAACCTGACGGCTCTTTCATTCAGCAAATAAGTATAACGGCGAGCTTCGAAATCAAGAACCTTGCTGACTGATTCTTCGACCAGGCTAAATTTCGGTCCATAGAGTATTCCTCTTATCCTTGGGAACGGCTGGACCTTAAAAACTGGACTTATTTTCTGCCATACTGACACCGCCTCTTTTTTTTGTCCTCTCTCCCAGAGCAGGCATCCCAGTGCATACCGCGCTCGATCTGCAGTCTCCCCGCCCTTTTCGACCAGATAGTCATATATCTTTATGATTTCCTTAGTATATCGATTAAGAGCATCTTCCACCGAGCTGAAATTGGAAGCGGATAGAATCTTGGTCAGCTCATCGAAAACTGTTTTTATGGTTAAAGCCTTGGCCTTCGAATTGAAAACATAATCCACATTAATTTTTCTTTCCAGGCAAACGCTGGCTTCAAGATAGGACTGGTGGAGGTAATCAATCGTTCTTCTCTCAAAGTCCAAAGCCGAGGCCAGGCAAAATAAGAACTCGGTAGCCACGAGTGACTCGGGCGATTTATTAACATAAAACAACAGGCGTTCAAAAATTGGGCTCTTGTAATAGAGTTCTTCCAGCGAGTCAAACGCTGCCTGAAATGGCTGGTGGAGAAGGATTGCTCCATTCAAATTTAAGTTGATAAATTCTTTAACAAACTCAGCCAGGTGGGCATCATTGGGATCGCAGTCTTGAAGAAATTCCTTTTCTAACCTTCGGAATTGCTCTTCTTCATCATAGGCCATTAAACCATCCAATAATTCCTGCCACTTTTCACGCGGCAGAGTAAACCTCTTGGTTAAAGGCCTGATATTTTCTTCGGGCCTATTCTCTACTGGATCAATTTCACCATAATAAAATACCTTAAAATAACCACGTTCGACCAATTCAGTTGGCTTATCTTCCCTGTCTATTTTTTTGGAGGCCCAAGTAGAATTCTGAGTATCTCCAAACGGCCTCGGATGGGAAAAACCTCTGACGATAGAAAATAACTTTGCTCCCCTGGCCATAATCAGTTCGTAGGGACTCGATCGATAATAGTACTCGGCCGGAATTTCAACTTTTGCTCCATTAAGAGACAACTGGACAGTACCTCTATCCATAGAGGCCGGCTTCTCTTTTATTAAACCAGCTCCTTTCATCCTATCCAGGGCCCGGGAAACTTCCTTGTCCAGGATGAAAACCTCGTACTTGCTTTCCTCCACCATAGATGGCTTCAAGAAGATTTTTTTCCCTGAATTTAATTTTATGGTATCGGGAGTCCTGGAGCTTATTTCACCTGTGGTTTGATTCGCATACCATGTTGTCTGATATTCTGTTTGATCCAGGAGGGTTCTTTTAATGAGTTGCTTGAAGAACTCAACTCTTTCTTTCTGACTCAATTTGGTGTCGACCCAAATAAAATCATCAGTAATGTTTGTAACCTCAGTCTGCTCAATTTTACTCAGCACACCGGACAATATTTCTTGATATTTTTCATCTCGACCAAGGTCGTTGAGAGCCAGATTAAAAGCCACCAGGTTTTCTTTTATTCGAGATGGGTCAGCCGAATTGCCAAAACTTAATCCCTTAAAACCCGGCTCAAAAAAGTTTAGGCTCAGAAAAAGTGAAATTAATAGGGTATGGGATACAACCGAGATAATAATATTGCCGCCAAACGAACTAACCAGCCTTTCAATTAACCGGCCCAAGACTCTGGGCCCCTTAACCTGGAATTCTTGCCCAGCCTCATGGTCAGGGAAAAGGCTGATTATCCGGGACGCCACGGCCTGAATTCCCCTTTTCAGATATAAATTAAGCCATTTTTGGCAAAAATCAAGACCATTTTGTTCTCTTATTTTCGTAGAGGCTGTCCATTTTCAAGGGCAGAATCCATTAGTAGCTCGGTAATTTGCCTCACGGAAAACATATCCAAGACTCCTGCCTTCTGAAACATAGTTTTTCTTCCGTGGCAGACTACCAACTCGTCAGTTTCAGGGCTTTTATCCACTAGTATGAGAACATCATATAATAGATATTGCTCAACCTCTCTTTTATTCTCATCTGAACAATAAACGACAAATTCAATATCTTCTTTCCCGCCAAATATCCTGTATAAGAAGTTCCACTTATATTTGTTCACCAGCTCGCATGATGAGCAACCTGAACTCATTTGCGTCTTTATGCCTAAATGAAGTGACACCACAGTTCTTTTATCAGCCTGACCGACATCGGGATCGCGTTCTTGAGTACAGCTCCAAACTGAAAAGACAATTAACAATAATTCAACCAATCTTAAAACTTTGGAAAAGGCTTGCATCCTAAACAAAACTTCTAATAATCCAATATCCTTAAACTTCTCAAAAACACAAAAACACCATCACTCCCAATCAGGTTTCAATAATCAAGTCTATAGACTGCAACTTCCGGAACATCGCCTTCATTTAAAATAGCGCATATGTAACTTTTCCTGGCATCAGCTATACCCGATTTTAATGGCAAGAGTTCTCTGTGTACTAGCTGACCAGAATTTCTATCAACGATTAGGATATATTCATTTTCCTTAACTGCTTTGTCCAGGTTATATTCATTCACCCAATACTCCAAGAGAAGCCTCTTTTCATCCAAAGAATGTATAGATCTTATCATTATCAAGTTGCTTTGATCTGGAAATCTTAAATTCGTTGGCAGCCCCTTGAGCCTGAACTCTGGGAAGTCATACTTGATAATATGATCAGAAACTATTTTCTTTATAAACTCCCCATCTTTTGAAAACCTAAATATTTCGATATTTTCTCCGGGCCATTGGAAAGTAATTGCCACCTCCCCGGTTTCTCTTTCAACTGTCGCCGCTATTGACGAATAAATAAGGGAAATGGCCTGGCCAATCTTTGATTGTTCTATTTTCTCTATAAAAATAGGCCGCCGGTCAAAAAAAGACTTGATGTAATGCCCGTCTCTATCATAAATTCCAACTTCGAAAGAAAACCGACCCGGTGTCCTGGAAATCATATAAAAATTATCGCCAAATCCCATTATTGATAGGGCCAGCCTACTGAGCTTTATATATCTTTTTATATTGAGTTCTTGGTCAAGCTCAACTATCCTGTTGTTCCCGGTATCAAGAACAAACAAACCATCATTAAAATAAAGCCCGGATATCGTATTGCTGAATTCTCCCGGGCCCTGGCCATATCTACCTATCTCTTTGATAAACCTTCCATTTGAATCATATTTCCTCAAAAAACTCCCTTTAGAATCACAAATATACACATTACCTTTATCGTCTAAAACAGCCCCCGCTACACCAAAAAAGCGATAATTTATATCATCAGACCCTATGGAAACAACTTTTTTTAAGTCAGCATAGCTCGGGAAATGGAAAATAGCTAAGATAGTTATCAGGCATAATAGTTTTTTAATCATAATGACACCCTTTATTTTGTTTAATAATAAAAATCTCTTCTTTTATTAACTGTCAGTTTCTCGCCACCCGAAATCTCAGATTAGCACTTCAAAGGCAATTTAAGGCATAATTTTCGGCACACTTGTTTACACATTGCAAGTATTGGTCCGGATTATAATACTGACGGCAATACGTGAATACGCACCACTCCAAATACTGATCGCAGGGGGGAATACTGGCAGGGGAAAAATCAACTATTGCAGCTAATAAGACAAGCACCAGAAAAAGGGCTAACAAAACTTTTTTCATTTCACCCTCCTTTATGGTTAAGCTTTAAAAGCTTTTTCAAAACAGTCTTGTAATAGCTATAGTACCTCATTCTTATCCCCTTTATCTGCTGATATTGTAAAAAAAAAAAAAAAATAATGTCAAGTCTTTTTTGGCTCTTCAGCCAAAAGTGTGGTGAAAAAAAGAGGGGAATGTGGTAGGAACTCCTTGATGATTAACAACTTAGGAAAGGAGTTAACCTACCACAATGAGCATCAGAGATTTTATGCTGAAATTCC
>JABLWX010000064.1 GCA_013178315.1 Candidatus Aminicenantota bacterium
GGAAAGAAGGCGACGAGCATCAGGTAGCGCCCGTGGGTCTGGATGAAGTGGAGAGTTTTCTCAGGCAGGAAGGCTTTTCGGTATCCAGGTCCCGGACCCGGTTTCAGATTACCCTTCTGGCTATCAAAAAATAAACCCGGTGCATCCGCTTCCTCAATTTTGTAAAATCTTTTTGAAGTTAAATCTGTGGAGGCAATCATGAAAAGAAAAAACAGCCCGGCCCGGGACAGCAGTCCTACCATCAAAAAATCTTTTTGTCTGATAGCGGCCTGTTTCTTTATTTCTATGGCCATTTTCACCGCTCCCGTAGTCAGCGGGGATGCTGGAACTGGAACCACTGTTATCAGGAATTCAGCTGGAAATGATTTTTCGGCGACGGGGCCATTCTGGATTGAACCGGAAAACCCGACCCTGCCCCGGCCCGAATACCCGAGGCCAGACCTGGTCCGGACCGACTGGCTCAACCTGAACGGCGAGTGGGACTTTGCCCTCGACCTGTCAGATTCGGGTGAAGAGAGGGGGTTGCCCCGGGGCCAGGGCTTTGACCGGAAAATCCTGGTGCCGTTTGCCCCGGAAAGCCCGCTTTCCGGGATAGGCTACAAGGATTTCATGGCCGCCGTCTGGTACAAGAAGAATTTGAATATCCCTACCGGCTGGTGCGGCCAGAGAATCATCCTGCACTTTGAAGCTGCCGATTATCAGACTACCGTCTGGATAAACGGGAAAAAAGTTGGTGAGCATTTCGGCGGTTACACGCCCTTTGAGCTGGATATTACTGAATTCTGCGGACAGCCGGAAACGGTCCTGGTGATCCGCTGCCGGGACAACGTTCGGAGCAACCTGCAGCCGGCCGGTAAACAGAGCAAGCGGTATGATTCCTACAGCTGTCTCTACCGGCGGACAACCGGCATCTGGCAGACGGTCTGGCTGGAGCCGGTTCCGGCCAGCCACATCCGAAATTACCGGGTTATTCCCGATGCTGATAACGGCCAGGTCCAGCTTCTGGTTTTTCTGAACAAAAGCCAGGCCGGCGGGGAGCTGATGCTATCGGTGACTGAAGCCGGGAAGGTCATTTTCAGGGAGGTAAAAAAAGCCAGCCCCGTGACGGCTTTCGCGGTTAAGATTAAAAACCCAAAGCTCTGGGAAATCAGGAAGCCCTATCTCTATGATTTTACCATTGAGCTGAAACCGGTCGCTGCCGGACAGGTTTCGGACCGGGTCCAGGGTTATTTCGGCCTGAGAAAAATCGAGGCCCGGGGCGAAAAGATATATTTCAACAACCGGCCCTGGTTCATGAGACTGGTCTTGGACCAGGGTTTCTATCCTGACGGGATCTATACGGCTCCTTCGGACGAAGCCCTGCGACGGGATATTGAGATCAGCCTGGCGGCCGGGTTTGACGGGGCCAGGCTCCACCAGCGGGTATTCGAGCGGCGTTTCCTTTACTGGGCGGACCGGCTGGGTTACGTGGTCTGGGGAGAATTCGCCGACTGGGGGCTGGACCTCAGCCGGCCCGAGGCCCTGATAATTTTTCAGCGGGAATGGAGAGAGGCCCTCGAGCGCGATTTCAACCATCCCTCGCTCATCGGCTGGTGCCCGTTTAATGAGCAGTGGGGAGATAATTATCCGGGAGTTATTGAGAGTATCTTCCACCTGACTAAGGCTTTTGACCCGACGCGCCTGGTGATTGATGCCTCGGGTGGCTACCATCCGGTGGTGCCCGATGTCTTCGATTCCCATAATTACGAACAGAGGATTGATAAATTTCGGGAAGACTTCCAGGGCTTGCTGGCCGAACCGCCCCGGGTTTTCATGAACGGCGAGCCGGCCCGGAATGTACCCTACCGCGGGCAGCCCTATTTTGTCAGCGAATACGGCGGCATCTGGTGGAATCCAGGCCAGGCGGACGAGAAGGCTTGGGGTTATGGTGAGAGGCCGCGGACGGCCGAGGAATTCTTAAAGCGCTATAAGGACCTGACCGAGGCCCTGCTGTTCCACCCGAAAATCGCCGGCTTCTGCTACACCCAGCTTTATGACATAGAACAGGAAGTCAACGGACTTTATACCTTTGACCGAAAGCCGAAATTTGACCCGGGGTTTTTCTTCGGGGTTAACCAGCAGAAGGCAGCCATAGAAAAATGAGAACCCCAAGATAAGAATTTTACTGGTCGCGCCACTTCAGGGCCTTGAACCGCGGGTCGTCCCGCAGAGAATCCAGGTCAGGGTCTTTTTCCACCCAGTCCCGGTGAGCGAAGCCAGCCTGAACGGCAGCTTCCAGGCTCTTGATGGCTCTGGCCTTTTCACCTTCCAGAGCGAACAGGCAGGCCACGTTGTATTGAATTCCGGCATCGTTGGGGTCGATGGCTATGGCCCGCTCGGCCCATTCCAGGCCGCTGCGGCGGTCTCCCAGGCGGCAGAAACTGACCGCGCCCATGGTATAGGCCCGGGCATCATCCGGGTGGAGCTGGACCCTTTTTTCCACGGCCCTCAGGGCCAGCTGGTACGCGGCCAGAGCGGCTTCGTTATGCCCGAGAGCGGTCTGGGTCTGGGCCGCAAAGTAACAGGCCTCGTGGTTCTCGCGGCTGCGACAGGCTCTCTCAAACAGCTCGGCGGCCAGTTTCAGCTCGCCCCTCTGGAAACAGGCCCTTCCATAGAGGTATGGAGTTTCATCCTGCTGGGGGTCAAGGCGCATGGCCGTCTCGAACTCCTTCCGGGCCTCCTCGAACCTGTCCATGAGCCACAACGTCAGTCCGCGGGCGGCATGAGCCTGGGGCAAATCAGGGTCGAGCTCCAGGGACCTGAGGCTGGTCCGGTCGGCCTCTTCCAGGTGGATATCCCCGGACTCCCCGTAGAAATGAAAAAGCATGGCCGAACACTGGGCGATGCCGGCATAGGCCAGGGCGTAGTTGGGATCGATTTCAGTGGCCCGGGAGAACATCTGGCGGGCAAACTGAAAACTCTGGCGTCGCCCCTGGTGGTAGAACTGGCGGCCGCGGAGGTAGTAATCATAGGCGTCGGTATCGGTAGTGGAGGTTCTGGTCATGGCCTGAAGCTCGTTGTCACTGAGAATGAGCTGCAGAGATCTGACCACGTTCTGAGAGATCTCGTCCTGGATGGCAAAGATATCCTGGAAGTCCCGGTCATATCGTTCCGACCAGAGATGGTAGCCTGAGGCTACGTCGATGAGCTGGACAAAGATCCTCAGCCGATCTCCGGCCCTCTTAACGCTGCCTTCGAGCAGGGTGTCGACATGGAGCTTGCGTCCTATCTCCCGGGCATCCTCGCTGCTGTTCTTGAAGACCAGGGTGGAGGTGCGGGCGGCCACCCTCAGGCCCCTGACCTTGGCCAGGGCATTTATGATTTCCTCGGACATGCCGTCGCAAAAGTATTCCTGCTCACGTTCCCCGCTGAGGTTGGCCAGCGGCAGAACGGCTATCGACCACAGATAGTCTTTTTTGCGCCCCCGGTACTGGACCCGGCCGGACATGATGGCTTCCAGGGTGAAGCGCAGGTCTATTCTCAGGTCTTCTGCCCGCTGGTAACGAAGGTTCTGGTTCTTGTTGAGCAGGCGGGCTACGATGCGCTCGAGCTCCACCGGGATGTTAGCCGAATATTCAGACATGGGCAGGGGTTCTTTCTCCAGGATGGCCTTGAAAATTTCTCTTATCCCCTCGCCGGAAAAGGGCGCTTTACCGGTGAACATTCTGTACAGGACGACACCCAGGGAAAAGAGGTCAGAGCGATTATCGGTGGGTAGCCCCTGAACCTGCTCGGGCGACATGTAAGGCGCCGTGCCCACGATTAATCCTTCCTGGGCAATGCTCTCCCTGGTCAGGATGGCAGCCAGTCCGAAATCGACGATCTTGGCCCGGCCCCGGCTGGTGACCATGATGTTGGATGGCTTGAGGTCCCGGTGAATTATTCCCCGGCCGTGGGCCTCGGCCAGCCCGTCGCTGATCTGGATGGCCAGTTCCAGGGCTTCTTCCACCGGGAGGCGGCGGTTCTTGAGGTAACCTTCGAGAGTCCCGCCTTCCACGAATTCCATGATGATGTAGGGCTGTTCCTGGAATTCATCAACACCGTAAATAGTCACGATATGGGGATGGTTGAGCTGGGCCGCAGTCTGGGCTTCTTCCCTGAACCTTTTCCGCCAATCGGGATTCTGGCATAGTTCACCGGCCAGAAATTTCAGGGCCACCTTGCGGTCCAGGTCCCGGTCATAGGCCAGGTAGACCGTGGAAAAAGCTCCGAGTCCCAGGACTTCCTGGATTAGGTAGCGCTTGATTTCGGTCCCGGCCGGCCATAATTCTGCGGTCAGGGTCTTTTCGATATTGTCCCCGATCTTGCTTTCCTTCATTATTCGATGCTATAAGTAAAGGACTTTAAAGTCAACAATAATAATCTGCCACCAAGGTTGCCTCAGGGAGACTTTTTCTGTAAATTATTCTGGAACACTGAAGAAAGGGAGGAGAGCGGCCATGCCGATCTATGAATTTCGCTGCCAGGACTGCCGGCGAAAGTCTTCCTTTCTTATCCTTTCGGTTCACTCTAAATTCGAGCCCCGCTGCCAGCACTGTGGCAGCCTGAAGCTGACCAGGCTGGTTTCGCGGGTCGGGGTCATGAAGTCAGAAGAAAGCCGTCTGGAGAGCCTGGCCGACCCCTCGAAGCTGGGAGACCTGGACGAGAAGGACCCTAAGAGCCTGGCCCGCTGGATGAAAAAGCTGGGCCGGGAGATGGGTGAAGAAGTGGGACCGGACTTTGAAGAAGAGGTGGACCGGGCGGTGGAAGAGGCTGAAAAAGGAAAGGCCGGGGAAGAGGGCGAAGCCGGCCTGGATGATTCCGACCTCTGAGGATAGTGCGGGGACAGGCCCGGTGTTCGAAATATAGTCTGGCAAGTAATCGAGGCGAGGAGAACTTAAATGGAATTTATAATCGCTTTCGTCCTGGGGGCAGTTTTCGGGGCGCTGCTGGTGTTGCTGGTTAATCACCTTCAGAAACACCGGGCCCGGGAACTGGCCCAGGAGCTGGTCAACCAGACCCAGCAGCAGAAAATGCAGGAACTGGAAATGCTTCTGGGGCGAGTCAAGGATGCCTTTGGCTCTCTTTCCATGGATGCCCTGAAAAGAAACACCGAGGAATTCCTCAAGGTGGCTAACGAGGTCCTGGGCCGGCAGACCAAGACCGGCGAGCTGGAACTTGAGGGCAAGAAAAAATTGATCGACCAGACCCTGGAGGGAATGAAGGCCGACCTGCTCAGGGTGCAGAATCTGATCACGGAGTTTGAAAAAGACCGGGCGGCCAAGTTCGGGCAGCTGGAAAGTCATTTGAGCCAGGCCATGGAGCAGACCAAGCGACTCCAGGAAACTACCGAACACCTCCGGCGGGCGCTGGCTGGCTCCAAGCAGAGGGGACAATGGGGAGAAAGAATGGCCGAGGACATTCTGCGGCTGATGGGTTTTGTCGAGGGAATCAACTACGTAAAACAGCAGGCCCTGGAAAGCGGCCAGAACCGGCCCGACTTCACCTTTTACCTGCCGCAGGAGCGGAAGATTAACATGGACGTGAAGTTCCCCCTGGATAACTACTTAAAATACCTTGAAGCCCAGGGAGAAAACGAGAAGGAAAATTTCAAGCGGTTGTTCCTGAAAGATGTCCGGGATCGGATCAAGGAAGTCACCGGCCGCGATTACATCGACCCCGGCGAGAATACCCTGGACTACGTCCTGGTCTTCATTCCAAACGAGCAGGTCTATGCCTTCATCAACGAACACGACCGGGGACTGCTGGATGAAGCCCTGCAGAAGAAAGTCATCCTGTGTTCGCCGATTACCCTGTATGCGGTCCTGGCCATCATCCGCCAGGCCATGGAAAATTTCAACCTGCAGAACACCGCCGGCCAGATAATGAAACTGCTGGAATCTTTCTACAAGCAGTGGCAGATGTTCGTGAAGTCCCTGGAAAAGATGGGGAAAAAGATTTATGAAGCCCAGCAGGAATATGAAAGCCTGAACTCCGTCAGGAAAAATCAGCTGGAAAAACCCCTCCGCCAGATTGAAAATCTCAAGAAACAGGTCGGCCCTGGATTCCCGGAAGGTGAGGCCATGCTGGTCGAGGCAGAATTGATTGAAGGCGGGGAGACAGAAGAGGGCCAACCGGGACCGGGGGAGAATTCCGGCGCTAAAGAAAAATGATCGTCTCGCTCTCATATAAAATCTTCTTATCTCGCCTGCCGGGTTTATGCTTTAAGTAAGACTGGAGCAGACCAGGGGACACAAGAGAAAAGGCAGATGCAGGATAAAGTGAGGCAGGGGTTGGTCCCGGGTAATTGATTTTTCCAACAGAAGATTGGAAGTAATCGTAAAAGGCGAGAAAATAAGGAACGAGTACGGCAAGCCCGGTTCACTTCAACAGCCGAAAATTGGGCCCGCAAGAACCCGGCCGGAGCAAGCGGACCTGCAGTCTTATTTTTCTTTGCTGACCTCGGGCTTACGTAAGAGCAGCAGGACGGCGGTGGAAACAAGGCATAAGATACCCGCCACCACGAAGGCCCGGCGGTAATCGCCGACCAGGAGCGACCTGACGGTTTCTTCCTGGGCGTCTCTTATTTCCCTTATCTTGAGGATGGCCTGGGTTTTCATCAGGGCCGCGGCCAGGTAGGGTCCCAGCAACCCGCCCACGCCATAGGCGCTGAACATCCAGCCGTAGTTGGCCCCGTAATGCCTGGTCCCAAAATAATCCGCGGTAACCGCCGGAAAGACGGCCAGGAAACCACCAAAACACAGGCCGACCAGGGAGATGCCGATAAGAAACAGTGAATAAGGTTTAAGAGTATTGAAGGCCAGCATGGTCAGACCGCAAAGCAGAAACATGGCAATCAGGGTGTTCTTGCGTCCGGCAGCGTCGGAAACCTTTCCCCAGACAATCCGACCCAGGGAATTGAAGATGGCCAGGATGGAAACGGCCAGGGCTCCGGCCGAGGCAATCCGGTTGAAGGTAGCCGAATCCAGGCCCGAGGTCAGGCTGGACAGGGCAAAGGACTGCCAGATGGGCGAGGCTTTCATGATGATCATCAGCCCGGCGGCACAGCCGGTGAGATAGATTCCCCAGAGCAACCAGAACTGCCAGGTGCGGAACATATCGGCCGGTGAGAAATCCACCTTTAGCTTGCTGGCGGCGGCAGTCTGGGCCGGTGGAGTCCATCCGGCCGGACAGTATCCCGGCTCCGGGTTCTTGAGCAGCAGCGCTCCCAGGGTGATGGTTATTAGGAAAATTATTCCTAGGACCATAAAGGTATTGAAAAGCCCGACCTGGGGCAGAGAAAAGAGGCTCTTTCCAAAAAGCTGGTAGGGGCCCCCGGTAATCAGGGCCTTGGCCAGGGGCGCAAAGAAAAAGGCCCCGGCTCCGAAGCCGGCCACGGCCAGCCCGGTGATCAGGCCCCTTTTATCGGGGAACCACTTGACGCAGGTGGCTATAGGACAGACGTAGGCAGCTCCGATGCCCAAACCGCCGATCACCGAGTAGGTGATAATCAGCCAGACCAGGGCCGGGCCCGGGGCAAAGCCGGCCGTGAATCTGGCCAGTATAAGGCCGCAACCGAGCATCAGCCCGCCGGCGATGGCCACCGGCCTGGGCCCAATCTTATCCTGAATCCTTCCGGCCAGGATGACGGCCAGGGCGAAGCAGGCCAGGATTATCTGGGCGGGAAGCGTAACCTGTGTTTCCTTCCAGGACGGGAAATGAGTCAGAAGGGGAGTCTGGAAAACGCTCCAGATATAGACTGCTCCCAGGCTGACCTGGATGATTAGAGCTCCGAGGACTACAAACCACCTGTTCTTCATTAGTACCTTCCTGTTGTTAATTTTTAATTGCGGGGACCAAAGATCCTGGTCCCGAGGCGCACCCTGGTGGCTCCTTCTTCTATGGCCACCCGGTAGGAGTTGGTCATGCCCATTGATAGAATATTTAGCTCGGCGCCCGGCAGGTTAGTGCCTTTCAACTGATCGAAAAGCTGGCGGGTCAGCCGGAAGTAAGGCCTGGCCTCTTCCGGGTCGCCCTCAAAAGGTCCCATGGTCATCAGCCCGCGCAATTTAAGGTTTGGCAGCCCGGTTATGGCCCGGGCCAGTGGCTCGACCTCTTCGGGCAGGGCTCCGAATTTCTGCGGCTCCCGGCCGGAGTTGACTTCGATCAGAACCGGCATGATTTTTCCGAGCGCGGCGCATCGCTTGTTAATTTCTGCAGCCAGTTCCAGGGAATCCACGGTTTCTATGATGTCAAAGATTTCCACGGCCTTCTTTACCTTGTTTTTTTGCAGGTGACCGATGAACGACCACTGGACCTTTTTCCCGACAACGAGGAAGGCTTCGACCGCTTCCTGGACATAATTTTCACCGATTATCCTGATTCCCGCTTCGATGGCGGCCATGATCTTTTCCGGCGGCTGCTGTTTGGCGGCGGCCACCAGTTCCACCCCGGGTGGAAGTTCCTTCAGGAGCCGCCTGACATTTTCTTTTATGTGCTCCAGGCTGTTATCGCTCATGGTTTTACCTTGAACCGGGCAGAGTGGAATTATACTGAAACTGTGTTTGTGCCTCAAGGCAAATATGGGGCAGAAGCCAGGTGTCGGTGACCGCGGGGCAAAGTTGTCTCGATTTAAGGCCGGGGATAAGCAACCATTTTACCCGGGGCAAAAATTAACAGAGAAATACAGGTCGAAAAAGCTATCTTTTTCTTCCGGGGTGGCCTTCAATATTGCCGCCGAGGAAGGTGAGGAGAGGGCAAGAGAGGAAGGCAGGATTGAGGCAGTCCCATGGCCGGGGAAGGTACCGGGTCTGCTGATTCTCTGGATAGGCAATTGCGGACTTGAAGAAGCAGGGGTATTAAAATAAGATTATTTCAGAAAGTCAGCTCGGGCTTGCCGGGAGGCTGAAGGAGCACTGGCCATGAACATAAGAGAGCAGATTGAAGACATCGAAAAGAAGAATCTTTCACCCCGGGCCTGCTTGAGCTCAAAGAGCAAGGGGCGGCTGCGTCCCGAACAGCCCCATCCCATCCGCACCGCCTTCCAGCGGGACCGGGACCGGATCATACACTGCAAGTCCTTTCGCCGCCTCAAACACAAGACGCAGGTTTTTCTGTCTCCTTTTGGCGACCATTACCGGACCCGGCTGACCCATACCCTGGAGGTATCGCAGATAGCCAGAACCATCGCCCGGGCTCTTCGTCTGAATGAAGACCTGACCGAGGCCATCGCCCTCGGTCATGACCTGGGGCATACCCCGTTCGGCCACGCTGGAGAAGAAACCCTGAACAGCCTGCTCCCCGGCGGGTTCTGTCATTATGAACAGAGTCTGCGGGTGGTGGATAAGCTGGAGTATGAAGGCAAGGGACTTAACCTGACCCTTGAGGTCCGCGACGGAATCTGCAAGCACTCCAAGGGCCGAGGGGAGATTCTGGACGATGACCCTGAGAGCATGCCGGCTACCCTGGAGGGCCAGGTGGTCAGGATTTCTGACGTGATTGCCTACGTCAACCACGACCTGGATGACGCCATGAGGGCGGGGCTGATCAAAGAGGAGAGCATCCCGGCCAGGCTGACCGACATTCTGGGCAAACATCATGCCACCCGGATAGACCGCCTGGTGATGGACGTGGTCGAAACCAGCCTGAAGGGCAGGCTGGAAAAGATTGTCATGAGCCAGAAGATATACCAGGCCTTGATAGACCTCAGGGACTATCTTTATGAGAGAGTCTATCTCAATCCAGAGGCTCGGGCCGACCTCACCAAGACCGGGAAAATAATAAGGGAACTATTTGAATACTTCCGGCAGAACCCGGGAGAGTGGATTAAAGATTATCCGAAAGGGGACCCGCTCGAAAGGCGGGTGGCCGATTTTATCGCCGGAATGACCGACCGCTATGCCCTGGACATCTACGAGAAAATCTTTCTGCCTGGAACCAGGTTTTAAATGATCCTGTCTGGGCGCTTGAAGAAGGGGAGAGTTGCGCGTCCGGGCTATGAGAAAAACACCTGGATTTCAATTTTGAATCTATCATTACCTGGACTTTAAGCCCGGGCCCGATAAGAACCTGGAATCAGTAAAAAGTACTGCCAAATGAAATCATATTTACCCTGCTTAGTTCATAAAGAATAATGGATGGGTCAGTTCCAGGGCTTTTGGCTCTAATTAAGAAACTCGCGGCACCTCAGCCGCCTTGATAGACAGCCTTATTTCGTTCTGGTATATTTTAACTCAATAACCTTGTTCAATAGCAGGACTCCTGGAGATAAGTTATGGTTGCGGCTGTAACTCCTTTACTTGAAGTAAAAAATTTATCAAAATCTTTTAATTCATTTCAGGCTGTAAAATCTGTATCTTTTGACCTTTACCCCGGCGAAATTCTGGGGATGCTCGGTCCGAACGGGGCTGGAAAGACCACAATAATTCACATGCTGCTGGGCCTGACTTCACCTACTTCCGGCGAAATCCGAATTTTCGGCCTGGATCCTTCCCGGCCCAGGCAACGGGAAAAGATCCTCAGGCGCATGAATTTTTCTTCCACCTATGTGGCCATGCCGTATTCCCTGACTCTCAGGGAATCATTGATGGTTTTTGCCAGGCTCTACGGTGTCAGGAAAGCCAGATCAAGGATAGACCTCCTGGTTGAGCAGTTCGAGTTGAAGGAGGTGGTCGACCGCCCGGTGAGGACCCTGTCCTCGGGACAGATGACCAGATTAAACCTGGCCAAGGCCTTTATTAATGAGCCGGAGATTCTCCTGCTGGACGAGCCGACGGCCAGCCTGGACCCGGACATTGCCGACCGGACCAGGACCTATCTTCTGGAGATGAAGCGCACCAAGAAGATGGCTATTCTCTACACCTCGCACAACATGCAGGAGATGGAGGAGATATCAGACCGCCTGCTTTTCCTGCACCACGGCGAGATCATTGCCCGGGGAACTCCCGACGACCTGGTGGCCAGGTTCAGGGGCGAGGACCTGGAGGATGTCTTTCTCAAGGTGGCCCGGGAGGTGCGGCCATGAAACCGTACCGCATCTCGGCCATGTTCTTGCGCCATATTTATCTTTACAAGCACAGCCTGACCAGGCTGGTGGAGATTTTCTACTGGCCTCTGCTTGATCTTCTGGTCTGGGGTTTTGTCAGCCTGTACATCACCAAGCTATCGGCTGAAGGAAAATCAACGCCCAACTTTCTGGGCATATTCCTGGGGGCGCTGATTCTCTGGGACATTCTCTTCCGCTCGCAGCAGGGAATTTCCGTCTCCTTCCTGGAAGAAGTCTGGGCCCGGAATTTCCTCAACCTGTTTGTCAGCCCTTTGACCATAGGGGAGTACCTGGCTTCGCTGATGATGGTGGCCGTGTTCAAGGTAGTGGTGGTTTTCCTGATCAGCTCGCTTCTGGCCTGGATTCTTTATTCCTTCAACCTGTTCATCATAGGCATGTACCTGCTGCCTTTCATGATCTGCCTGGTGATACTGGGCTGGGCCATTGGCATCCTGACCACCGGGCTGATCCTGCGCTTCGGGCAGCAGGCAGAGGTCCTGGCCTGGGGCGTGGCCTTTCTCTTTCAGCCCATCTCGGCCGTCTTCTATCCGGTTTCCGTCCTGCCGAGATTCCTGCAGAAGGTAGCCCTGGCCATTCCGGCTTCCTATGTCTTTGAAGGTATGAGATCCATCATCTTCGGCCGGACTTTTCCTGTCGGCCACCTGGTCAAGGCTTTTGGTCTGGACCTGGTTTACCTGTCGCTGGCCCTGTTCTTTTTCTTCAGGATGTTCCGGCAGGTTAGGGCCAAAGGCCTTCTGGCCAAGATGGGGGAATAGCCGGGATACCGGTTGGAAGAAAAATAATCAGCTACAAGGCTTTGCCCCCAGGTTTTATCCTTCGGCTGGTAATTAACTTGCCGCCTTGAATCAACCCGTTAAAGCAGATAACCCGATTGGCCATCTGGTCCCATTCCGGGGAAATTATTAATTTTAAGTTTTTTGCCTTGAGAGTGGCTGCTTTTCAAAATATAATGAAAGCTAAATTTTTTTGGGAGTCAAATGATGTCATCAATATCCGTCCTGGAAAAAATCGCCAAGCGCCTGAGGATTCATTCTCTGAAGATGACCACGGTGGCCGGCTCGGGGCACCCGACCACCTGCCTGTCATCGGCCGAAATCATGGCCTGTCTCTTTTTCCACGAGATGCGCTATAACCTTAAAGATCCGTATGCGCCGGAAAACGACGAATTTGTGCTGTCCAAGGGACACGCCGCCCCCATCCTCTGGGCGGCCTATGCGGAAGCGGGTATTATTCCCGCGGACACGCTTCTTGACCTTAGAAAAATCAGCAGCGACCTTGAAGGCCATCCGACACCGCGGATGCCCTGGGTTAAAGCCGCCACCGGTTCCCTTGGCCAGGGATTATCGGTGGGGGTGGGCCTGGCCCTGGCCCAGAAACTGGCCGGGGTGAAGGCCAGGACCTTTGTCCTGATGGGTGACGGTGAATGCGCCGAGGGAGCGGTCTGGGAGGCAGCCAATGCCGGCCGGGAACTGCAGCTCGGTAACCTGGTGGCCATAGTGGACATCAACCGGCTGGGTCAATCCGACCCGACCATGCACCAGCACGATGTCCAGGCCTATGCCAGGAAGTTCAAGGCTTTTGGCTGGGATGTTTTCACGGTTGACGGCCATAAGATTCAGAAGATTCTCGAAGCCCTGGCCGCGGCCAGGAAAGGCTCGAATCCCAAGGTCATCCTGGCCAGGACGGTCAAGGGCAAGGGAGTTTCTTTTGTCGAGGATAAGAACGGCTGGCACGGCAAGCCGCTCAAGCCGGAAGAGCTGGAAAAGGCCCTGGCCGAGCTGGGGCCAATGCCCGAGGTTGAAGCCCGGAAATACGTTAAATGCCGGGAAAGAGCCAGAGCTCCGAAGTGGACCGATTCTCTTGATTTCTCGCTGCCGGATTATAAAGAGAAAACAGCCACCCGGCTGGCTTACGGGATCGCCCTGGAAAAACTGGGCCGGGTCAATAACCGGGTGGTGGTGGTCGATGGCGACGTCAAGAATTCCACCTACGCCGACCGCTTTTTCGCCTCTTTTCCCGGGCGTTCTTTCCAGTCTTTTATAGCCGAGCAGAACATGGTGGGCATGGCCATGGGGCTTGCGGCCAGGGGCTTCCTGCCCTTTGTGGCCACCTTTGCTGCCTTTCTGACCAGGGCTCATGACCAGATAAGGATGGCTGCCTATTCATTTTCCAACGTCAAGTTCTGTGGCTCGCACGTCGGGGTCAGCATAGGTGAAGACGGCCCGTCGCAGATGGGCCTGGAAGACCTGGCCATGTTTCTGCCCATTCCCGGTTGCCTGGTCCTGTATCCGTCGGATGCGGTCTCAGCCGAGAAGTGCGTCAGGGAAGCGGCCAAGTACCGGGGTTTGGTTTACATCCGGACCACCAGGCCGGCCACACCAATTCTCTATAAGCCGGAGGAAGAGTTCCCGGCCGGTGGAGCCAAGGTTCTGCGCCGGAGCGACAGTGATGCCGCGACTGTCATCGGGGCCGGGATTACCGTTCACGAAGCGCTCAAGGCTTATGACCAGCTGAAGAAAGATGGCATTAATATAAGGGTTATCGATGCCTACTCGGTGAAACCGATCGACCGGGAGACCATCGTAAGTTCGGTGGCCGAAACCGGGGGCCGGGTGGTGGTGGCCGAGGACCATTTCGAGCAGGGTGGCCTGGGAACGGCCGTGGCCCTGGTTCTTCCGGACAAGAAGTCCTGGAAACACCTCTGCGTGCGTGAGCTGCCGCGTTCTGGAAAGCCGGAAGAATTGCTGGCCAGGTACGAGATAGATGCCGCCTCCATCGTCAAGGCGGTCAAATCGCTGTTGTGAGTTCTGGCCACCGGGCCCGGTGAAGAGGTCTATCCGGGAGAACTAAGATAAGTGCTGCCGTGAAAATTCAGTCCGGCTGGTTAGTTAAAATATGAAAAGTTCTCCGTGGCTCAGATTTCTAAGGGCCGGGTATAGAGGGCAGGTAATTATCGGGCTATCCCGGAACCCGGACCAGGCCAGGCAAAAAATTTGCCCGGTCACAGGTATGATAAAGTCCTCAAGGCTGGAAATTTAACAGAAAGGGTTGACCATGTACGGAAAGATCAACCAGGAAATTATAAAAGAGCTCGTGGCAATCTCCGGAGAAAACAACGTTCTGAGCTGCCAGGATGAAGTCTGCGGCTATGCTTACGATGAATACGTTTCTCAGCTGGCCGGTTGCTCTCCGGAAGTGGTGGTCAGGCCGGGCAGCACCGGTGAAGTTTCAGCCATTCTCAAGCTGGCGGCCGAACACAGGATCCCGGTGACTCCGCGGGGCGGGGGAACGGGTCTGGCCGGTGGTTGCGTGCCGGTTCATGGGGGAATTGTCCTGTCCATGCAGAGAATGAACCGGTTCCTGGAGCTGGACCGCAAGAACCAGCTGGCCGTGGTCGAGGCTGGAATTACCCTCGGGGAGTTCATCCAGGCGGTGGAAAGGGAAGGCTTTTATTTCCCGCCCCACCCGGGCGATGAGGGGGCCATGTTCGGCGGGATGATTGCCACCAATGCCGGGGGCAGCCGGGCGGTCAAGTATGGAAGTATCAGGAATTACATCCGCGGGCTGGAAGTGGTCCTGGCTGATGGCCGGGTAATCCATCCAGGGGGCAAGTTGATCAAGAACTCCACGGGCTACAACCTGGTCAACCTGTTTATCGGCTCGGAGGGCACCCTGGGTATCATCACCAGGGCCATCGTCCAGGTGATGAGCCGGCCGACTTTTCTCCGGACCATGGTCATTCCCTTCAACAGCATTGAACAGGCCATAGATAACGTGCCCCTGATATTTGAAAAAGGGATAGTACCCATGGCCGTGGAGTTTGTCGGGCTGGATGTCATCAGCCTCAGCGAGCGCCACCTGAACCTCAGCTGGCCCAGCCACCAGGGGGAAGTTCACCTGATGGTCATTGTGGATTCTCCTTCGGAAGATGACCTCGGCCGGCTGACCGACCAGATAGCCGACGTGGTCCTGGAAAACGGGGCCATCGATGTTTTCGTGGCCGATACCCCGGCCAAGCAGGCCGAGGTCCTCAAGATTCGCTCGGAGATCTATGAGGCCATCAAGAAGGAAACCGTGGACATCCTGGACATCTGCGTACCGCGTTCCGAAATTCCGGGCCATGTCAGGAAAATCCAGGAGGTGGCCAGGAAGTATGACCTGTGGCTCCCGGTTTTCGGTCATGCCGGGGACGGCAACGTCCATTCCCACCTGATGAAGGCCCGGTATGAGAATGGGCAGATGGTGCCGCTCAACCTGGAAGAAATTAAGGACAGGCTGGAAGCGGCCAGGCAGGAGCTTTTCCGAGATGCCGGTCTTCGGGGCGGTGTCATTTCGGGTGAACATGGAATAGGGCTCTATAAGAAGAAATACTTGCCACTGTCGCTGGAGCCCGCCCAGATCGAGCTGATGAAGAGAATAAAGCAGGCTCTGGACCCCCTCCACATCCTTAATCCGGGCAAAATATTCGATTAAAGAAACGGAAGGGAATACCCAAGATATTTCCTGATCTTTTTCCCGGCCTGAGCCTGGCTCCCGATGGTCGGCCGGCCTGAGGTCAATAGAGGCCGGCCAGGATTCAAGAAAAAAGATCCCCTAAAACCACAGGGCATCTTTTCTCCTGAAATTGGTTGCCTGTTCATAAGCGGGGCAATCATATGAAGGCAAAAACACCGAAAAAACAGGGCCCGGGTCCGGGGAAAAATATTTGTTGAAATCATCATGATTTTGCGTTAAATAAAAAAGGCAGGCTATTTACAGGGGAATAAATAGCATTCGGAGGTTATGATGGACTTTGAAAGAATAACTGAAATCTTTGTCCTTCTGGAGAATAAACCTTCAGTGCTGGGCGAGCTTCTTTGCCAGCTGGCCGAGAACGAGATAAACGTTGAAGCCATCGGGGTCTTCCAGGATTCAGCCAAGATATATACCAAGAACCTTAACAAGGCCATCAAGGTCCTTAACAAGCTGAACTACACCACCGACATGCGTGATGTCCTGCTCATCCATCTGGACAACAAACCCGGGGCCCTGGGAGAGGTAGCCACCAGGATCGGCGATGAAGGGATAAACATAGAGTACTGCTACGGGACCCTGAGCCAGACCGGCGACAGGGTGGCCGTGGTCATGGATGTCTCCAACATCGACCGGGCAATGAAGATCCTGGAAAGCATGGCCCAGAAGCCCTGACCTGTTCCTGGCCCGTTTACAAATCGCATTTTTCGGCTAAAATGAATTAATCGGGAGGAAATTAAGATGTTTTATTTTGATTATACTTTCTGGCTGTTGATTCCAGCCCTGATCTTTGCCCTGTATGCCCAGAGCAAGGTGAAAAGCACCTTCACCCGGTTCAGCCAGGTTTCCTCCGCTTCCAGGCTGACCGCGGCCGAAGCCGTTTCCGAAATCCTACGCTACAGCCCGGCCAGCGATGTCCAGATCGAGCGGGTGCCCGGGCACCTGACCGACCATTATGACCCGCGCAAAAAGGTGTTGCGTCTTTCTGACAGTGTCTATCACAGCACTTCCATCGCCGCCCTGGGGGTGGCCGCCCATGAGGCCGGTCATGCCATCCAGCATGCCCAGAAGTATTCTTTCCTGATGATGCGCAATGCCTTCTACCCGATTGCCAGCATCGGGTCCAACCTGGCCTTCCCGCTGTTTTTCATTGGCCTGATTTTCAGCGGCGGCGGGACCAAGGTCTTGATGGACATCGGCATTCTCCTGTTCAGCGCAGCCGTCCTGTTCACGGTAATCACCCTGCCGGTGGAATTCGATGCTTCCAGGAGGGCCCTGGCCATTCTCCGGGAACGCGGCTTTCTGAATGCGGCTGAGCTGAATGGGGCCCGCTCCGTGCTCAAGGCCGCGGCCATGACCTACGTGGCCTCGACGGCCATGGCAGCCATCCAGCTGCTGCGAATGATTTTAATCCGCCAGTCCCGCGATTAGTTAGCGTGAAAAACGCGGTCTCTGGCCAGGATTAGAGGCCTTGATTCCAAGTAGATATTTTACCCGAACATTGACCCGGGCCAATCTTCCAAAAGCCTGCTTCAATTGTTGATACAGGACCGGTTCCGTGATCCTGCAATGTAGTCTTAATTGTACCCTGATCAGCTAAAGCAAGAATATTCTGTCCCAAGTCCACGGAAATTTATTTATTTTTTCTGTCCCGCCCTGTCTGGCCTGACTCCCACTTGTGTTGTCTAAAATATGTACTTCCATCATGCGGTTAAGCCGAATGCCCGATTCAGGACCAATCGAAAAATTTCCCTTCAAAAATTAAGTTGACGGGAATTTTTCAGGGTGGTAAAAAGTTAAAATAAATGAAACGAGAAGGAGGTTTTTAAGATGCCTAAAATAAATAAGCCGGCCATCGTCATTATGATTCTGCTCATATGTTCTCTGACAGCCCTGGCCCAAACCCCGCCCGAGAAATTCCTCGGACACAAACCGGGTGCCGACCGCCAGCTGGCTGATTACAACCAGATTAAGGCCTATTTTGAGCTGCTTGACAAAGAATCGTCCCGGCTGACCCTGGTCAACATCGGGAAGACCACTCTGGGCAAGGACATGGTCATGGCCATCATCACCGACGAAGAAAACATGAAAAATCTTGACCGCTATCGGGACATTGCCCGCCGGCTCAAGGAAGCGCGCGGACTGAGCGAGGACCAGGCCAGGCAGCTGGCCCGGGAAGGAAAGACCATCTTGCTCATAACCTGTTCCCTTCACTCCACCGAGATTGCCGCTTCCCAGATGTCCATGGAGCTGGCCTATGACCTGGTGACCGGAAAGGGCTTTTTCGATGTCAACCGGGCCCTGAAGGATGTCATCCTATTGCTGGTTCCCACCATAAATCCCGACGGCCACCAGATGGTAGTTGATTGGTATCGCAAATATCTCGGGACCAAATTTGAAGGCAGTAACATGCCGTGGCTATATCATCCATACGCCGGGCATGATAACAACCGCGACTTCTTCATGTTCAACCTGGCCGAGACCAGGGCGGTGACCAGGGTGCTCTACCATGACTGGTTTCCCCAGATACACATCGACGAACACCAGATGGGCTCAAACGGAGCCCGTATCTTCGTCCCACCCTTCATGGATCCGCCGCTACCCAACGTCCAGCCGCTCCTGTGGCGCAGTGTCAACCTCTGCGGAATAAACATGGCCTACGACCTGCAGAAACATGGTTATAAGGGCGTGGTTCATGGCCGGAGCTATACCGGCTGGTGGATCGGGGCCTGCGACGACACCTCCTGGCTGCACAACGTGATCGGGCTGCTGAGCGAGGCGGCCTCGGTGCGGCTGGCCAGCCCCATTTATATTGAGCCCACCGAAGTTCCGAATGAATATTATGAGAAGCGCATGGATTTCATCGACCCCTGGCCGGGTGGCTGGTGGCGGCTACGCGACATCGTGGATTACGAGCTGGTCCTGTCCAAGAGCCTGCTCAAGACGGCCTGGATGCACCGCGAGGATTTCCTGTTCAATTCATACTTGATGGCCAAGCAGAGCATAGAAGTCCGCGAGAAGAATCAGCCCTATGCCTTTGTCATTTCCAGGGATCAACCGGATTACCTGACTGCC
>JABLWX010000065.1 GCA_013178315.1 Candidatus Aminicenantota bacterium
GCAGGCCGGCCTTCTTTAGCTCCTCCATGATCATCGGACGGTACAGCCCGGCTCTCCGGTAAGCTTCTTCGAAAAATTTCTTTTCCACGGTCTGGAAGCCCTTGATTTCACGCTCCACCCAGTTGTTTTCGACCAGGGGAATGGTCTTGTGGTTGCTGATGGGCGCGGGCAGCCGGAAGGCGTAAACCTGCTGGATTTTCTGAACCAGCATGATTCTCAGGTCATTCTTTTCCTGGTAAAGGTCGGAATCGGGCGGAGCTTCGATTCTCAGCAACACCGAGTAGGCCTGGTCCAGGAGGTTCAGAGCCCTGTCCAGTTCGCCCTTTTCCAGGGCAACCTGGGCTTCCTGGATTAGGGAATAGACCTCTTCGGTCTGGGCCGGGCTGTCCTGAATTTCCGGTTCGGTTTTAGGAGATTCAGCCGCCGCCTGGTTGGTTTCGCCCGAGCTTGCGGCCGCCTGGGGTTGGGCCGCTTCGGGAGCCGGGTTGTTCTCTTCCACCCGGATGCGCTCGGAGGCCTTGGGCACGGTTGTCTTTTTGGGTGTGGGGGAGCAGGAAAGATTAAAGGCCAGCAGGACGGCCAGCGTCCCTACCAGCATAAAATAAAAACGATGACGCATCTTATAACTCCAGTTCTATGTTTATAACATCAAGGCTTTAATTAATCAATCACCAGAACCGGGGTTGACTTTCAAGCCTCAGTGGGTCAGGTGCCACTTCCAGGCGGTCTCGATGATAAACTCCAGGTCGGAAAATTCCCGCTTCCAGCCCAGCAGGGTTTCGGCTTTCTCGCTGGAAGCCAGCAGCACCGGAACATCACCCGGACGCCTCGGGCCGAATTTCAGGCTGACCCTTTTTCCCGTTACCTTTTCTGCGGCCCGTATCACTTCCAGCACCGAGTAACCACGTGAAGACCCCAGGTTAACCACCTGGCTCGGTTCTCCCGCCTTTAACTTTTCCAGGGCCAGGACATGGGCCCTGGCCAGGTCGGTGACATGGATATAGTCCCTGATGGCGGTGCCGTCAGCGGTGGGGAAGTCCTGACCAAAAACCTGGAAGCCCGGGTTCCGGCCGAGCAGATGGAGTAGGATGTTCGGGATCAGGTGGGTTTCGGGGTCGTGCCACTCGCCCAGTTGACCCTCGGGGTCGGCCCCGGCGGCGTTAAAGTATCGCAGCGATACGTACCTTAGCCCGTAGGCCCGGTCGTAATCGGGTAGCATCCTTTCCACCATGAACTTGCTGGCCCCGTAGGGGTTGATGGGCTGAAGCGGATGGCCCTCTCTGATCGGAATCTCAAGCGGTTGCCCGTAGACGGCGGCGCTGGAAGAAAAAATAAAATACTTTACTTCAGCTTCCAGCATGGCCTGAAGCAGGTTCAGGCTGGAAACCAGGTTGTGCACATAATATTTCTGGGGGTCGGCGTACGATTCTCCGACCTGCATCAGGGCGGCAAAATGCATGACCGCTTCAACCGGGTAGCGGCGAAAAACATCTCTCACTTCTTCGAGCGACCTGAGATCGGCCTCGACCAGATGGCCGCCAGGGACCAGCTCCCGGTGGCCGGTGCTGAGGTTGTCGAACACAATAACCTCGTATTTCCTTTTGAGCAGTTCCTTGACGGTATGGGAACCTATGTAGCCGGCTCCTCCAGTCACCAGAATGGCCACTATCTTTTCTCCTGAACTAATTTTCTGGCCAGCTTCAGCCCCTGGGCCCTGGTTTCAAAGTGGTTGTCGAGCTGAAGGCGGTATATTTTCTTCAAAAGTTGCCCCATTCCGGGGCCGGGAGGCACCCCGAGCCTGATCAGGTCCCGACCCATGATCAGTGGCTTGATGGTTTCCCGGTTGACCCTTAGTTCCTCGAATTTTTTGAGCAGCCACTGGGCCTGGCGATCGAGGCCGGTAAGCATCCTGGTCCGGCGCCCGGCCCGGTCGGCAGCGTCCAGGTAGACCAGGAGTTCGATTTCTCCTTTTATATCCGCGGCCAGCCGGTTAAAAGCCTTCCTGGTAACCAGCTTTCGGTTGAGCCACAGCTCGGACACGCGGTGGTGGTGCCGGATCAGCATGGGCACCACCTGCCTCAGGTTATAGCCGTTCCAGGAGAATATTTTTTGCCGGTTGAAGACCTTCCTGGCAATTTTTTCGCTCAGCAGGTCGTGCCCGTTGTTGGTTATCACCAGGCGGCCCTTTTTGTATTCCCAGGAGGCGGTGGCCGGCTTGCCGGTATCGTGAAACAGGGCGGCCAGCAACAGGGCCAGTTTCCGGGTAACCTCCAGCCCGGTTATTTCGGCGATGGCCCGGGCCTGGTCGACCGAAAGCAGGGTGTGAGCCCAGACCGTATGATGCCCGAACTCGTCCTTTTCTGGATGAAAGATCGAATCCTGGATGGACAGGGTCAGGCGATAGAGCTCGGGGAAGAGCTGGCGCAGGACGCCAAGGCGGTGCATTTCCTGGAGACCGCGGGACGGGCGCCGCGACAACAACAGGATCTTGAACAGCTCTTCGTTTACCCTTTCCACGCTCAGGCCCTTGAGGTCGATTTCCCTGGCCACCAGGTAGATCTCCGGGTCTATGGAAAATTCCAGGGCCGAGACAAACCTGGCCGCCCGCAGGACCCGCAGCGGGTCGTCGGGAAAAGCGCCGGGATTGGTCAGCCTGATTATCCGGTTCTTGATGTCTTCAATTCCCCGGAAAGGATCGATCAGGGTTCCGTCTGACAGCCGCAGGGCCAGGCTGTTACAGCGAAAATCCCTTCTTTCCAGGTCTTTTTCCAGGGGAAGGTAAGGGTCGGCCTTGATTATAAAGTCCTTGTGGCCGCGTTGCTGTCCCCCGGTGGCCTGGCGAGGTTCATCGCTGCGGGGCAGGGCGATATCGTAGGTGTGACCGTCCACCGTGAACTTGATGACCCCGAAGCTCTTCCCGACCAGGTCCACCTTGCCCCTGGGCTGCAATTTCTGAACTATCTCCTCCAGGGGATGGCCCTGGACCAGGAGGTCGACTTCCTCGGTCGGGACCCCGCGGAGCCTGTCCCGGACAAAACCGCCAACGGCGTAAACGTCTGGACCGAACAGCTGAACGAACAGCTGTCGGTGGCGGAAGTCGGCCTTTAGTTTCTTCATCAAGGGTATTTTACTTATTTTTTAGCCTGTTTGAAGACCCGCAGGCCGATATACTCGGCCGGCGGTGGGGTATAGGCTTCCGTGGACTTGGAACGGTGAAGGGCGCTCAGGCCAAGAGCTTTGCCCTTTCCGCTGGCATCCACCGTCCACTCGGCCACACTGCCGCCCAGGCCGAATATCAGGCTGTCGGTGGCTGGCGAAAAACGGTCTACGGGAAGCAGCAGGGGAGCCTTACCCTTAAGGCTGGAAATGGCCTGTCCCAGCAGTCGGGCATCGTCAAAGTTAACCGGGTAGCCCGCCCAGTAATCAAGCGTGTTATCTTCAGCTGAAGCCTTGGTCAGCAAGCTCCTCGCTTCCTGCTCTCCGGGCAGGCGGTAATTTTCCCCGGTGAGCTGGCTCAACCAGCGGACATAATTCTGGGCCTGGTCAAAGGTAATTCCAGAAACCGGGTAATTCTCAGTGCCCGGTTCGAATTGATAGCCCGGGTCGAAGGCTTTCCACTGGGCCCTGGTCACCTCGAAGCGGCCGACTTCCAGGTCCTGCCATTTGACCGTTTCCGGTATCAATTTGCCCTTGACCAGCAGTCCGAAGGAACGGCCGCTCCGGCTGAATTTCTGAGCCTTGATGGCCAGGTCGAGAGGGGAACCCTCCTTCAGGGCTTCATTTTCAGGACGAAAGCTCTTGAAGAAATGCTTCTCAAACCAGGCCAGCTCTTCCTCCATCTTGCGCTGCTGATGGCTAAGCTTGCGCAATCCATGAGGCTCTCCGGGGAAAATTATGAAGCGCACCGGGGCCTGGCCGATTTCTTTGAGAGCCCGGTAGTGCTCCATACCCTGTCCAAAAGGAACGCTGGTGTCTTCACTCCCGTGGAAGATGATGGTCGGAACCTTCATGTCCTTGAAATGGAACAGCGGAGACTTCTTGATGTAGTAATCGGGCCTTTCCCAGGGAGGGCCGAGCAGGTAATAGTTATCAAAGCTAACCCCGAAGGCACAGGTCCCGTAGTCGCTGATCCAGTTGACGTCGGCCGCCCCGATGCCGGCCACCTTGAAGCGGTCGGTCCAGACGGCCAGGCCGATGCTCAGGATGCCGCCGTTGGACCAGCCCATGGTCCCCAGCCGGTCCGGGTCCACCAGCCCCTTGGCCACCAGGTGGTCGATTCCTTTTAGCATGTCTTCTAGTTCATATTCGTAGTAATGCCCGCGTATGGATTCTGCAAATTTCTGGCCGTAACCCATCGAGCCGTGATAGTTGGGCATCAGGACAAAGCAGCCTTTCTGGGCCAGAAGGTTTGGATAGTAAGCGTATGATTCTTCAAAGGCATCCATGTCGATGCCCATGGGGCCGCCGTGGATGTTAAGGAAGAGGGGATACTTCCGGCCGGGCTGGTAGTCGTGGGGATAGTAGAGGATTCCTTCTATCTCGTCATCCAGGGCCCCTTTCCATTTAATCACTTCGGCCCGGGCCATCTTTTTACTCTGCAGGTGCCCGTTGAGTTCGGTCAGCTGCTTTTCGTTGATTATCCTGTTGTCTTCCAGCCGGCCGGCATACCATTGCGGTGGCCGTGAAGCGGTGGTATAAGCATAGACCAGTCGATTGCCTTTCTCCTGGAGTGCCAGGTTGAAAACGTTGGGGTAGTGGCTGCCCTCCAGTTCTTTATGGGTGAAGCTTTCACCCTGGCGGTAGTAGCGACGCCACCTGGGGACCGCGCCGCTGGCCAGGAAGGCGATGAAACCGTCATCCCGGACCTCCAGTCCCATCCCCATCAGCCCCCAGCCCCAGTCGAGGTCAATTTCACGGTGCGACCCGCTTTTAAGGTCGTAGTAGTAGAGGAATTCAGCCCCGGTGGTTTCGTTGACCGGGTCCACGGTCTTCATCACGGTGAAGTAAAAGCCCTGGTTGTTGGGGTCCCAGTAAATACCGGTTGGTTTGAAGTGGGGGTCGGGGAAAATTTCCCGGCTGGACCTGTCCTGGAGGTTTACAAGGAAATATTTTGGCTTGACCCTCTTGTCCACTTCATAGCTCAGGCTCTGGTTATTCCTGGTTACCGCCAGTTTCTTATCCGGGGAAAGGGCAAAACTGGTTATCTGGTCGTTGTTCTCGGTCAGGCGGTGCCAGGTCTTTTCCTTGAGGCAATACATGAATAGACGCTGTGGAATCATGTGTTCCTGGTCTTCGTAGACTATGGAATCATCTTTCTTTTCTTTCTCTTTTATTTCCCGCAGAGTTTTCGGCTCCCTGGCCAGTATCAGGAAATGGTCGTTATCCAGCCAGTCGTAACCCATAACCCCGAATTCCAGGCTGGTTACCTTCCATGGTTCGCCGCCCCGCAGGTCGAGCAGCCACAGCTGTTGTCCCTTGCCCTCATCTTCCTTGGCTGCCCCGGCCGAGGGCTCGGTCCGGCTGCTCAGGAAGGCAATCCTCTGCCCGTCGGGCGACCACCTGGGACGGGACTCGGAAGAGGCGCCCCTGGTCAGCTGGATGGCCGGTTGTTCCCGGTCGAGATAGTTAAGAAAGAGGTGAGAAATCCGCCCGTCCTTTTCCCTGTCGGGGACGTTCTTGACCCAGACCACCCTGGTGCCGTCGGGTGAGATCTGAAAATCCGAGGCCCGCTCCTGGTTGATTACATCATCCACCGTCCAGGGCTGGGGAGTCTTCGTTTTTTCCTGGGCTCGAAGCGGTCCCGCCATAAACAGGGCCAGTACCATAACGAGGCACAATAATAACGCTTTAGGGAATAGGCTTTTACCGGTCATGATTCCTCCTGCTATCCTGCACTTTTTCAGTTTAGTTTATATCCGGAAGCGCCAAATATCCAGAAAAATCTTGGCCAGCCCTGTTGCCTCGTGAGAAAATCTATATGAAAGCATAATCATTGCCTCACGTAAGAATCTACACGAAAATTTGTGCAGTTTTTCTTAACTTTTTGTAGCCGCCACAGCCTGTCCTTGAGCCGCTCTATCTCTGCCTTTAGTTTCACCACGTTGAGCTCCTGATAGGTTCTCCGCAGCCAGGCCTTCTGCTCGGAGCTGAGCACCGGAGATTCCAATAGCCTCTGGTAGGGAGTCCTGGCAGTGTCATAGCGCTTGATCACCCGACTACCCACTCTCTCCTTACTGACGAGCTTCATGTTCGGCTGGAAGAAGTTATAATACAGCCTGGAACGGCAGTAAAGTTGCTCTAATATCCGTTGTTCTTCTTCAGTATCATACCTGAGGTATCCCACCAGGCGACGAACTACAGAGTAGTTCTTCTGCTCCACGTAGCAGTTATCATTCTTCTTGTAGGGTCGGCTCCGGGTAAAGGTCAACTGGTTCTCTTGACAGTACCTGACCAGATGGTCGTTGATGAAGGCCCCGTCGTTATCCGAGTCTATGCCCAGCAGAGCAAAGGGCAATCTCTGTTTTATCTTCTCCAGGGCCTGGAAGGTCCAGACCTGAGCCCGGTTGCGCACCGCCTCGGTCTCTATCCAGCCGGAAGCCACGTCGGTGGCGTTCAGGCTGTAGAGGAACTCCCCCTGAGCATTACCCCCGTCATGTCCCACCAGGTCTATCTCTAAAAAGCCTGGCTTCCCCTCCTCCCACTCGGCAAAGGTCCGGATCGGCACCTGGTACTTAAGAAGAGTACCCGGCTTGGTCCTGGCCCGAGATTTTAGCTCGTACCTCTTCCTCTCCGGCCTTAAAAGTCTGTCCACCGTGGCCGCGGAGACCTTCTCCAGCTTCTCCTTGACCCTCTTCTTTACCCTTAGCTCCCCCTGCTCCATAAGCCTTGGCACCAACCACCGCAGGCTAGCTACCAGCCTCTTCCCGCAGCTGTAATCCAGAAGCTCCCACAGCCAGACCAGCACCCTCCTGAACTCCTCATCATAGACCCGAACCCTCCTCCGCCTTATCCTCCTCACCTCCCCAATTAACACCACCTCCTGCCCCTCTCTCCCCCTTAAAACCACCTTCCGACCACAGTTGCGCAGCAGCCAGCTCCCGTAGCAGCGATTGTACCCCGTCAACCCTATAAACTCCTCCAGCACCCTCGTCTTCTCCCTCTTCGAGCCCCTCTGATACCTCCGGGCCAGCTCCCTTAAGACCGCCCTCTTAACTCGCATCTCTAACCCCATTACCTTGCCTCCTGGCTAATCTCATCCCCGAATCTATCCCCCTTACTAGCCAGAAAACAAGTGCGTTTCGTGTAGATTTTCTCGTGAGGCAACGAATCATTTTCAAATAGATTTTAAGTGAGGCAATTCGCCAGCTTGTAATCGGGTCGGTTTTAGGGTATTTTTATCTACCGGCCTGAAGAAGAAATTTTGAGAGACAGTGCAGGAAGTAAGGTGAGACACCGGCTTGCGTTTTTCTTATTTCTGGTGGCTGCCCTGACCATATTGGCGGCTTCCGGCCTTCCGGGCTATCCTGCCAGGAAAAATATAGAGCTGAGCCTGGACCGGGTTCGCCTCGGGGAACTATCGGGCTCCGGGTTAACCCTGTCCTTTCAGGTCCGGATGGAAAATAACTCTTCCAGAAACTTCGCGCTGGTTTCCTATCAATACCAGGTTCTGATAAATGAAAAAGAATACTTCCGTCAGCCGGTGTCACTGGACCAGCCCATAAACCTGCCGGCCGGCAGCCAGGCCCTGGTCAACTTTCCGGTTAAAATCAATTATCAGTATGTCGAGCCGTATCTCGCCGGAACCAGGCAGCAGGCCACCTGCCGGGTGGTCGGCGATTTATTTTTTCAGGATGATAGGAAAAAAACCGAGAAAGTGGCCCTGAATTTCCGGGCAGACTTTCCGATTTTCAAGCTACCAGAAGTGAAATTTCTGCCGCTCCTGGTCCGCGACCTGACCCTGGGCGGGGCCGATTTTGATTTCCGTTTTGCCATCAGTAATCTGAATGCCTACGACCTGCTGATTCAGACCATCGACCTGGAACTATCGCTGGCCAGCAGGATTATTTACAGCGGCCGGTTGACCGGCGATAAGACCCTGGCCGCCGGAGAAAGCAAGACCTATAGCCTGCCCCTGATGCTGGATTTTTTTGAGCAGGGCCGGGAGTTGCGGGACGGCCTGGAAAAAGACCGGCCTTCTTTTACCCTTAAGCTTAGGATTGAAGCTGACTCGGCCTGGGGCTGGCTGGTCTTTCCGCTGGAAACGAGCTCGACCACCAGCAAAGAATTCAGCCGCTGATTATCTCAGTATGGTTTCGGTAATTATTGTCACCCACAACCGGGCCGCTTTCCTGGCCGAGGCCATTGATTCCGTTCTGGCCCAGACCTATTTTCAAAAAAATCCGGCGGACTGGGAATTGATTGTGGTGGATGACGGTTCAACCGATCATACACCGGACCTGGTAGCCGGTTACCAGCAGGGATTTCCCCAGGTCAGGTACGTTCGCCTTGACCACGGCGGGGTGAGCCGGGCCCGGAACCACGGGCTCAAGCTGGCTTCAGGAGAATTCATTGGCTTTCTGGATTCCGACGACCTCTGGCTTAAAAACAAGGTGCAGGTTCAGCTGAGTTATCTTAAGGCTTTTCCCGAAGCCCGGTTCTGCCTGACCGAGGAAGTCTGGATCAGAAGTGGTCGTCGCGTAAACCAGAAGCACAGGCACCAGAAATATGCAGGCCGGGTGCTGGATAAAGTTCTTCCGCTCTGTCTTCTGAGTTTATCCTCAGCCATGTTCCGGCGACAGCTCTTTGAGGAGATAGGGGAGTTCGACGAAAGCCTTCCGGTCTGCGAGGACTACGACCTCGGCTTGAGAATTGCCCTGCGCTATCCCTATCATTTTCTACCTGTCCCGCTCATAGTCAAGAGGGGCGGGCACCCCGACCAGCTTTCGAAAAAATACTGGGGCATGGACAGGTGGCGGGTCCAGTCCCTGGAAAAGGCCCTGGCGCTGGCCACCTCAGAAGAAGACAGGTCGCTGATCAGGGCTGAAATAGTTAAGAAGTGCCGGGTTCTGGTTGCTGGCTTTTTGAAAAGGGGTGCCCAGGACGAAGCGGATTATTACCATAAGAAAATTCAGATTTATTCGGTTCAACCCTGAGTCCGGTTTACACCTGCTGGCAGGACGATGATAGGTAGTACCCGATTTCTGGCTTGCCCTCTGTGATTTCGTTCGTTTGAGATTTAAGCAGGTCTGGACAAAAAAAAGAGCCGGGCTCCCGCAGGGCGAGCCCGGCCTTCTATCTGGAAGAGCTGAGATGGATCAGAACCAGAAATTAAGCCCCAGGACCAGGGAATAGCCGTTGAAATCAAAATCCTCGAAACCTTCAAAAGCTTCCTGGAACCTGGCTTGCAGGAAATTATAGCGGAAGCCCAGGTCAAGGGTGGTCCGGCTGCCTATGGGGACCATGACTCCGGCAAAAGCGTTGTAGCCTATTGATATGCGGTTCTGTTCTTCCACGAGGGAATAGTAAACCGGATAAACGGTTATGTCCCCCCCGGGGTCGCTGTAAATCCAGGGGTCGGAGAAATCCACGATGTCACCCTGCAACCTGACCGTCCAGATATAGAGGCCCACCCCGCCGCCGAAATAGGGAACAAACCTGACCCGCCGCCCCAGAGGTGTTACCTTAAACGACAATGAGATTGGAGTCTGTGAAACTTCAAAGGTGTGGATGATGGCTTCCCCGTATGGGTCGGGAAAAGCAAAGTAAGTACTGTCCACCTGGTACTGGGTATAATCCAGGTACCAGCCAGCCTTCCGACGGTTGTAAAAGTCAACCGACAGTTCCAGGCTGAAATTGCGGTTCAGGAAATACTCATAGGACAGGCCCAGCATGCCTCCCTGGTAGGCTGACTTCTTGAAGCTCATGTTGTCGAATTCTATGGTCCAGAGGCTGTCTTGGCCTCCGCTCATCCTCGGGACAAAATACCCGTAGCGAATGGTGAAGATATTGGCTGAAGCTGTCAGCGGCAGGAGCAACAGTACCAGGACCGCGGTTATTATGGTTTTTTTCATCTTGTTAACCTCCTCACCACTCCATTATAGCAAATTACGTGCCAGCCAGGATATCTTAAAATCAGGCCGCGGAGTGTTTTATTTTTAAGACAACTGTCCTGTTTTTTTCTTGAATCCTGTCCTTTTTTGGGCTATCCTCGGGCTGGAAAAAGGAGAAGAAAGGTTGCCTTCCGAGGTTTTTTCACTCCATGGCCAGGAGCCAGGACCCGACTGGCTGAATTTCCTGGCCGGCCGGCTCCGGGCTGGGGCAATAGTTGTCTATCCGACAGAGACCTTTTACGGGTTGGGCGGCCTGGCTACCATCGAATCAGCGGCTACCCGGGTTTTCGCTCTCAAGGGCCGGGAAGCGGCCAGAACCCTGCCCTTTATAGCCTCAGACCTGGAAATGGTATTGAAGTTTTCAGAAGGACCACCCGACTTTTTTTTCAGGTTGGCCGAACGCTTCTGGCCGGGGCCCCTGACCCTGGTCCTTAGGGCCAGGGAAAATGTCCTGCCGGAAATTCTGTATGGCCCGGGCCGGACCATTGCCGTCCGGGTACCGCCGCTCCTCTGGCTTCGGGACCTGGTCAAAAGGAGCGGCTCGTTGCTTATTTCCACCAGTGCCAACCTCAGCGGACAACCCCCACTGGACAGTTTTCCCGAGGTCTATAAAATTTTCCACGACCGGGTAGATTTCTTGATCGACGGTGGCCGGACCCCGGGAGAAAAACCCTCCACCATCATCGACCTGACTGGAGCCGAACCAGCTTGCCTGAGGGAAGGAAAGATACCGGCGGAAGAAGTCTGGGCCTTTCTTTACGAAAGGTGAAATTGGTTCGGGCTTATTTCACCTTGGTCCCGGGCGGAAGCTCGCGGTCAAAGAAGGGTATGATGGCCTTGCCCTCAACTTCAGCCGCCAGCAACATTCCCTGCGATTCCACTCCCCGGATGACCGCCGGCTGCAGGTTGGCGATGACGATAAATTCCTTGCCGACCAGCTCTTCGGGTGAGTAGGTCTCGGCCACGCCGGCCACGATTTGCCTTTTTTCCGTGCCCAGGTCAATCTGCAGTTTCAGCAGCTTGCTGGTTCCCGGGACTCTTTCGGCGGCCAGGACCCTGGCCACCCTGAGGTCCATCTTCTTGAATTCCTCGTAGGTTATGTGCTCCATTTTTACCTCCGGCTTGGAAGCGGTTTCTAAAGCAGCTTTCGGTTTCTCCATTTCCCCGATAAATTCCTTCAGGTCTATCCGGGGGAAGAGAGCTTCCGGTTTGTTGATCCTGGTGCCCGCGGCCAGGTCGTAAAAATCCAGGGTGGTTTTTAGAACCTGGCCCGGCTTCCTTTTTTCTCCGATAAAGTTCCAGATTTTTTCGGCGGTCTCCGGCATGACCGGATAAATAAGATAACTGCTGCCTCGAACGGCGCAGAGGGCCTGGTAGAGGATCCGGGCCAGCCGGCTTCGCTTCTCCGGTTGCCGGGCGATTTTCCAGGGTTCCTGGTCGGCCAGGTATTTATTGGTGACGTTAAGAAAGACCCAGATTTCTTCCAGGGCCCGGTTGAGGGCATAATCATCATAAAGGGCATATACCCGGTCCGCCGTTTCCCGGAAGGTCTGGGCCAGTTGGCTGTCGGGCTCGGTTTCCTCCCCGGGCTGCGGGATTTCACCGCCGAAATAGTTGCTGACCATGGTCAGGGTTCTCTGGACCAGGTTCCCCAGGTCGTTGGCCAGGTCGGAGTTTATCCTCTGGACAAAACCCTCGTGGGAAAAGCTGCCGTCCAAACCCACCGGGACTTCTCTCAGCAGGAAATAGCGAAGGGCATCGGGCCCGACCTTTTCCAGGATCAGGTAGGGGTCGAGAACATTGCCCCGGGACTTGGACATCTTGGTTTCGTCCTTCAACCACCAGCCGTGCCCGAAGACGCACCCGGGCAGGGGAAAGCCGGCAGCCATGAGGAAAGCCGGCCAGAAGATGGCGTGGAAACGAAGGATATCCTTGCCGATCAGGTGCACATCCGCCGGCCAGAAGGTCCTGAAAAGTTCCTGGTTCCAGTCATAGCCGGCCCCGGTCACGTAATTATGCAGGGCATCAAACCAGACGTAGATGGTATGCTTCGGGTCCCCGGGCACGGGAATTCCCCAGCGAACGGTGGTCCGGGTGATGCTCAGGTCCTTTAGCCCCTGCCGGACGAAGCTGACCACCTCGTTCATCCGGCTCTGGGGCCGGACAAACCGCGGGTTGGCCGCATAGAAGTCCAGCAGGGGTTGCTGGTAGGCGGACAGCCGGAAGAAATAGCTTTCTTCCTCCAGCAACATTGCCTTCCGGCCGCAGTCCGGGCAGACCTTGTGTCCTTCGGGCTCGAGCGGCACGTCCTCGGAGAGAAAATTCTCCTCGGAAACGCAGTACCAGCCCTGGTAAGTGCCCTTGTAAATATCGCCCTTATCCAGGAGCTGTTTGAATATCTTCTGCACGCCCCGTTCGTGGAACTCTTCGGTCGTCCTGATGAAGTAATCGTAAGAGATGTTCAGTTTCTGCCAGAGTTCCTTGAACCTGACTACCACCCGGTCGGCCAGCTCCTTCGGCCTGAGTCCCTTTTCGGCGGCGGCCTTTTCTATTTTCTGCCCGTGTTCATCGGTTCCGGTCAGGAAATAGACTTTCTTGCCGCACAGGCGCTGGTACCTGGCCAGGGCATCGGCGATGATGGTGGTGTAGGCATGCCCGATGTGGGGGACATCGTTGACGTAATAGATGGGCGTGGTGACGTAGAATGTTTTTTTAGACTTCTCTTCCACCTGGAATACCTCCCTTGATGAGCATCATGGCTTCGGTCCGGGTAGCCGGGTTGTTGCGGAACGAACCCCGGACGGCCGAGGTCACCGTTATGGCTTTGGGCTTTTTTACCCCGCGCATCGACATGCAGAGATGTTCGGCCTCGATGACCACCATGACGCCCAGGGGGTTCAGAGTGGCGTTCAGGATGTCGGCCACCTGCTTGGTCAGGCGCTCCTGAACCTGCAGCCTCCGGGCCAAGGTATCCACCAGCCGGGCGATCTTGCTCAGGCCGATGATCCGGCCTTCTTTGGGGATGTAGGCCACGTGAGCCACCCCGGCAAACGGCAGCAGGTGATGCTCGCAGAAAGAATAGAGCGGGATGTTCCTGATCAGGACCAGCTCGTCGTGCCGTTCGTCCTGGAAAACTTCCAGGTCGGCCTGGGGGTCAATCTGGGTTCCTCCCAGAATATCCTCCATCATCCTGGCCACCCTTCCGGGAGTTCCCTTCAAACCTGGCCGGTCCGGGTCTTCGCCTATACCCTCGATTACCAACCGGACACCCTGTTCGATTTTTTTCAGGTCCATTTTTTTGACCTGGTTGTTCTTTCTGTTTTTTCTGGGCATGTTATCCTCAGACCTTAAAATTCTTTATCACCTCGGTGATGACCTGTTTTAAGGGCAGGTTCAGTTTTTGAGCCAGCTTCAGGCAATCGTCGTACTCCGGCTGGAAGTTGACGGCTTCCTGTCCGTAGTAGCTGACTTTAACCCTTACTTTCTGGCCGCGCAGGCTGATTTCCCGGACTTCTCTTCTCAGGGCTCTTCTTTCAACCGGATGGTACCTCAGGCCGATGGTGGTGGTTTCCCGGAAGATAGCCTCGATCAGCCTGTCTATTTTATCAACCTCGGCCAGCACGGTCAATTTGCTGCCCAGTCGATTCTTTTTCATCACGATCGGGGTGAGGTAGGCTTCCAGGGCCCCGAGTTCCAGCACCCGGTTTATAAAGTTTCCCAGAAGCTGGGGAGAGGCGTCATCGATGGTGGCCTCGATTACCTGGACTTTCCTGGCCGGTTGAAACAACTCCTGCTCTCCATAAAAGGCCCGCAGGAGGTTGGGCTGGAACTTGAGTTCCCGGTGCCCGAGGCCATAGCCTATCTTCTCGTATATCAGTTCTGGCCAGGGGCTAAGACTGCGCCCGAGCGTGGTCAATATGGCGGCTCCGGTTGGGGTGAGCAGCTCGACCGGCTCCTGGCTGGTGTAAACTGGAATGCCCCTCATCAATTCACCAACCGCCGGCGGCGGCACCGGTAACTTCCCGTGACCGGTTTCTACAAAACCGCTGCCCAGGTTGACCGGTGAGAAGTAGACCTCGGTCACCCGCAGTCTGCGCAGCAACCAGCAGGTTCCGACTATGTCCACCAGGGCGTCGTCGGCAGCCGCCTCGTGGAGATGCGCGGTCTTAAAGCTCCGGCCATGAACCCGGCTTTCGGCCTCAAACAGGCGCCTGAAAATTTTCAGGGCGTTTTCTTTGACCTCTGGTTCCAGCTTCGAGCGGGAGATGGTTCCTGCCACCTCGGAAAAGGTCCGGCTGCTCGAGGTGCGGGGCACCTGGACCTCAACCCGGAGTCCGGAAAACCCGTTAGAACTGGCTTTCCTGGCCCGGACTTCCACTTTGAGTTTAAGCCCGCCGATGGCCTGCCGGAATTCTTCCAGCGGGACACCCAGGGAAAGCAACGAAGCCAGGATCATGTCGCCGCTGGCCCCGGCCGAACAATCGAAATAGATGAATTTCATTCCTACCTGCCCGGAGCAAATTTGATAAAAGAATAGCTGTTTTTTACTTAAAAATCAAAGACCCGGCAGGATCCACTTTCCAAATTTTCCCGGCTGGTTTATAATTTCAGGCTAACCTTGACTGGCAGAGAGGATAAATTATATATCAGTAACTTCAAGAGGTGAGCCATGGGTCAGCCAGACCTGCCTTCGGTTAAAGTCGGTATCCTGGGAGGCACCGGCCTGTACCAGATAGAAGGCTTGAAGAACATTACCACCCTGGACCTGGACACTCCCTTCGGTCAGCCTTCGGATAGTTATATCATGGGCGAGCTGGAAGGAGTGGGGGTGGCCTTCCTCAGCCGTCATGGTCGTGGCCACCGCCTGCTGCCGGCCGAGGTTAATTACCGGGCCAATATCTTCGGTTTCAAGCTGCTGGGGGTGGAGAGGTTGATTTCGGTCAACTCGGTCGGCTCTCTCCGGGAAGAAATCAAGCCCCGCGATATCGTCCTGGCCGACCAGTTCTTTGACCGGACCCACCGGCCGAACACCTTTTTCGGGCAGGGGCTGGTAGGTCATATCAGTTTCGCCGAGCCGGTCTGCCCGGTGCTTTCCGGCCACCTGTTTGAAGTGGCCAGGGGGCTTGGATTATCAGTCCATCCCCGCGGTACCTATGTCTGCATCGAGGGCCCGGCCTTCTCCACCCGGGCCGAGTCCAGGATATACAGGCAGTGGCAGGCCGACGTCATCGGCATGACCGCCGCCACCGAGGCCAGGCTGGCCCGGGAAGCAGAAATCTGCTACGTCACCATGAACCTGGTTACTGATTATGATGTCTGGAAAGACGACGAGGAGTCGGTCAGTGTAGAACTGGTACTGGAAAACCTTCGGTATAATATCGAACATGCCAAGGCCGTAATCAAGGAGGCCGTTTCCACCATCAATCGGCTCCAGGAGCAAGGCTGCCTCTGCCGGCAGGCCCTGCAGAATGCCATCGTCACCAGCCCGGAGGCCATGAACCGGGCAACCGTGGAGAGGCTGGCCCCACTCGTCTCAAAATACCTTAAAAAATAGAAAGGAAACCGGTGAGCCTCGTCATTATCGGGTCGGTGGCTTTTGATACCATTGAGACTTCGTTCGGCCGCCGGGACCGGATAATCGGCGGCTCCGGCACCTATGCCGCCCTGGCCGCCAGTTTCTTCACCCGGCCGGGCCTGGTCTCGGTGGTGGGGCGGGATTTCCCCCGCAGGTTTCTGGACAGTCTGCGTTCCCGAAAAATAGACCTGGCCGGGCTCAGGGTAAAGCAGGGCAAGACTTTTCACTGGCACGGACGTTACGACCAGGACCCAAACCTAAGGACGACGATTAAGACGGAACTAAACGTCCTGCGGGATTTTAAGCCCGTCCTCCCAGATAGTTTCCGAAAAGCTGACCTGGTTTTCCTGTCCAACCTGGACCCGGATAGCCATGATTTTATCCTTGACCAGCTTACCGGGGTCAGACTGGTGGCCATGGACACCATCCGCTACTGGATTGAGAACAAGCCCGAGGCCCTGCTCCGGGCCATTCAGAAAGTTGACATTCTTTTTGTCAACGACGAGGAATGCCGGCTGATAGCCCAGGAGCTGAACCTGGTCCGGGCCGGGCGCAAGCTCCAGGCGGCTGGACCCAAGGTTATTGTGGTCAAGAAAGGCGAACACGGGGCCATGCTCTTCGGGAAAAATTTTGTCTTCGGGGTGGTGGCCAATCCCTGCGAACGGGTGGTAGACCCGACCGGAGCCGGGGACGCTTTTGCCGGGGCCTTCCTGGGGTACCTGGACAGCACCGGGCGTTTTAACCAGCGGGAATTAAGAAAGGCGGCCGTTTACGGCAACGTGGTGGCCTCGCTGGTGATCGAGGATTTCGGGGTAGACGGGCTGCTGCGGGCCAGCCAGCTGGATATCATAAACAGGTACCAGCAGTTCCGCAAGCTCTGTGCTTTTTAGGTGCAAATTGAAAATTATTTGATATGATATCTATATCTTTCAATCACGGGTATTAAGAGGTAACAGTATGAGCAAAATAAAAGCACCGGTAGAGCCTTTCCGGATTAAGACGGTGGAAAGGATAAAGCCGACCGACCGCCGGGAGAGGGAAAACATCCTGAAACAGGCCGGGTACAATGTCTTCAACATCCCGGCCGAAAAGGTTTTCATCGACCTGCTGACCGACTCCGGCACCTCGGCTATGAGTGACAATCAGTGGTCGGGATTGCTTATTGGCGATGAATCCTATGCCGGGGCCAGGAACTTTTTCCACCTGGAAGCGGCCGTTAAGAATATTTTCTGCTTCAAGCATGTCATCCCCACCCACCAGGGAAGGGCAGCCGAAAGGATACTGTTTGAGGCCCTGGTCAACAAGGGTGATTTTGTCCCCAATAACATCCACTTTGATACCACCAGGGCCAACGTTGAAGTCCGGGGAGCCAGGGCGGTGGATCTGGTCATTGATGATGCCTACGACCCGGATTCCATTCATCCTTTCAAGGGCAACATGGACGTTGACAGGCTGAAGAAATTCATTGAGAAAAAGGGTGTCAAGAAAATACCGCTGGTCATGATGACCATAACCAATAACAGCGGCGGAGGACAGCCGGTCTCGGTCAAGAACATCAAGGAAGTTAGCCAGGTCTGCAAGCAGCATAAGATTCCGTTCTTCTTTGATGCCTGCCGCTTTGCCGAGAATGCCTACTTTGTCAAGAAGAGAGAAAAGGGCTATGAAAAAAAGTCCATCCTGGAGATAGCCCAGGAAATATTTTCCTACGGCCAGGGGGCGACCATGAGCGCCAAGAAGGATGCCCTGGTCAACATCGGCGGTTTCGTGACCGTGGACGATGACCTGCTGGCCGAAAAATTGAAGAACCTGCTGATCCTGAGCGAAGGCTTCCCGACCTACGGCGGCCTGGCCGGCCGCGACCTGGAAGCCATTGCCCGCGGGCTGGAGGAGGTCCTGGAAGAGGATTACCTGGAATACCGTATAAACCAGGTGGCCTACCTGGGACAGCTCCTGGACGAAGCCGGGGTGCCGGTTTTCAAGCCGGTGGGCGGGCACGCCGTCTACCTTCTGGCCGACAGGTTCCTGCCCCATATTCCCAGGCACCAGTACCCGGGCTGGGCCCTGACCGTGGCTCTCTACCGCGAGGCCGGCATCAGGGCGGTGGAAATCGGCGGGGTGATGTTTGCACGGAAGGACGAGAAGACGGGTAAGGAAATCTTCCCCAGGCTGGAGCTGGTTCGCCTGGCCATTCCGCGGCGGGTCTATACCAGCGCCCACCTGGATTACGTGGCCGAGTCCATAATTGACCTGTACAAGAACCGCGATAAAGTCCGGGGTCTGCGCATAGTGCGGGAATCACGTTACCTCCGCCATTTCACCGTCCGGATGGAAGAGGTCTGAACTTAGCGTATGCTGTTTTTTCTCTCCCGGCCTGGGTTCCTGTAGCTTGTCCTGAATTTAGCCTTATCGTGAACATACCAGGCTGATCTGGCCCTATGATTGGGGAGCCCCTGAAAAATTTCCAAGGAATTATTTTCGCCTCTGTCTAATTTTTATGAAATCCCAACCACGATGCCAATCTGGGAAAAAACCTTGGAAGAGGAGGCGAAAATGAGAAAAAGCTTGGTTTCGGGTTTGCTGGTTCTGGTCATGACCATGTTCCTGGTCACCAGCGGTTTTTCCTGGGGCTCGGCCACCCATGCCTTCATAGCCAAGAAGATCGGCCGATACTACCTGACGCTCGATTTGCAGGAGCTTTACGGCAGCCTGGCTCCCGACCTTTTCAACTACAATTT
>JABLWX010000066.1 GCA_013178315.1 Candidatus Aminicenantota bacterium
GGGGACAGAGGCTGCGGCCAGGCTCAGCCTGACTTCTGATAAGACCGGCTACCGGGTGGGCGAGAAAGCGGTTATCTACCTGCCTGAAAGTGTCCAGGGCCGGCCCTGGTCTCGGTGGAGACTGGTTCGGCCGTGCTGCAGAAAATGTGGGTTTTTGCCCAGAAGGGTGAAAACCGGTATGAGATTCCGCTGACCGAGAAGATGACCCCCAACATTTACGTCCACGTCACCCTCATCCAGCCCCACAGCGGCAAGGTGAGCGATGTGCCCATCAGGATGTACGGGGTTATTCCCATCATGGTGGAAGACCCCAACACCAGGCTGGAACCGGTGGTGGTGGCTCCGCAGGAAATCAAGCCCGGTGAGAAATTCAGGATCCAGGTCAGTGAAAAAAACCGCCGCCGGATGTTCTACACGGTGGCCGTTGTCGATGAAGGGCTGCTGGCCCTGACCCGGTACAAGGCCCCTGACCTGCGGCAGGAATTCTACCGCAAAGAAGCCCTGGGCATAATCACCTGGGACCTGTTCGACCAGGTGGCCGAAGCCTACGGGGCCGAGCTGGGTCGCATCCTGGCCCTGGGCGGTGACGAGTTCAAGGCCGCGGCCGAGCAGGCTAAAAAGCCCAGGCGGTTTCCTCCGGTGGTCATGTTCGACGGTCCGTTCGAGCTTCGACCCGGCGATACCGCCAGCCACGAGTTCCTGATGCCGCAGTACTTCGGCCAGGTCCGGGTGATGGTGGTAGCCGGCTTTGAAGGAGCCTACGGAGTGGCCGAAAAATCGGTCTTCGTCAGGCGTGACCTGATGGCCCTGCCGACCCTGCCGCGGATAGTTCGTCCGGGTGAGCTGGTTACCATGCCCATTACCCTGTTTGTGACCAGGCCGGAAATCATGGAAGCGGAGGTCAGCCTCCAGACCAATGAACTTTTCCAGGTCGCTGGAGAGGCCAGCAAGAAGGTTGATTTTTCCAGCGGTTCGGAGCAGCTGGTCAATTTTGAACTCCGCGTGGCCGAGACCACCGGCCAGGGCGTGGTCAACTACCAGGCCCGGGCCGGTTCAGAAGTCATCAAGGGAACGGTTAATATTGAGGTCCTGAGTTCCAACCCGTTGCTGACCAGGGTGGCTGCCTATGAAATCAAGCCCGGAAAGTCCATCAAAGAGAAAGTTACGCCCTTCGGGCTCAGGGGCACCAACACCGTAACCGTGGAAGCTTCCACCCTGCCCGCCCTGCAGCTGGAAAAGAGGCTCGATTTCCTGATTCAGTATCCCCACGGCTGCCTGGAGCAGACGCTGTCGGTGGCCTTTCCCCAGCTCTACCTGAAAAACCTGGTCAGGCTGACTCCTGACCAGCTTAAAGAAATAGAGCGGTATGTTCGGGTGGCCGTGGAGAAGATGCGCCGCTTCCAGTTGCCCGGCGGGGGCTTCAGTTACTGGCCGGGAGGGCACGAGTCGCATTTCTGGACCACAACTTATGCTGGCTGGTTCCTGCTGGAAGCCGCCCGGGCCGGTTATTACGTACCGGCAGATATGCTCGGCGCCTGGAAGGAAAACCAGAGGATGCTGACCAATGCCTGGGTCACCGGCGGGCCGTCCGAGCAGCTCATCCAGGCCTTCCGTCTTTTCGCCCTGGCCCAGGCCCACGAACCGGACACCGGGGCCATGAACCGGCTCCGGGAAAAGCCCGGGCTGGACGGCCTGGCTTCAGTCCTCCTGGCGGCGGCCTTCTACCTGAATGGCCAGGTCGATGCGGCCACAGAACTTGTCGGCAAGGCCAGGCTGGAATTCAGCAGGTACCGTGATTCGGCCGTGACCTTTGGTTCCGAGATGAGGGATAAGGCCCTGGTGGCCCACTGCCTGAGCCTGATGGGGTTGAGGGAAAAAGCCCGGCCGCTGGTCAAGGAGATTGCCGAGGCGGTTTCTTCCGACCTGTGGCTTTCGACCAACGAAACGGCCATGATGCTCCTGGCCCTGTCCAGCTATTTCGGGACCGGGGCGACCGAGGCCTATACGTTCAGCCTGGCCTGGGACGAGAAGGCCCCGGAGAAAATCTCGTCGTCGCTACCGGTTGAAAAAAGGACTTATGCCGACTTTCCGCTTGAAGGCCGGGTGCTGAACGTGATCAACGATAGCGCCGTTCCGCTCTTTGTGAATATTTATACCAAGGGCATACCACCGGCCGGGCAGGAAGAGCCCTTTGCCCGGGGAATTTCCGTCCGGGTCACCTATCGTGACATGAAGATGAACCCGGTTGACATCAGCAACCTCGGCCAGGGTTCCGACCTACTGCTTGATATCGTCGTGGAAAACCAGAGCAACCGGGAACTGGAAAACCTGGCCCTGACCTGCCTGGTGGCCTCGGGCTTCCAGATTAAGAATCCTCTCTTCAGTCCCGATGATAAGCCCGTCAGGTATGATTACCAGGATGTCAGGGATGACCGGGTCTATACCTACTTCAGGTTGCAGCGTGGAGAAAGGAAGACCTTCCTCGTTGCTTTGAATGCCTCCTACCTGGGTCGCTTCTACCAGCCCGGGATGCTGGTGGAAGCCATGTACGATGACTCGGTCCAGGCCAATACCAGGGGACAGTGGGTAAATATTGTCCGGAAGTAAAGCTGTGGAAGGAGAGACGCAAAGGTTATTAAAAAATTAAGCAGGAATTTTTGAGAACATGGCGGGCGAGAAGCCCGGCGGGTTCCAGTAAAGTTCCTGGAAAAAACAGGTTGAGAAAAGAAGAGGAAGAAAGAACCAAGGCGAGAAGAAAGGAGAGAAGAAAGAAAAGAGAAAGGAAATGAAAACATAAAAGGGCAAAACCAGATGATGAGTATAATGTCTGAAACAAGCAACTGGCCGGAAGAAAAATGAAACTGCCTCGAAACAAAAAGCGACTGCTGCTGGCCGCGGCCGGGATGGCTGGGCTTCTGTTCCTGGTCTATCTCTTCTGGCCGCTTGGCCCGCTTTTTGACCGGCCGCTATCGCCGGTCCTGTACTCGGAAGACGGGCGGCTGCTGGGGGCCAGGCTGGCCTCTGACGGCCAGTGGCGTTTTCCCCGGGAAAGTACTATACCGGAGAAATATTACCGGGCCGTGCTGCAGTTTGAGGACCGCAGGTTTTATCTTCATCCCGGGGTTGACCCCGTGGCCATAGTCAGGGCCGCCTGGCAGAACCTCAGGGCGGGTGAAGTAAGGAGCGGGGCCAGCACCATTACCATGCAGGTGGCCAGGCTGGCCGGTGGTAGCGGACCGAGGACCCTGGGCCGAAAAATAAAGGAAGCCCTGCTGGCCCTCAAGCTTGAAGCCCGTTATTCCAAGAAAGAAATCCTGGGCCTGTTTGCGGCCAATGCCCCCTTTGGAAGTAACCTGGTCGGGATAGATGCCGCTTCCTGGTTTTATTTTGGCCGCAGCCCGGAAGACCTGAGCTGGGCCGAGGCCTGCTTCCTGGCCGTGCTGCCCAAGAATCCCAACCTGGTATCCCGGGAGCAGGGCTGGCCGGCACTCAGGGCCAAGCGCGACCGGCTGTTGCAAAGGCTCCGGAACCGCGGGTTAATCGATGAAGTAGAACTCCGCCTGGCTGTGGCCGAGTCGCTACCTTCAGGCTTGAGGCCGGTGCCCAGGCAGGCCGAACACCTCCTGGATTCACTGGCCCGGGACTCCGCCAGGAAAACGCCTTTCCGTTCTTTTATCCGCACAGATCTCCAGCGAAGGCTTTCGCTGGCGGCCGAATCCTATGGCGAGAAGCTTCTCAATCGCGGCATCCGCAACCTGGCCGCGGTTATCATAGACAACCGGAAAGGGGCGGTGGTGGCCTACGTGGGCAACATCGGGCTCGACAGGAATTATGACACCGCCCAGTACGTGGACGTTGCCCGGAGCCCGCGGAGTACCGGCAGCATCTTGAAACCTTTTCTCTACGCCTCCATGCTGCAGGAAGGGCTGATAACACCGGAAATGCTGATACCGGATATTCCCACCAGGTACGAAGGTTTCCGGCCGAAAAATTTTGACCGGCGGTTCCGGGGAGCGGTACCGGCCCGAACCGCCCTGGCCTGGTCGCTCAACGTGCCTGCCGTCCGGATGCTCCATCAATTCGGGATTCCGCGGTTCAAGAATACGCTTACGAGCTGGGGTATGAGCACCCTTTTCCGGCCGGCCGATGATTATGGACTTAGCCTCATCCTGGGCGGAGCCGAGGGCCAGTTGCTGGAGATAACTTCTATCTACGCGGGTATGGGCCGGATGGCCCTGGGCCTGGAAGGAGCTGCCCGGAAGATAAAGCTTCTCCAGGATGAAAAACCGGTGACCACCGGGCTGCAGGACCTCAGTCGCGGCGCAGCCTACCTGGCCCTTGAAGCCCTGACCGAGGTTAACCGGCCCGATGAGGAAGGCTACTGGCGGAATTTCAGTTCCGCGCGCTGGGTGGCCTGGAAGACCGGAACCAGCTTCGGCCTGAAGGACGCCTGGGCCATCGGGGTGACCCCGAACTACACGGTCGGGGTCTGGGCTGGAAACGCCGATGGTGAAGGCCGACCGGAAATTACCGGCCTGGCCGCGGCTGCGCCATTTCTTTTTGAGGTGCTGGGTTTTCTGGACACCGGCGGTGAAATTCCGCGGCCCGGGCAGGCCCTGAAACCGGTCCTGGTCTGTGCCGATTCAGGCTACCTGGCCGGTGAACTTTGCCCTAAGAAAACCACCTGGCTGCCGGTCGAGAGTCACTTTGACCGGGGCTGCAGCTTTCACCAGCTGGTCCATCTTGACCCGTCAGGGAAATTCCGGGTTGATAGCCGGGTGGAGTCGGTGGCCCGGATGCGGTCAGAAGCCTGGTTCGTGCTGCCCCCGGCCCAGGAATATTATTACCGGCCGCATCACCCCGAGTACCGGCCGCTGCCTCCGTTTAAGAAGAGTCAAGGGATTGAAGTTGAGGTGGCCGACGGGGCCCGGGTTATGAACCTGCTCTACCCGGAGCCGGGCACGGCTGTCTACGTCCCGATAGAACTCGATGGGCAGCCGGGCGAGGTGGTCCTGGAAGCAGTTCACCGCCAGGAAGGGGCGGTCATTCACTGGCACCTGGATGAAGACTACCTGGCCAGCACCAGGCATTTTCATCGGGTGAGTGTCAACCCGGTTCCGGGCGAGCATGTCCTGGTACTGGTGGACGGCGAAGGTCGGCGCCTGGTCCGGCGCTTTACGGTTATCGGCCGCGCTGAGCCGGGGAGGTCCGGGTCAGCAGGTGGCAACATCCGCGATTGAACCATTCACATTGTCCTTTTAAAATAGCTGGAATTTGATAGAATTTCCGGCCTGGCCGGTAATATTGACGACCGGTGAAAAGAGTCCGGCCAGGAAAATTCAGAGGCTGATATTGACCATGGCAGAAAAAGAAAAGGCGACCCGGTTAAAAACCTGGCTGGTGGCAGCCCGGCCCTGGGCCCTGCCGGCTTCGGCCATTCCGGTCCTGTTTGGCGGTTCCCTGGCTGCTACCGTCGGCTGGGTCCGGCTTAACCCTGGCTTGCTTCTCCTCACTCTCCTGGCCATGGCCCTGCTGCACACCGCGGCCAACATGCTGTCAGACGTCATCGACTGGAAACGGGGCCTGGACCGGGAAGCCACCCCGGTCAGCGGGGCCATCGTCCGGGGCTGGTTGGGCCCCGGGCAGGTATTCCGTGGGGCGATGCTGCTCCTGGCTGCCGGCTCGGCCCTGGGCCTGCTCCTGGCCTGGCTGCGGGGAATTCTTATTTTAAAGATCGGACTAGTCGGAATTATCCTGGGCCTGGCCTATCCCTGGCTCAAGGCCATGGCCCTGGGCGACCTGGTGGTGTTCATAAATTTTGGCCTGCTCGGCTCGCTGGGTTCCTGGCTCGTCCAGGCCGAGCAGTTTTCCTGGCTGCCGGTAATCTGGGCTATACCCCAGGGAATGCTGGTGGTGGCCATCCTTCACGCCAACAACTGGCGCGACTCCCTGACCGACCGGGAAAAGCGGGTCTTCACCCTGGCCGCGGTTATCGGCGACCGGGGCTCCTTCTTTTATTACGGGAAACTTGTCTTTGGCTCCCTTTTTCTCACGGCGGGATACGTCCTGGTGCCGCGCCTTCTCTCCCTGGACTTTCCCTCGCTTCCCCTGACCATGCTGGTTGTTTTCCTGGCCTGGCCGGAGGCCAGGAAACTATGGAAGAGAGCCAGGCGCCGGTTTAACCCTGAGCAGCCGCTTGATTTTGTCACCCTGGACGGGGCCACGGCCCGCTACAACCTGATTTTCGGGGCACTGTCGGTGGCCGGCCTGTGGCTTGATTCTTTGATAGGGAAATTTTAGGCCCGTTTTGTTAAGATGAAGTTGGCCCGGGCCCGGTGAGGCTAACTTTGAGTCCGGCCCGGCGTCGGTGGCGGATGGAAGAATGAAGGAACGCAACATAAGCGCGACCCCACTTTACCTTTTGACCGTGTCTGTATCCGCCTATTTTTTACTGATTTTTTCCGGCGTGCTTGCCGAAAGAGTGGACTTCTGGTCGCTTCTGGCCGGAGGATTGATGGTCTTCCTCATCCTGGCCATGTGGGCGGACCCGCTGTTCAGCCGGCTTATCTACGGTGATTTCAGGGAGAAAACCTGGCACGGCCTGGCCCTGGGACTTGTCTCGGCCCTGTTGCTCTACGCGGTGTTTTTTGCCGGCAATATTTTTTTAAGGAAGTTTTTCCCGCCGAGCGCTGAGCACTTGGCTTCAATTTACAATCTTAAGCTGGGGAGCAACCAGTTGCGGATCGGCCTTTTCCTGGCTTTAATCATCGGCCCGGGAGAAGAGCTGCTGTGGCGTGGCTGGCTGCAGCGGCACTGGTCGGCCCGGCTGGGAAAACTGGCCGGGTTTCTGGGAGTGTCGCTTCTCTATGCCCTGGTTCACCTGCCGAGCCGAAACCCGGTGCTGGTGCTGGCTGCCCTGGTCTGCGGGCTGTGGTGGGGCTTCCAGTATTATAAATTTAATTCGCTTCTGTCCAACGTGATAAGCCACGTCCTGTGGGACCTGCTGGTCTTTCTCCTCCTGCCTTTCTCCTGAGGAGCTCCCGGGTCTCTGAAAGCTACGGCGTCCATTTCTCGTAGCAGACCAATTCCTCGAGGTTCTTTCGCTTCTTTGGCGAGGGGCTGTCGGCCGGGTAACCGAGCGGGGTAAAGGCCAGGGGCTCAACTCCCGGCGGCAGGTTGAAAATTTCCCGGGCCACGGCCGGGTCAAAGGCTCCAATCCAACAGGTTCCCAGTCCCTCGTTGGCTGCGGCCAGTATCAGGTGGTCCATGGCGATGGTGGCATCGACGTCGGCGTAATTCTTGCCATCGCGCCGCTTCCAGGCAGCATCGGGCAGGGTGAAGATTCCGATGACCAGGGGAGCCTGGATGAACCAGTCCCGGCCGTAGAGCCGTTTCAATTCCTCTTCGCGACCCATGGTCTTGACCACCAGGAGGCGGAAAGGCTGGCGGTTGGCCGCGGTCGGAGCCAGGCGGGCGGCCTCCAGGATGCGCTGCAATTTTTCCGGGCTGACCGGGTCGGGCCGGTAGGCCCGGACGCTGTAACGTGATTTTATCAGCTCGGTGAATTCCATCCAGACCTCCTTCAGTCTATTTTTTCTCGGGCCAGATTTCTTTCATGGTGAAATCCACCCAGAACAGGTCGCTGCAGTTGGGGGCCACCTCCAGGATGGCCCGGCCGATGTCCGCCGGCGGGTCGGAGAGTTTCTGCCACCAGGGACGGTCAGAAGGGTAGCCGAACTGAAAGCCCACCGGGGAGGGGTAGAACCAGCGGGACCACCTGGCGAATTCCAGGACGATTTCGTCCAGTGACTTGAAGATCTGGCTGTCGTCGATAAAGGCCAGGCCGTCGCGGTAGGCGGGCGGGAGCTTTCGTACTTCCCAGTGCTTGAGGAAGAGAAGATAACCGGGATTCCAGCGGCGGAGCCGTTCCACCCAGAGCCTGGCCTGGTCGTCGGTCACGGCCACTCCCTCGTTGTCCCGCTCGCTCCAGCGGTGCCACTCGACGTCAACTCCAAAACCGATGACGCAGGGATGGCGGGAGTAACGTTCCATCACCAGGTCGATCAGCGTGGGCAGGTCGGCCATGGCCGGTTCCACCTGGAGCCAGACTTTGTAGCCGGCCCGGTCGAACTCCTCAAGGTAAGCTTCGTTGGCATCGCTGTCCGAAAAGACAATGTTTTCGTAATTCTTTCCGCTGCCGGATGGCGCCGGGAAGGTCAGCCTGGTCCGGCTGGTATAGACCTGGGCGTCCTTCCGGGCCCGGTCGCGTTCCATGGTGCTGACAATCCAGATGAGTGCCGGTTTACTTCCCGGGAAACGCCGGGCCATGTCGCCGGCCGCCCCGAGCCAGTAATCAACCCCGGGGAAAGGCTGCCGGGCCCCGTAGGGTGAGGAGCGCAGGCCGGCCCGGGGGACGGTGAGTTTCTGGCGGGTCTGGCTGCGTTCTGTCTCTTTCTGCTTTATGAATTCCCGGATGCGTTTGCTTACAACTTGCTGCTTTTCTTTTGATTCGGCCAGGGCTTCCCAGTTCCAGAAAACAACTCCGGCAGAAGGCGGTTTGAGGGCGGACTGGAGGGAGCGGTCGAATTCTTTAAGGGTCAATTTCTGTGGCAGGTAGGCTTCTTTGACCTGGATGCTGGGAATGATGGGGTTGGGCGCTATGTTCTTGAGGTCGACCACCACGGAATTTATCCACTCAGGCGGCCTTTTGACCATGTGGGCGTAGCACATCGGGGAAAGGTAATCGACGTAACGGAAAAGGCTCTTCGGGTCCTGGGCCGCGACGGAAATCCTGGCCCCGCCAAAATCTTCCTGGCGCCAGGGGACCAGGTGGATGTTGAGAAGGAGGAAATGGTTGACCTGGCGAACGGCAAGAGAAATTTCTTCTACCATGGAGGTAACCTGGCGGTTTCGCCATTCCTGCCAGGCCTGGCGGTGGTTCTTGAGAATCCAGGCGGGCACGGCCGGGTAGCCGGTTATTTCCGGGGGAATTTTGATCCCGGTTTCTTCCTGGAAAGCGGCCAGGCAATCTGGGCAGAAGCAGGTGGTCTTGAGGAGATCTGGCTCGGCCCCGGGATAAACCTTTTCCCAGAAAACAAAGTGCCGGATAAAGTCCAGGCTGAGGCCGTCGGGCTGGTAATCTTCGACCAGCTTCCGGGCCTTTTCGACGAGCTCCTGGCGGTAGGCCCGGTTTCCGGGACAGACAAATTCCACCCAGTCATCTTTGGCCGGCCGGCCCTCGCCGGTGATGGCGGAGAGCTCTGGCGAGGCTTTAAGTTTTTCAGGATTATAAAAAACAGGCAGGATGATAAAAATCTTTATTCCAGCCTCCCTGGCCAGGCGAATGAAATTTTCCCGGCCGGCCAGCTCCTGGCTGATAAAAGCGGTGTTGATACCGAGTTTTTTCCAGGCGTCAAACAGGGCTTCCGGCCGGTCCACGGGCTGGTAGACTTTGACGCCAATGATATAGGGTGAATTGGTCGGTGCGGGAAGCGACCGGGCCGGGGCGCAACCGTTTAAGGAAAGTAAGGTTAGGGCCAGCAACCCGAAAAGGAGTGACGTGAAAGTTGTCCTCTTTGAGATATTTTTATCAGGCGAATAACTCATATTGCCCCTCCTTCCAAAATACAGGAGCTCAGGCGACCTGATTCTATATGTTAATTCTCCTGCTTTCACCTCAAATTTTAGGATGATTTGGGGCCCGGTGGCAATCGAATCTTAATTTAAGATTTTCCGATTTAAGGTCAGAAGTGGAACCCTGATCAACCTGTGGACAAAAGATTCATCAACAAGTGGGAATTCCTTCTGTTATTCTGGAGGTGGGGCCTCGCTCTATGGAAAAAGCAGCGCAGTCTGGATTTCCTTCTGCTCAAAAGTCGGGAAATACTTTGAACGGCTCCTTTTACGAGAGCAGGGCGCGGACGTAGCCGACCGATTCGGCCACTCCCGGCAGCGGGTCCTTTTCATCCTTTTCGAATTCAAAGGCCAGAGTGCCGCAGTAGTTGATGGCGATGATGGCCTTAAGAAAAGATTTGATATCGATAACCCCGCGGCCGATTTCAACCGTCTGGCCTTCCCGGCTGGCCGCTGATACATCCTTTATATGAACATCCAGCAGCCGGTCGGAAAATTTTCGGGTAGCCTCGGCCGGGTCGACTCCGGCCCTGGCTGCATGCCCGATGTCCAGGCAAAGTCCCAGCCGGCGGTCCAGGTTCTTTATCCGGTGGTAAGCATCCGCCGGGGTCGGGTAGAACCTGTCGCCCGGGCCGTGGTTGTGGATGGCCAGCGAAATTCCCATTTCTTTGACCTTCTTTTCGATCAGCGGCAGCAGGTCGGGGTTCGGCGAGGCAATTATCATTCTCATCTCTGCCGCCCGGGCATAGGCAAAAGCCTGGTTCACCTCTTCTGGCTTTTCCAGGTAGACCACCCCGCAGCCGTATAGGTCCAGTCCGGCCTCCCTTACCCTGGCCGCGGCTGCCCTGATTTCGGTCGGGGAGGTGGTGAGCGGCAGGTGGAAGTCTTTCAGGACCAGCTTTTCCAGTCCCAGCCTCAGGGTCATGGCGATGGTTTGTTCCAGGCTGAAAGCCCGGAAGGTGTAGGAAGCCAGGCCCAGGGAAAAACCGTGCTTCTTTTCCGGTCGCCAGTCCTGGCTGGCAGCTTTAGTTTTCCGTGCAGTAGAAAATAAGGCTGAAGGATTGGCCGCTATGAAAAGACCGGCAGCCAGGTTGTTCTTTATGAATTTTCTCCGGCTCAGGCCTGACATTATAGCCTCCTTATTTTTCTATCATTGCTCCCGGGTGAAAGCCACCGGGGCCAGGAACCGCGGTTGAGGTCACTCTTCTCTTGAAATTTCTTCTATTATCTCCCGGCAATGACACGACTTCCTTTTGAGCCTTAATAACTGAACTTGTGGAGTACCCGTAATAAATCATTATTTTAATTTATCAACTTCGATATTTTTTCATTAATTCTGCTACCCGGCCTTCTCAGAATGAACCGCACTTCTTCGGCCCGGCCTATATCTGCCAGGGTTTCCTCCGCGGGTAATCCAGCAGCCGGTTGGCCTCTTCATCACCGATGAATTTCTCCTGGTCAGGGTCCCAGCGCAGCTTCCTTCCGAGCTTCATGGCAATATGGGTGATTATGCACAGGCTATTGGAGCGGTGTCCGACTTCCACCGGCGCGGCCGGGTCCTGCCTCGAACGCAGGCACTCCAGGAAATTTTTCATGTGGTTAGAGCTGTGGTAAAGCCTGACCTGGCCGCTTCCCGGCTGGTAGCCGAGGAGTGCCGGGTTTGAGGCTTCAATTCCCTCTCTCCTGACAAAAAGCCAGCCCTCCGAGCCCTCGAACCTGACGCCCGAGGGGTCGCCGCTCTCCATGGCCAGGACCACGCCGTCGGCATATACCGCTTCGGCCCTGAACCTGGTGTGGACGTTGAACAGGCCACGTTCTGGGAACTCGGCCTCGGCTTCTATGCTGACCGGCCCGGTTCTTTCGGTATCGTGGCCCCACTGGGCGATGTCCAGCATGTGGGCTCCCCAGTTGGTGATCATGCCCCGGCCGTATGGCTCGACCTGCATCCAGCCCGGGCGGTCGTAGCTCATTTGCGGGTGGACCCTATCTTCGGTATACGGCGCTTCCGGGGTCGGTCCCAGCCAGAACTCGTAGTCCAGGTTGGGCGGTACCGGCATGGGTCGTGGGTCGCCGCGACCGGTGTCTTCGGGCAGCCGAACCTTGATGGCTTGAAGCTGGCCGATAAGACCGTTTCGGACGATTTCGCAGGCCTTGAGAAAATAGACCGATGACCTCTGCTGCGAGCCGGTCTGGAGCACCAGCTTTTTCTGCCGGATGGCCTTGACCAGTTTCTGGCCTTCAACCAGCGAGTAGGTCAGCGGCTTCTCCAGGTAAATGTCCTTGCCGGCCCGGGCTGCGGCCAGGGCCACTATCCCGTGCCAGAAATCCGGCACTGAAATAACCACGCCGTCAATATCTTTTCTGCTCAGCAGTTCCCGGAAATCGTGGTAGGCCTTTATCCCCGTATACTTGTTCAGCCCGAGCTCCAGGGCATAAGTTTTTTCGGCCAGCCAGCGGGCGTTGTCCAGGCGGTGCCGGTCCAGGTCGCAGACGGCCACTACCCTGGCCCCGGTTTCCAGGCCGCGGTAGATGAGTTCCATCATGTTGGCCTGGCCCTGGCGGCCCACCCCGATGCAGCCCAGGAGAAGCTGGTCGCTCGGCGCCGGCCTGGAAAATACAGAAGACCTGACAATCATGGGCGCGGCCAGAGAGACAGATGCCGTTTTTAAGAAATCCCTTCTTTTCATACTGATAATTCTAATTTATTCGGCCGGACGGGTCACCTGGTTTTTTATCGGCCAATCCCGCTTATTTGACGATGATTGAAATCGTGGCTTCATGGAGAGCGGCATTTTCCACCTGTTCCCTGATGGCATTATCTGGGTCGACAATAAGATAGATGTCTGTCCAGTGCTCGGCCGATTTTCGGGCTATGTCGTGCGGCCACGGGCGACCACCTGGAGGCGCAGGGGGAGATTGCTCATATTCCGGTGATAGAGAAAGGGGGGAATAACTGCCTGAAGTTGTATTGGCCCGCACTAAAATCGGGGTGGGTTCTTCTTTCAAGCCGGGCCGATTTGTAATAAAATCTCATCTTCAAAGGCCAATCGGCAGCCCTGTTTCAGGGCCTGGATATGGAACGCCCGTCAGGTGCGTCGCCCCGCCAGCCGGAAGGCCTGCCCCGGGCTCTATCGGAGATTGTTTCCAGGGCTTGAAAAGACCAGGAGCGAAGATAACCCCGGAGAAGGGCGAGGTCGGGTCGTTATTGTTTCAGGCTGGCCTGATTCTTGAAAAGAGGGTCAAGGATGGAAAACCAGGAAAAAAAGTTTCTGACCTGCGAGTATGAGTTATTGAGCTTTGATGCCGATTACCTGGGCCGGGCCCATCTTTCGGCCCTGATGAATTACCTGCAGGATGCGGCCCGCCGACATTCGATCCGCGAGAGATTTTCTGTCTTTGACCTGGCCGAGAAAGGTCTGACCTGGGTCGTCTCCCGCTACCATATCCTGGTCGAGCGCTATCCCCGGATGGGAGAAAAGATTGCCATCAAGACCTGGGCTTCCGGTAAACACGGTTATTATGCCCTGCGCGATTTTGAAGTCTCTGATGTCAAGGGAGATAGAATTGCCCTGGCCACCAGTTCCTGGATGATCATCGAGCTGGACAGCCGGCGACCGGTCCGGGTGGAAAACCTCTTTCCCGACGAGCTGATTCTCCAGGAGAGGGCCTTGGCAGACGATTTCCCCACCCTGCCCATAGTGGAAAGGCTGGACCACAAGACCACCTTCAGGGTGATGTTCGAAGACCTCGATTACAACCGGCACGTCAACAACGTGGTCTATTCCCGCTGGGCGGTTGAAGGTATGCCCCGGGAGGTGCTGTTTGCCAGCCGGCCCCGGGAGCTTGAAATCAATTACCGCTCGGAGGCCTTTTACGGCGACGGAATTGAGGTCATCACCCAGAACCCGGAAAGTCCCGGAAGCTCCTGGATTCAGCAGATATACAGCCTGGCCTCGGGCAAGGAGGTGGCCAGGGTCAGGTCGCGCTGGGCGAGTTACGGCCCGGAAGTGACTTAGAATTAAAAAGAAAGGCGTCAGGATTAAAGAAAATATGAGAGAGAAAAAAATTCTTAGCCTGGAAGAGTTAATCAAGCCCCTCAGAAACTCGATAAAAGGGAGAAAAGAAAAGGCCGGGCCAGGAACCGTAAAGCGCGAAAAAATTCAAGATAGAGATAATACCGGGAATAATATTAAAATGAAGATTGAAAGACCGCAAAGGAGAGAAGAAATCAATAAAGAAAAGCCGGAAGATATAAAAGAAACCCCGGTAGCCAACAGAACCCCGGGTCAGGAAGGGAAGTGGGCCCTGGTGCTGATGGGTGGCGGGGCCCGGGCCCTGGCCCATATCGGGGTGCTGGAAGTGCTCCTGGATAATGACCTGGTGCCGCCCATCATCACCGGCACTTCCATGGGAGCCATAATCGGTGGTCTATTTGCCGCCGGCTATCTCCCACCCGAACTGGAGAAACTCGGGCGGCAGCTGAGTTACGGCCGGCTGTCCGGCCTGCGCAGATCAAAAATACCCATACCCGATAAGCTGGTTGATTACCTGATGCTCGAGTCCTACCAAAAAAGGTTGCTGCGCCGGATAGGAGTTAAAAAGGAGAAATTGCTGGAAGAACACCTGCGAGAACTGGTGGACGATGTCCTGATCGAGGAACTGCCGGTACGCTTTGGCTGCAACGCGGTCGACCTGGTTTCCGGCCAGGAAGTGAATTTCACCAGTGGCCCGTTGCACCTGGCCCTGCGGGCCAGCATGGCCTTTCCCTTCGTCATCGAACCGGCCCGGTTTTCCGGCCGGCTGCTGGTTGACGGAGGGCTGCTCAACAACTGTCCCATCCGCCTGGCCCGGGAACTGGGGGCCACCAGGGTTTTTGTGCCCGACGTTCACCGCCCGCTGAAGAAGATGCCCATCGCCCATTTTGATTCAGCCTTCATCATGGTCCACCGCCTGGTCCAGGTGGTGCTGGCCGATTCGACCGAGAGCAAGCTGCCGGAGGCCGATTTAATCATTGACATTAATCCCAACGTCGATACCTTTGATTTCACCAGGATCAGAAGGGTGGTTAACCTCGGGAAAAAGGTTACCCTGGAAAATATCGGGGCCATTAAAGAACTGGCCCGGAGCGCGGCTGGCTGACCCTCAGCTGCCACCACCCGGGTGCCCGAATATCGAGTTCCAACCCTGAAACGCTTTCGGCCACCGGAAGTTTTAAGAAGATGAATAATTAATGCTCAGGGGCAGCGCGTAAAAAGTGTAACCCAACCCCTGAATCCGGGGCCGTGACAGGTTCGGAATAGGCGGGCAGCGGGCAAGTAAACGTGGTAAAATACCTGAGAGCAAGGACCGATGGTCGAGAAAGAGCTCGTTCTAAGACATAAAAATTTATATGAAACTTTCTGGAAACCGGGATCTGGTCAGGCCAACTCAAGAATTGAGTGACACCACCCGGCCACAGGAGGATAGCTGATGAGGTTTAAAAGCTTGCTGTCGAGACGGCGCCCCCGGGGCATCATTCCCTTTTTCTGTTTCTCTGCGTTGTTATTGATTTTACTTCTGGATGCAGCCTACCCGGCCGGCTTGAGTCCGGAGCTCGGGCCGCAAAAAAACTCCGCCGCCCAGCAAAAAAAAGAAAAAATTCCACCGCTGCCGGAAAAGTACCAGAAGTGGCTTGAGGAAGAGGTGGTGTACATCATCACGCCGGTGGAAAGGGACATCTTTCTCAAGCTCAGGACCGACCGGGAGAGAGAATTATTCATCGAAGCTTTCTGGAAGCACCGGGACCCGGTTCCCGAGACCGAAGAGAACGAATTCAAGAGCGAACATTACCGCCGGATAGAATATGTCAACAAGTATTTCGGCCGGGAATCACCCAAGCCGGGCTGGAAAACCGACCGGGGACGTTTTTACATCATCCTCGGACCGCCCAACGATATCCAGCGCATCGACAGCAAGTCGGAGGTTTACGATACGGAAATCTGGTTCTACCAGGGCAAGACGGAGATGGGGCTGCCCCCGGGCTTTAACGTCGTGTTTTTCCGGGAAAGGGGAACCGGTGAGTACCGGCTCTACAGCCCGACCAACGACGGGCCACAGGCCCTGCTGACCGGCTACTGGGGCGACCAGGCCGATTACATGGCTGCCTACCAGAAATTGAGAGAAGTTGACCCCACCCTGGCCAACGTTTCCCTGTCGTTGATTCCCGGGGAGGAGAATACCAATCTCGGGCGGCCGTCGCTGTCTTCAGACCTTCTGCTGCGGCAGATCGAGTTGACCCCGCAGAGAATGGTCGAAGATAAGTATGCCCGCAAGTTCTTCGAGTACAAGGACCTGGTGGAGGTCGAATACAGCGCCAATTACCTCGACAGCGATTACCTGGTCAAGGTGTTGAAAAGCCCGGCCGGGTTTTATTTCATCCATTATACCCTGGAGCCAAAACGCCTGTCGGTTAACCAGTACGACAACCGCTACGCCACCAACCTCAAGGTCAACGGTACCCTGAGCACCCTGGACGGGAAAATCGTTTACCAGTTTGAAAAGACCTACCCGGTCCAGATGAACGAAGCCCAGATGAAGGAAAGGCAGAGCCTGCCGGTGGCCATCTATGACGTTCTGCCCTGTGTGCCCGGGGATTATAAATTGTCGGTCCTGGTCAAGAACGAAGCCTCCAAGGAATTTACCAGCCTGGAGCAGACCCTCAAGATTCCTGGCAAGAGCGGGGTGGAACTGTCCGCTCCCGTTCTGGCTTACAAGGTAAGCCCGGCCGAGGCCGCCGGGGGAAGGGTCAAGGCCTTCCTTATCGGTGGTAACCAGCTTTACCTTCAGGCCAGCCGGGTGTTCACGGCCAAAGACCAGCTGGCGGTCGTCCTCCAGGTTTACGGGCTGACTCCCGCCCTCCGGGATAAGGCCAGCCTGCGCTTCCAGTTTGTCAGGGAAACTGAGACTTTCAGGGAAAAAACTGTCCCCCTGGCCGAGGTTCTCACCCTTCCCGAGGTGGTGCAAATTTTCTCGCTGAGTGATTTTCCACCGGCCCATTATTTTCTAAATGTCAGCCTGATGGTTGACGGCCAGGAACAGGTCGCCACCAGGGAAGAATTTGACCTGACCTTCCTGGAAAGCCTGCCACGGCCCTGGATCCTGTCGCGGGTACTGCCGCCGCTTGATGACCCCTATTATGGCCACATCCTCGGCCAGCAGCTTTACAACCTGGGGCGCCTGGCTGAAGCCAGGTCGGTACTGGAGCAGGCCCTGGCCAGGGCCCCGCAGAACGAAGACCTCAGCCGGCAGCTGGCCCAGGTCTATCTTGAGCAGAAAGAGTATGGTAAAGCGGCCGCGCTGGTGGAGGGGTTCATCGGCGGCGAAAAGCAGGCTGCCTATGAAACCCACGTTGTAGCGGGAAGGGCCCTCTATTATCTGGGCGAATACCAGAAAGCCATTGATATCCTGGACAGGGCGGTTAACCTGTACGGGACCAATATCACGCTCCTGAACCTTATCGGGGATTGCTATCTGGGCCTGGGAAAGAAAGCCGAGGCCGCTGCCGTCTGGGAAAAATCTCTGGAGATAATGCCCGACCAGCCGGAGGTTAGAAAGAAGCTCCAGGCGGTTAAAGGGAAATAAGCCTAAAAAAATCTTAAGCCCCGGCTTATAGACTGCAGTCCGGGGCTGTGTTCTCAAAATTCTGGCCACATTACCAAATCTAAGATAACGGTGGAGCCTTTTACGCGAGAAAAGCTGCTGGAAGCAATAAAAATAAAGGGAAAAATCAGGCTTGACAAGCTGCCTGATATGTGATATATCAGATACCTGGAGAAGGGATGAGAGGCACCATATTCGACCTGAAGCGTTATGCTGTCCACGACGGGCCTGGCATAAGGCTAAATGTCTTTTTCAAGGGTTGCCCCCTGCACTGCCTGTGGTGCCATAATCCCGAGGGGGTAGCCTTTAAGCCCGAATTGATGCTCATGTCCAACCGCTGCGCCCGCTGCGGAGATTGCGTCCGGGCCTGCAGCTTCGGGGCTCTCAGTCAGAACGGAGATGGCCTCGTCCGGGCTGACCGTTCCCGCTGTACCATGTGCGGAGATTGTGTCGAGGCCTGCCAGCGCGAGGCCATCGACATTGTCGGTCGCGAGGTGTCGGTGGAAGAGGTCTTGGCCGAAGCCGAAAAGGAAAGAGTCTTCTTTGAGCAGTCAGGTGGCGGAGTGACCCTGACCGGCGGCGAGCCCCTGGCCCAGCCAGATTTTGCCGGAGCCCTGATGGATGGCCTGAAGCAAAGGGGCTTCCACCTGGCCCTGGACACTTCGGGCTATGCCCGGCCTGAAATATTCTTGTCACTGGCGGCCAGGGCTGATTTAATTCTATTCGACCTGAAGTTAATGGACGAAGATAGACACAAAAAATATACCGGCGTTTCCAACGACCTGATCCTCGAGAACTTAAAATCACTGGGTTCGGCCGGAAAACCGGTCTGGGTCCGATTTCCACTGATTCCCGGTGTTAACGATGATGAAGCCAATCTCCGGGCCATGGCCGATTTTCTGGGCGGGATTAAATCTGTTCAGCAGGTCAATGTTCTTCCGTACCATAGAGGCGGCGTGGAAAAATTCCGTCGGCTGGGTCGGGAAGATGAATTTGCGGTCTACGAACC
>JABLWX010000067.1 GCA_013178315.1 Candidatus Aminicenantota bacterium
GGAATTTCAGCATAAAATCTCTGATGCTCATTGTGGTAGGTTAACTCCTTTCCTAAGTTGTTAATCATCAAGGAGTTCCTACCACATTCCCCTCTTTTTTTCACCACACTTTTGGCTGAAGAGCCAATTAATTCTTGACAATTCATTCTTATTTGATTATAAGACAATTGCGGGAGGAATTGAGCCAAGGCAAATGGATGTCTCAGCTAAAATATGGTATCATTGTCTTTTTTCCGAGGCTGGAGTATATTAGAATACGTTTAATATACGTCATTATCCAGGGCAACAGGATTTTAACGTAGCAAAAGGCCTCAAGATAAACTCATTTGAAGGAAAGGGAATTAAAAATATGCCAAACATCCCCTTTGTTGACCTGAAGAGCCAGTATCAATCCATAAAGCCTGAAGTTGATGCTGCCATCCAGTCGGTCCTCAACGACACCGCCTTCGTCGGCGGAAAATACGTTGAAGCCTTCGAGAAGGCTTTTGCTGCTAAATACGGCGCTAAGCACTGCATCTCCTGTGCCAACGGCACCGATGCTATCTACATCAGCCTTAAAGCTGCCGGCATCGGCCCCGGAGACGAGGTTATCACCGCCGCCAATACCTTTATCGCCACCTCAGAAGCCATAACTCAGGCCGGGGCCCGCCCCGTCTTCGTTGACAACGACGAGTTTTACCATCTCAACCCGGATAAGCTGGAAGAAAAAATCACCGGAAAAACCAGGGCTGTCATTCCCGTCCATCTTTATGGACAGCCGGCAGCCATAGACAAAATCAAAACCATCTGCGACCGCCACCAGCTGCTCATGATTGAAGATTGCGCTCAATCCCACTTTGCCACCTTCAACGGCCAGAAAACCGGCACCTTCGGACTGGCCGGGACTTTCAGCTTCTATCCCGGAAAGAACCTCGGGGCCTACGGCGACGGCGGGGCCATCATCACCAACGACGACGAATTTGCCCGCCGGGCGCGCCTGTTCGCCAACCATGGTTCCCAGAAAAAATACATCCATGAAATTGAAGGCATAAACAGCCGCCTCGACGGACTGCAGGCTGCAATCCTGAGCGTCAAGCTAAAATACATTGAAGACTGGAACAGCGCTCGTAACCACCATGCACTCAAACTCAACGACCTCCTCTCCGATATACCTCAAATCAGCACCCCCAGAATACGTCCCGGCTGCTCTCACATCTTCCACATTTACTGCATCCGGGTACCGGAGCGCGAAAAACTGATTGATTACCTCAAGGCCCAGGGCATCGCGACCAACATCCACTATCCCTACGCTCTCCCCTTCGCCGCAGCCTACGCCCATCTTAACCATGAGCCGGGCGACTTCCCCGTGGCCTACGCCTACCAGGGTCAGATCCTTTCATTGCCGATGTACCCTGAGTTAACGGAGGAGCAAATAGAGTATATATCGGAATGTTTGCATAAATTTTATTCCAACCGGGTTTAGCCAAGGACCCGGCGGAAAAAGGGAGCGGAGACATGATAAACGTCGGGATTATCGGTTTCGGTTACTGGGGACCGAACGTAGCCCGAAACTTTAACGCCAGCCCGGAGGCCCGGCTCACGGCCATCTGTGACCTGCGGCCACAACGGATGCTGGTGGCTACTTCGACCTACCCCTTCATCAAGTCTTACTCCAACCCGGACGAGCTCATCAAGGACCCGGAAATAGACGTGGTGGCCGTGGTCACACCTGTTTCCAGCCACTATGACCTGGCCCGCAAGGCCCTGCTCAACGGCAAGCACGTCTTCGTGGAAAAGCCTTTCACCCTCAACAGCCAGGAAGCGGAAGACCTGATTGAGCTGGCTGCCAAAAAGAACCTCAAGATCATGGTGGACCACACCTTTCTTTTCACCGGCGCCGTGATAAAGATGAAAGAGCTCATCGACTCGGGCCAGCTCGGAGACATACTCTTTTATGACTCAGTTCGGGTCAACCTGGGTCTTTTCCAGCACGACGTCAACGTGGTCTGGGATTTAGCCCCCCACGATTTTTCCATCATGTGCCACCTGATCAAGGAAAAGCCGGTGGCCGTCTCGGCCCAGGGTGTTTCCCACTACAACGGTGATTTTGAGGACGTGGCCTACATCACGGTTTACTTCAACGAACCGCATCTCATCGCCCATTTCCACGTCAACTGGCTGAGCCCGGTTAAGGTGCGCCGCACCATCATCAGCGGCAACCGCAAGATGCTTCTCTGGGACGACATCTCGGCTGACGAGAAGGTTAAAATATACGACCGCGGCGTTGAGCTCAAGATCCATACCTCCGAAGAGCACGTCCACAACATGCTCATCAATTATCGCATCGGTGATGTCTACGTGCCCAAACTGGAGCCAACCGAGGCCCTGAAAAAAGAAGTTGATTATTTTATAGAATGCCTGGAAGAGAACAGGGAGCCGTTCAACAATGGCCAGGCCGGCCTGATGGTGGTCAAACTGCTGGAAGCTTCTAACAGGTCTATCGCCCAGAAGGGCCATCTGGTAAAATTGACAGAGTAGAAGAATACAGGCTGAAGGGAGGACCTGATGGAATACTGTCGCATTGCCCCCGACGTCAAGCTCGGGGAAAATGTTAAAATTTTCGCCTTCGTCAACCTCTACGGCTGCACCATCGGCGATAACACCAAGATAGGAACCTTCGTTGAGATCCAGAAAGGCGCGATAATCGGCAAGAACTGCAAGATTTCATCCCACACCTTTATCTGTGAGGGTGTGACCATAGAGGATGGAGTTTTTATCGGCCACGGCGTAACCTTCATCAACGACCTCTATCCACGGGCTACGACCGAGGAAGGCTCTCTCCAGACCGAGCAGGACTGGAAAGTAATCCCCACCCTGGTGAAGAAGCGAGCCTCAATTGGCTCCGGCGCCACTATCCTGGCCGGGGTGACCATCGGCGAGGAAGCCATCGTCGGGGCTGGCTCGGTTGTTACTAAAGATGTCCCGCCCCGCACCGTGGTGGCCGGCAACCCGGCCCGGGTGCTGCGGACTCTTGACGACAAAACTTGATTTTTTGATATAAGATTTTGTAATTTTATATCATAGATACAGCCGGGAACGGGGCCATGCTCAAAGAACGGGACCGATTCTTAAAGGAAGTTGCTTTCCTCCTTGACATTCTGTTCCTGACCGCGGCTTATTCTCTGTCTTACGGCCTCCGGGAATTATTCGATGTCAACCTGAAACTCTCCCGGCTGGTTCCGGAAGCCGAGGTCAGGGGCACTCCCCTTTCCACATTTCATCAGTATGCCCTGGCCTATTTCCTGGGAATTTTTGTCTGGGTCCTGGCCCTGCTCCTGAGCAGAAGCTATAAGTTCCTGCGGATTGAGCCATATTACCGGGCAGCAGCCAGGGTGGTCAACTCCTCGGTGCTGATGTTTTTTGGCTTTGGAACAGCCCTGTTCGTCCTGAAAGCGGCCTATCTCAGCCGGCTGTTCTTCTTCATTTTCATCGTGGTCGGTACTTTGGCCCTGCTCATTGACCGGGCCATAGTCATAGCGGCCCTCAGGAAAATCCACGAGCAGGGTTACAACTGGCGCCATATCCTGGTGGTGGGAACTGGCAACCGGGCCGCCCAGTTCATTACCAAGGTCCGCCAGAACCCGGATTGGGGATTAAAGGTCATCGGCGTAATTAACGATGACGAACAGCGCGAAATCAAGGAAGTAAACGGGGTTAAAGTTATAGGCGGCCTGAAGGACCTGCTGACCATCTTCCATAAGGTGCCGGTTGACCAGGTGGTGTTTGTGCTGCCGCGCAGCCGGCTCAACCAGATCCAGGAGGCTCTCCATGTCTGCGAGGTAGAAGGCAAGGAGACATCCATAGCCATCGACCTGTATGACATGAAAATCGCCCGCTCGGTGATAACCGAAATAGATGGCATACCCCTTTTGAGTTATAACACTGTCCGCATCGGTGAGTGGCAGCTTTTAGTCAAGCGGGCCATGGATATATTTATTTCTTCGCTGGCCATTTTCCTCTTGAGCCCGATTTACGTGGCCGCGGCCGTGGCCATCAAGCTCACCTCCCCCGGGCCCGTCTTCTTCCGGCAGGAACGGCTGGGGCTTCACGGCCGGAAATTCAAGCTGCTGAAGTTCCGGACGATGAGAATCGACGCCGATAAGTACCTGTCGCAGGTCAACGACCTGGCCGAGATGACCACTCCCCAGTTCAAGAATAAAAAGCTGCGATACATAACGCCGGTCGGCCGCATCCTCAGAAAGTTCAGCATAGATGAGTTCCCGCAATTCTTTAACGTCCTGGCCGGCGATATGAGCATCGTCGGGCCCAGGCCGACCGTGCCCTGCGAGGTGGAAAAATACGAGGTCTGGCAGCGCCGCCGCTTCTCCATGAAGCCGGGCATTACTTGCCTGTGGCAAATATCCGGCCGGAACGAAATCGACCACAACGGCTGGATGAAGCTCGACCTGGAATACATAGATAATTTCTCCCTGTGGCTGGACGTCAGCATAATTTTCAAGACCATCCCGGCCGTGGTTTTCGGCAAGGGTGCCTATTGAAGACCGAAGCTTTTAATGATATAAAGAAGCGGGGCAAAAAGTTGAAACCTAGAGCAATTGCAACCTGTCTTATTTTTTTAATATTCCTGTCTGCCTTTATAGTCTCCCCCGCCCCGGCCAGGGCCCAGGGTCCCAACTGGATGGCCAGTTCTGTCCTGGGTCTGCTCAGAGCTGCCCCATGGAAATTGGGTCTGCTGCGCGGCTACCGGGCTTTTACCCTGGGTAACGTGGGTTACGATTCTGATATTTATTATGGTTTCCAGGATAAAGAATATCCCGATTTCACCTTCACGGCCGGTCCTTCTTTCCAGTGGTTTGTGCCCCTTAAGAAGCTGATAATATTTGACACCTACCAGCAGATCCAGGGTGCATTTTACGCCGAAAACGAGAAGGAAAGATCGTTCAATTACAGAACCCACGCCCAAATCCACTTCCTTTCCAAGAAGTTCTATGGCAAGACAGCCATCAGCTATAACAACAGCCGCCGGCGGTTAAGCCCGGAGCTCATCCTGAATATCAGGGAGGAGCAAATTGCCTGGAATGGCCTCATGCTCTGGCAGTTCTCAAGAACCGGGGCCATGGCCTGGCAGCTCAGCACCGCCAGGTTTAACTATCGCAATGCCGAATACGAGGGAATTTCACTCGACCGGGAGCTCAACCGCCGGGAAACCTACGCCGATACCTTTCTTTATTTCCAGCCCAACCCGAAGTTCAGGTTCTTCTTGAATGGCCAGGTGGGTTTTTACAGTTTCAAATACATGGAATCAAGAATAAGGGATAGCCGGAGCTATGCCGTCCTCGGAGGCCTGGAATTCACGCCGGAACTTTCGCCAACCGGGGCCACCTTTCAGGGCGGTTTCAGCATAGGCTATATCTATCTTGACCCGAAGAACCCCACTTACCAACCGGCCTCGGACATCGTGGGCAACGGCTCGGTCAGCGTAACCCTGAGCCGCTGGCTGAGTGTCAGGGGCTATTATGCGAGGAACTTCAGCGTTTCCATCTACTCGAGCCTGCTGCACTACCTGAGCACGACCTACGGCGGCGGGCTGACCTTCCGCCTGAGCGAAAAGGTGAGCATGGGAAATAACATTACTTTTGGCCAGACCGATTATCCCTTTGAAACCGAAGGCCAGCTAACCGCCCCGACCTATAAATTCACGACGCTTTCAGCTAACCTCGGAATAAGGCTGGGAAAAGAATGGAACTTTAACTTCTTTGGCAACATGAGCCGGAGGGAAATTTTTCCCGCCGAACGAAAGTTGAACCGCTATTTTGTTGGCTTCAGCCTGTCTTTCGGCTCGGTCCCCGGCGAAAATGTTTTGCCAATTCCGTCGCTGATATGATATTAAAATATAAAAGGCTTAAAACGACAAAATATAAGAGAACCATTGGATGGAGAGAAGCGGAATGAAGAAGCGCAGAATACTAAAGACATGTTCAGTGATAATTCATTTTTCTATTTCTATTAGCTTTGCTCTTATTTTTTTCTTAAATCCGGCCCTGGCCCGTCAACAGGTCGAACAGGCTCAAACCCAGGCCACCCAGGTTGTTGATTACCGCATCGGGGCTAAAGATTTGCTGGAGATTAAAGTCTACGAACTGCCCGAGCTCAACCAGACAGTCCGGGTGGCCGAAGACGGCACCATCACCCTGGCCGTCATCGGACCGGTGCCGGCCTCCGGCCTGACCGCCCAGGAGCTTGAGAAACGCATTGCCGCCATCCTGGATGAAAAATATACCAAGGGCGCCCACGTGACGGTCATCATCAGGGAACACCAGAAAATTGCCGTCCTGGGGGCGGTGGCCAAGCCAGGGCTATACGAGATGGCCGGCCCCACCACCCTGCTCCAGATACTATCTGAAGCCGGCGGCCTGACCCAGCAGGCCGGTAAGGAAATTCACATTCTCAGGCAGCAAGACGATGGCAACAGCAAGGAAAGGATCGTGTTGAATGTTGACGACCTGATGAGGCGGAGCCAGGACACCAACATCATTCTCAAGCCCAAGGACGAGATAATTGTGCCCTTTGACCAGACCCTGACCGTTTTTGTCTACGGCGAAGTCAGGAATCCCGGGGCGATCCAGTTCCTGGAGTCAAAGGGACTGACCCTGCTCAAGGCCGTGGCCCAGGCTGGCGGCCTGACCGAGTGGGCCAACGCCGTCCAGGTCCTGGTTAAAAGAAAGGACCCCCAGACCGGCAAGGAAAAAAATCTCTGGTTTAACCTGAAGAAGATAATAGATGGCAAGCGGGCGGATTTTCCCCTTCAGGATGGGGATATAATTATTGTCAAATGAGAAGATTCAAGAAGAACTTGAAAGCTTCGTTGCTTTGAACTTATAAAACAGGGCAATTTTATAAAATTAGAGAAAAAAAGGCATAAAAAACTTAAGCAAATAAAATATGTATTCAGGATAGAACATGGAAAGAACAACACCTATAACCTCCGGCTCCCGGCCGAACCAGCAGAACCTGCTGGAACAGATACTTTATTACTGGAACGCCATGCTCAGGTGGAAATGGACCGGCCTGACCGTTGCCATCTTGATAGTTGCCCTGACCCTGGTTTACGTTTTCATTTCCCCCCACATCTACTCGGCCAAGGGCACAATCTGGATAGATGAAACCCAGAGTGTCCTCCCCTTTGAAGAGCTATCACGCCTGAGCGGTGGCATAAATTCCCAGAGCCATGCCCTGCTGCTCAAGAGCCGCTCCCTGGCTTCCGACGTAATAGAAAAGATGCGGCTTCATGAACATCCAGAATTTATGGGACCAAAGCTGCCGGTCAAGCTGGCTAAAGAGCAGATTCAACGCGACAACCCGGTTTTTAAAGAAAGGCTCATAGACCAGTTTATCGCTTCCCTGAATGTCTCCCCCATCACCGGCACCAAGCTTATCCAGGTGAGCTTTGACCATAAAAATCCCCGCCTGGCGGCCGAAGTCCTGAATACCCTTCTGGATTCCTATATCGAAATGCTCATCAAGCGAAAATACACCGCTTCCGAACAGGCCACAGAATTCTTGAGCACCCAGATTTCAGCCTTAAGAAAAGACATCGAAGAAGCCGAGAAGAAGCTGGCCGAGCTGGGAACGGCCCAGGGCATCCTGCCCCTGAGCTCGGCCGAAGCTCCCCTGATTTCAAAAATAACCGAAGTCAACACCGCCCTGACCGCGGCCACCCTGGACCGGGTCAACAAGTACACCACCTACAACCAGCTCAAAGCCCTGCGACCGGAAGAGCTTCCGGAATCACCATCCAATCCCGCCATTGCCCGGTTGCGCGAACAGTATGCTTTGCTCAGCCGGGAATACGCCCGGCGCCTGGCCACCCTCAAGCCGGAATATCCCGAAATGCAGAAACTCAAATCTGAAATAGAAGCCACTTACGAGTCGCTGGCCAACGAGAAAGAAAACCTGATAAAAACGGCCTACGCCGACTACCAGGGGGCCCTGGCCAAGGAACAGAACCTGCAGCGGTTGCTGGATGACCTCAAGGCCCAGGCCTACAAGGCCAACAGCACCGCCATCCTCTATAACAGCCTGAAGATTGAAACGGATAATAAGAAATCCCTGCTGGAAGCCCTGTCCAAACGGCAGAGCGAAACCGACCTGGCCTCACGTCTTAAAGACCTCCAGGCCCTTAACGTCTGGATTGTGGACAAGGCCTCGGTTCCGGTTAATCCTTCTTTTCCCAATCGCCGCAAGACGTTCCTGATCGGAGTGCTCCTGGCCCTGGTTGGCGGCGCCGGGACCTCTCTCTTCATCAATTACCTGGTGGCCACGGTTAAATCCTCCCGGGATATCACCCAGGCCACCGGCTGGGCCACAATAGGTACCATCCCGGCCTTTGAAAAGGAATACAAGCCGAAAGGACCCCGGGCCGAGTTCCGGACCCTGTCCAGCCTGCTCAAGGGAAAGCCCGGGATCCTGGATAAGAAGAAAAAGAAGAAGCAGCCTGGCCAGCCAAAGCCAAAGACCCTTTCCCTTAAAGTCGACCAGGCCTCCCAGGCCCCCGCCGACACACCCGACAGGAACAATCACCAGATCGAGCTTATCATCCAGCGTGAGCCCCGCTGCATTCAGTCCGAGGCCTTTCGCTCCATCAGGACTTCCCTGCTCCTGTCCTTTGATAGCCCGGCCCGCAAGGCCCTGATTTTCTCCAGCCCGCTCAGCAAGGACGGCAAGTCTTCGGTCATATCCAACCTGGGACTGGCCCTGGCCCAGGCCCACAAGCGCGTGGTCATCGTCGACTCCGACCTCCGCAAGCCCCGCCAGCAGGAAATCTTCAACGTCGATTACACCTGGGGCCTGACCCATTTCCTGAGCTCAATCGTCGACGCCTCAGAAATAATCCGCCCGACCGCCTACACCAACCTGTTCGTGGTGCCCTCCGGCGTCACACCTTCAGATCCCCTGGAAATCATGTTCTCCGACAAGATGAAGGCCTTCATCAGCTTCCTAAAACAACAGTTCGACTTTGTGCTTTTCGACTCGCCTCCCATCCTGGCCGTTTCAGATGCCCTGGTCCTCGGCAAGCAGGTCGATGGCCTGATCCTTGTGGTCAGAGCCGGCCAGACGCCGCTCAACGCCCTGAAACAGGCCAGAAACAAGGTGGAAGACCATAAAATCAACTGCCTGGGAGTGATCATTAACGGGGTCAGCCTGCTGGAACAGGAAGGCTATTATGCCAGGCAGTACTATCACTATTCCAAGCCGCTTTGAGACGCCGAAAAAAATATATTGAAAACAGGAGAAGCTTTATAGAAAATAATGAAGAGCCAGGACAAGTTGTAACTGGCTCAGGCGTGATTATTTCTGCGTGATGCTTCTTTGACAAGCTAAGGCAACTGCTATATAAGATTAATAAAATATAAGGCTGCTCCAGCTCAAAAAAATGAGCAAGGTCGAGCGCAAGACAAGGAAGCGATAGATGGCTGAAAAAACATCTCTCGAGGTTTTAGAAAAGGTCAGGAGTGATTTCGTCAACCAGCTCCTGGATTACACGGTCGACGGCTGCGCCCTGCTCGACCAGGATAAAAAAATAGTCTTCTGGAACAAGGCGGCCGAGGACCTGACCGGCTTCACCAGGGAAGAGATGCAGGGAAGGTCGTGCCAGGCAGAACCGGCACTCTATACCGACTATACCGGCCAGAGCCTGTGCGGCGACCACTGCCTGTGTGACAAGGTCCTAAGGGAAAAAAAGCCCCAGGTGGTTGAGGTTTTTATACAGAACAAGGCTGGTTATCGACTCCCGGTCAGGTTAAAAGCTCTCCCGGCCCTGGATTCCGAGGGTCAGGCCATCGGCGTGGCCCAGGTCTTTTCGAGCGCTTCGCCGGCCATCACCATCCCCCTTCGCGTTCCGGAACTGGAAAAGATGCAGCTTCTCGATGCGGACACCGGTATTCCCAACCGCCTGTACATGGAAATGTACTTGAAGAACAAGATAGCGGAATACCAGAAATACAATATTCCCTTTGGCCTGATCTTTGCCGACATCGACAATTATAATAAGGTGCAGGAAAGGTTCGGCCGGTTCAACGGGGCCAAGCTCATCCGGATGATTGCCCGCACCCTGCAGAAGAACATCCGCTACCTGGACATGGTGGCCCGCTGGGACAACGAAGAATTCATCATCTGCCTTCTCAACATAGACGAAAACCGCCTGGACATCGTGGCCAACAAGCTCCGACTCCTGGTGGCTGAATCCTACATAACCGTGGAAACAGGCCTGCTGAACGCCACTATTTCCATGGGGGCCAGCCTGGTCCAGAGGTTTGACACGGTGGAATCACTGGTCAAGCGGGCCGAACAGCTCATGCTCCACAGCAAGTGGCTTGGCCGCAACCGCGTCTCCCTCACCTTCACTCAGAAGGAAACCTGAGCTTCTTTATCAGGTCCCGGCCAGAATAAGTTATCTATGAACATACAGTACGGATTCCCAATGATTTAATGCACTCCTTTGTTATTTGTGATTTTTTCAACCTTCTTGCAAAAAACAATAATTCTTCTGATTTATAAAAAGAAAAAAACGATTCACGACGTTAAGCACAATAAACTATGCCTTCCGTATAGAAAGTATCATCCTAATATAGAAAACGACAGGAATAGGCTATGGATATAGCCAATCTCCACATTATCTTCTAAAACCTTCTTTATTTGGTCATGGCATGTCACAAGGCATGTAGCATAGGGGCCTTATAGCCCCGGCTCATGGCCAACCAATGACACTGATCTCACCGGTTTGAGGGAACCTCCAGGACACAGGGCCCAATTCATTAATCTTTCCAATATTAATCATAAAAGCAGAATTTATATTTCGGCCTTGCAAAGTGTGGATCGCATAATTCCGGCTACGGGGGAACCGACGGGACTTCTTCCCGTACCTCCACCTCCCACCCACCAAGGGGGCATGGGGATTCTCAAGGCACATAGCGGAGGGCGTCCCATCACTCTGGTTATGGGGGAACCGACCGATCTCCTTCCCGTCACTCACCCCCCAACCCGACACAGGGGCAGGGAGGCTCCCGAGACACATAGCGGAGGGGACCCGTAGCTCTGGATACGGGGGAACCGACGGGACTTCTTCCCGTACCTCCACCTCCCACCCACCAAGGGGGCAGCGGGGATTCTCAAGGCACATAGCGGAGGGGGACCCATAACTCTGGTTATGGGGGAACCGACGCGACTCCTTTCCGTAACTCCCAACCCCACTCCCCACAGGGGCAAGGGGGACTCTCGAGACACATAGCGGAGGGGGTCCCGTAGCTCTGGCTACGGGGGAACCGACGGGACTGGTTCCCGTGTCTCGAGAGTTCCCCTTGCCCCCATAAATAGACGCCCCTCTTCCTTCCGGAAAAGGGGCGAGAAAGGAGGGGTTTATAGGGGGTAAAAGGGGGTCAATGGGAAAAAAAGCTTTTATATTTCTGACCAACACATTCGGCCATAAAAGCCACGCGGTTATCCGAGCCGGTTAGAACCAGCTCCACCTCGGTCTCACCGATCACCCAGCTCGAGCGAAACTCGACCAGGCCTGAGCCCAGGGCCCGACCCCAGAATTCCTGCCGTTCCTGGAAGGTGGAATCATGCCATATAGTCTGGTCATCAACCGGCAGCCCGAACCTCTGCACCAGGTAATTCTTGGCCTTGACGAAATCGCTGATGTAATAGTTGTTATCGGTGAAGGTGTCCATCATGAAAAACCGGGCCGCGGTCAGCTCGCCCTGGATGAAAACATACTCCACCAGGCAACGGCGGTTCATGATTTCCCGCTGGTACTGGTAGACCTCCTGGCCGTCTGACCTGTCAACGCCCAGGGGTTCGCCTTCAACCTCCAGCAACTTCTGGGGCGCCATTCCCCAGAGATAGGGAAACTTGACTTCCTGGCTAAAATCCAGCTCACCCGGTTCTGCTACGCTCTCTCCGTTGTAGATCAGCCTGGCATTGACCGTGGGGAATAGCTTCCTCAGTGGCGGTTCCCAGACATAGCCGGCCAGGGTCTTCTTCTTTTCCGGGTGATAATAATAAACAAAAATCCAGTTGTGGCGGAACTTCACGGCACTGGCCTGGGCCAGGATGGCTCCCCGGGGGACGTTGACCACCACGGGACTCCTGTCGCTGGGCTCCAGGTGCAGCCTGGCTTCAGAACTTATAACCTGGTACTTCTTGGGCTGGGCCTGAATGGAACCGGCCAGGAACAGGAGTATCAGGAAAATGCCTGCCGCCAACTTTCCGATTCCGGGTTTCTTGGACATGACCTCTTTTACCCTTTCTTACGCCTCTGGAGCGCTGCGTACGCTCCCAGATTAAACCATCCCGGAACCAGGACAATACCCCCTCCTGATGATTCGGGGGGTGAGATTTTTTAACCCTCAATGTGTTGAAAAAACTGGTAAAAAGAAGGAGAGCCAGCGAGAGGATTCGAACCTCCGACCCGCTGATTACGAATCAGCTGCTCTGCCGACTGAGCTACGCTGGCTTCGGCAAGGGTTCAGGCAGAAGATTATAGCACAGCCCTCCTAACGGCGACAACGCTACTGCCCGGCCGCCTCGCCCGGCCACAAAAAATCAGCCCTGCCCTTCAAAAACTCCCCATATTTGATTACAATACTCATCTTAAAGCCAGGCCCGGCTGGTGGTAGGAACTCAAGCTTCCGCTGGCAAGAACCAACCTCCAGGTAAGTAGCCGGCTGAATTCAGGAAGGAATAACGCCAGATGTTCATAAAGAAACTGGAAGTTCAGGGCTTCAAATCGTTTGCCGACCGGACCAAGATTCTCTTTCACCCGGGAATCACGGCCATCGTCGGCCCCAACGGCACCGGCAAGAGCAACATCGTTGACGGCATTCTCTGGGTCCTGGGCGGGTTGCGCCTTAAATCAGTCCGCGGAGACCGGACCGAGGACTTCATCTTCAACGGCAATGCCAAGCGGCCGCCGCTGAGCATGGCCGACGGCGTCATCACCCTGGGGAACGAGGAGGAGCTGGTCATCTCCCACCGGGTCTTCCGCTCGGGCGAAAGCGAGTACCGACTGAACGGCAAGGCCGTCCGCCTTAAGGATATCCAGGACGAGCTCTGGAAACATTCCATCGGCGAGAAGGAATACTTCGTCATAGAACAGGGAGCCATCGGGTCGTTTGTCACCTCCAAGCCACAGGAAAAGCGGGTACTGATCGAGGAAGCGGCCGGCACCGCCTATTACAAGGACAAGAAGAGACAGGCCCAGAACAAGCTGGAATCGAGCGAGCAGAACCTCATTCGCCTGGAAGACATCATCATCGAAGTTGAGAAATCCAAGAACTCCCTATACCGACAGGCCCTGGCCGCGGCCCGGGTCCGTCGCCTCCGCGAGAGGCAGCGCGAGCTCACCACCCACCATTTCTACCGGCGGCTGAGGCAGCTGGAAAAGGCCCTGGAGGAAATCCAGGTCAACCTCCAGGAGGCAGAAGCCCGGGAACAACAGGCCCTGGAGGCCGTCCGGGAAAAAGAAAAGGAGCTGGCCAGGAAAAGAAAAGAGCTCTGGGACCTGGAAAAACTGCTCAAGGACCGCCAGGAACGGACCTTCAGCTTGAAATCGCAGCTCTCGCGGCTCGAGGGCGAAATCGAGCGGGAAAGCAAGCGCCTGGAATACCTGGAGACTTCCAGGCAGAAAGCCGAGGCCGACCGGGTAGAGCTCCAGAACGAGATTAAAACCCTGGAAGAGGAAAAGGCCGGAATGGTGGCAAGGCTGGCCGAGCTCCAGAAATTGCTGGAAGCCACCACCCTCCAGGTCGAAGAAAAAAGGGCCATCCTGGAAGAGGCCACCAGGCTGACCGCCGCCGAGGAAGAGATGCTGGCCGGGTTACGCCGCGAGCAGATGCAGAAAATCCAGGAAGCCACCGAAATTCGCAACAACTATTACCGCCTGGAAAAGGAGCTGGAACTATTCCTGAAGCAGGCCGAAAAACTCGCCCGGGAAAAAGAAGATTACCTGGCCCAGAAGAGGCAGGTTGAAAACCGCCTGGCCGGACTGGGAACCGAGCTCGAACAGGCTCGCCAGGACAAAGGTCGCTTACAATCGGGACTGGCCGGGCTGACCGAGAACCTGAACGGACTGAATGAAAAGCTGGCCGTCCTGGAAGAAAATCTTTCCCGGCTCGGCCATAAAATTGAAGAAACGGGCCACCAGCTCCAGGCCCTGGAAAAGATAGCCGAGGTGGAACGCGACTCGGCCGACCGCAACCCGGTGCCGGGAGCCCTGGGCTGGTTTTCCGAGCTGGTGGAAATCCCGGAAGAGGCCGCGGTCCTGTTTGACCTGTTCTGGAAAGAGGAAGCCCGGGCCCAGGCTTTTCTCCTGGAAAAATTCAAGGAGAATATCCCGGCCGGAGACCGCCGCACCCTGCTCCTTCTTTCAGAAAAACCGGCCCACCGGGTCCCGGACAGCCTGCTCCTCGAGGACGGGGTCCTGGGCCTTCTGAAGCAAAAAATCAAGGCCAGGGCCGGGCTGGAAAAGTACACCTCTTCCCTGCCTGAGGCGGTCATAGTCAGGGATGTGCTAACCGCGGTCAGGCTCTGGGAGAAGTATCCCGATTTTAATTACATTACGGTCGGCGGCGATCTCCTCCAGTCCTCGGGTCTGCTCAAGACCGGCCAGAAAAAAGAAGGTCTGTTCACCCTGGGACAGGAAAAGAGGCGCCTGCTGCAGGAGCTGCAGCACCTGGAAGCAGAGAAAGGACCTCTTCTCAGAGAAATTGAATCCATAACCGGTGAGCGGTCTGCCCTGGAAAAGAGCCTGGCAGAAACCCGGAGCCGGCTGCTGGAAGTCGAAAAGAAAATATCCGACCTGGAGCGGGAAAATAAGTTCGTCAGCCTCGAGCTCCAGAAAATCTCCACCGCCCTGGAAATCCTGGACCGGGAAGAGAAAATCCAGCAGCAAGAAAAGGAAACCCTGCGTCTTAAAAAAGAAGAAGCCCTCGGCGGGCTCCAGGCCATCGAGACCGGGCTGGAAGAAATCAGGCAGAAAATAAACGAGAGGGAAGAGTCCCTGGGCCGGGCCAAGGAAAACCAGAAGACCGAGGAAGAAAAGGCCTACCAGCTTCGCTCCGAGTTCAACCTTCTCCAGGAAAAAATTAACGGCGGCCGGAGCAGCCTGCAGGCCCTGGAAAAAAGACACCAGGCCATAACCGCCAAGCTGGGAGTCCTGAAGATGGAAGTTTTTACGGGCCAGGAGGAAAAGGAAAGGCTGGGCCGGTTAATCGAGGAACTTAAGCAAAAAGCCGCCCTGCTCGAAACCGAGGCCCGGAAGGAAGAAGAATCCCTCCGGGAACAGGACCGGCAGGTCCCCGACCTTCAGAAAGAGCTCGAGGAGATGGAAGCCGGCCTGCGGGAAATGCGGGACCGCGAAGAAAAAGCACGCGAGGAAAAAACCAGGCTGGAAATCCGCCGGGCCGAGGTGGAAAGGGACCGGGTCAACCTGGAAGAGACCTGCTGGCAGGAACTGAAGAAAAACCTGCACGAGTTGAGGCAGGAAATTGAAAGCGAAGACCGGGAAGCCCAGCCGGGCGCAGCCGGAGAGGAGGCAGCCCGGGGACTGGCCGAGGAGGCCGAGGAAGTCGAGGAAGAACAGGCCGAAGGCGCTGAAGAAAAAGCCGAAGAGAAGGCAGAAGAAAAGGCTGAGGAAAAGCCCCGGGAAAGAAGAAGGGGCAAGCCGCCGGTTCCGGCCCGAGAGCTGAGCGACGAAGACCTGGAAAAAGAGCTGGAAACCATCCGCGACACCCTGCAACGCCTGCGCCAGGTCAACATGATGGCCGAGGAAGAATACCTGGAACAGAAGAAGAGATACGACTTCCTAATCCAGCAACGCCAGGACCTGCGCGATTCCATCAACTCCACACAGGAAGCAATCAAGAAAATAGACGAGGAAAGCAAGAACCAGTTCCTCAAGGCCCTGGAAGAGGTCAACAAGAACTTCCAGGAAATCTTTGCCCTGCTCTTCCGCGGGGGTACGGCCGAGGTCAAGCTGCTGGAACCGGAAAACCCGCTGGAAAGCGGGGTGGAAATCGTGGCCCAGCCGCCCGGAAAGAGGGTGCAGAACCTGGCCCTGCTCTCGGGCGGCGAGAAATCGCTGACCAGCCTGGCCTTCCTGTTCGCCCTTTTCCGCTACAAGCCGTCACCGTTCTGCATCCTGGACGAGGTCGATGCCGCCCTGGACGAGGTCAACCTGGGCCGGTTCCTGAACCTGATGAAGGCCATCAAGCACCAAACCCAGTTCATCATCATCACCCACAACTACAAGACCATGGAAGTGGCCGATTACATCTACGGCACGACCATGGAGGAGCCCAACGTCACCAGGGTCTACTCGGTCAAGATGGAGAGAAAAGAAGCCGCCAGCCCGGAAGCGGAACCCGGCTCCAACAACGGGCCCCCGGCTGAACCCGAATCCGGACAGCCATCCCAGAAGCTTCTTCACAGAACTTCCGAAGACGAGATCGAGCCGCTGGAAGAAACCAAGGAAGAATCCTGAGGTTTTTGAAAAACCAGGCGTTAACCGAACAGAACAAATGTTTTGACTGAAACCGCGGCTTTAAGATAATATCACCTACGATGTTTTCGTTAACAGGTTTCGGGCGCTTTTCATTTCTTCCAGACCTGGACTTCTCCGCATCCTGCCTTAACCTTAAAATCCACAAGGAGGCCTCATGACCTTTTATCTCTACATCATCCTGGGTTATCTGCTGATTCTGACCGTCATCAACTTCCTCCGGGCTAAGAAAGTAAAAAGCCAGGAGGATTTCATGGTGGCCGGCCGCAAGCTCAAGTGGTCGGTCATGGTCTTTACCCTGATCTGCACCTGGATCGGCTCGGGCACCTTTATCTCCGGGGCGGAATTCGCCTCCAAGGCCGGGTTTTCAGCCCTGTGGCTGGCCGCCGGGGCCTGGGTGGGCATCATCATCATCTACTTCCTGGCCGCCAAGATCCAGACATTCGGCCAGTACACCATAGGCGATATACTGGAAGTCAGGTACGGACCCCTGGCCCGGTTGTTCGGGGCCATCGCCCTGGTGATTTCCTTCACGGCCATCGTTTCCTATCAGTTCGTGGCCGGAGGCTTCATCCTGAACGTGGCCACCGACGGGGCCATCTCCGATAAGATGGGGATTTACCTGGCGGCCACCTTCGTCATCCTGTTCACGGCCCTGGGCGGGATGGTGGCCGTGGCCTACACCGACCTGCCCAACGGGATCATCATCGTCCTGGCCTGCCTGCTGTCGGTGCCATTTGTCTACGCCGCGGCCGGCGGCCTGAGCGGGGCCCAGGCCAGCCTGTCCCCGGGATATTTTGCCGTGGTTAACGAACAATTTGGGGCCAACCCCACGCTCAAGGCCCTGGGCTACTTTTTATCGACCATGTTCCTGCTGCTGGGTGTCCAGAGCATGTACCAGAAGTTCTACAGCGCCCGCAGCCCGAAGGACGCCAAGAAGGCAGTGGTCTTCTGGACTATCGGCACAGTCTTTGTGGAAACGGTGGTGGTCATAATCGCCGTTTTTTCCTACAGCATGTTCAAGGACCAGATTAACCTCAGCATTCCCAAGGAAGGGGCCAAGGTGGTACTGCTGGCAGCCCGCAACCTGGTGCCTCCGCCCATAGGGGTGTTGCTTCTGGGCGCGGCCTGCGCCGTGGTCATCTCCACCGGGATGAACTACCTCCTCTCCCCTTCCAGCAA
>JABLWX010000068.1 GCA_013178315.1 Candidatus Aminicenantota bacterium
CGGGTGTGGCTCCCACGGTAGGAGCGATATCGGTAAAGGTTACGGTGTTAGTGCCAATATAAAGGTCGTACCATTCAGCCAGGGTAACCTGGAAGGTAACATCCTGAGACTGCTGAGCCAGAAGCGGATTGAAAGCCGCAATCAGCAAGAACCCTATCCAAAGACCCAGCGCCCTAAAAAACTTCGTCTTCACTTTCCATTCCTCCTACATTATAAAATATCAAAAATTTTATAATGCAGGAGTTATGCCAGGTCAAGAGAAAAAGGAGAAAAAGTTGTAAGTTGCTTATATTAAATAAATTATGGTTAATTTTTCCCGGCCTTTAACACTGCTGACACCGGATTTTAGCGCCAAATTATGTCACCTTGCTATTTTTTCTGTCATTAAACTCCTTAATTTATTATTAAAAATTTCACAAGGCGCTCAGGGTAAACCTGGCCTTATAGGTATGGCCAAGGTTATCTTCTGGTTCCAGGAAAACCAGGCTCCCGGTCTTCAGGCCGTTTCCCTGCCAGACAGCAAAGGTGTTTTCCTGGCCGGTTAGAAGCAGCCCTTCTCCAGGAATGTCTCCCTGGCCTCGCCAGATTAATATGGACTGATTTTCTGACTCTTCTCCTTCAGAATAGATAACTCCTTTTAAGGCAATTGTGTCGCCATCTCTGACCGATAAAAGAGCCCTGACCTGCACGGGTTGACCGGAAACGATTTCGGTCTGGCCCAGGGCCTGCAAATTCCCCGTGTCTGAAAAGCCACCGGATGCCGACTTTATTTCCAGGACGAGCCATTCCTTCAATTCTAAAGAAAAGGTGGCCCTGGCTGAAGTATCAGCCTGCAACCAGGCGAAAAGCCCGGCGGATAGGCTGAAGGCTATGATCAGGAAAGATCTCCGCCACCTGTCTTTTACACTATCCTTTTTCATGTTTATCTTACGCCTTACGTTTCGTCGCTAAATCTTGACCACATATAAAGCAATATATGTGCCAGCCCTGCTTCTGATATCTGGTTTAATATCAACAGGTTAAGAATGGTGGCTTTTTGGCCTTCTGTCCGCTTTTGTTACACTTAACCGGAGGGCTGCCAGGCCTATCTTATTGATATTCAAAATGATAGATTCAAAATTGGCTTCTGTTCATTTTCGTTACACACAGAAGACGGCAGGAGAAATTGTAACCTGCGTTCGCTTAGAATCGGGCACGGGCCAGGTACATCTCTGGTCTTCTGATTATCGGGGAGGTGCACGGACATTAAAAAAAGCAGTTTTCTGCGGGCAGTACCTGGCCGCAAAAAAATTAAACTTGATCCGGGAATAGATTTCCTGCCATCAGCAGGCTGCTGTCCCTAAAATTCACCGGGCTATTCCCAGTGGATCAGACGTTTAATTTATATTTCTTCAGCTTACGGTACAGGGCCGGCCTGGTCAGGCCCAGCACCCTGGCCGCCTTCTGCTTGTTAAATCCGTTGGCCCGCAGAACCTCCAGCAGGTGCTTCTTCTCAATTTCGCCAAGAGAAAGATTGACGTAAGGGTAGGGCTTGTCTTCCACGAGCCTCGTTTCCACCAGGCTGATCATCCTTTCGGGCAGGTGTTGAATATCTATGAAATTATCGACAGTCAGCATGACTCCTCGCTCTATCACCTTCTCCAGTTCCCTGATGTTCCCGGGCCAATCATAATCAAACAGGATCTTCTTGACCCGGTTGGACAGCCCCCGGACCGACTTCCCAAAACGCTGGTTGTAGCGGTCAATAAAATGTAGGCACAGTAGCGGAATATCATCCTTGCGCTTTCTCAGAGGAGGCAGGTCTACCTCGGCCACGTTAATCCGGTGATACAGGTCTTCCCTGAAATTGCCCTTCTTCACCTCTTCCCTCAGGTTCCGGTTGGTGGCGCAGATAACCCTGACATCCACCCTGACCGGGCGATTGCTGCCCAGCGGCTTGAAGGTCCTCTCCGACAGGAACCTCAGCAGCTTGGCCTGGCTGCCGGGTGGGATTTCGCTGATTTCATCAAAAAATATGGTGCCGCCGTCGGCCTCCTTCAATAACCCGTTTTTGGCCCGGTCGGCTCCGGTAAAGGCCCCGCGTTCGTACCCGAACACCTCGGACTCAAACAGGGATTCCGGGAGGGTGGTACAGTCGACCACCACCAGTGACCTGTCTCGCCGAGGGCTGAGGTTGTGAATGGCCCTGGCCACCAGCTCTTTTCCCGTCCCGGTTTCGCCAGTCATCAGGACAGTTATTTGATGCCGGGCCAGCCGCTCCACCAGGGCAAAGAGCTCCAGCATGGCCGGGTGCCGCCCGACCATTCCCTCAAAGATGTACTTGCTGGCCAGCTCCCTCTCCAGCTGGTAGGTTTCCCGCCGGACGGCAATTTTCTCTTCCAGCTTCCTCAGGCTTTCGGCCAGGGCTTCCGGTCGCGGGGGCAGGTTGAGATAATCGAGGGCTCCCGCCTTGATGACTTCGGCCACTCTCGTTTCGCTCTCCGGCTGGCCCAGGACTATGACTTCCATCAGCGGGTCATAGCTCTTTATCCTGCGCAGCCTGGAAAAAGTATCCGATAGCCGTCCTTCCCTGACCAGAAGAATAACCCGCGGTTTTTCCTGGTTAATCCGACCGATCAGGTCCCCTTCGACTCCGGCCAGGGTCAGCTGGCAGGCTCCCGGAGGCAGAGCGCTGGCTATCTCTCTGGCCACCCCATCATCCGAAGAAATGAGTAAAATTTTTAACACGGTTCACCCAAGGCCCAGACAACTTGCTTCTATTATACCCTGAATTTTTCCTTAATAAAGCATCTTTTCTTTAAGGACGGCTTGGGCTATACTTTTTCTTCAACCCCAAGTGGTAAAATGCATCGGAGGACAGCATGTCTGAAAACCGCTCTGAGTTGATTCTCAATTTATTCAAGGAAAGCCAGGCCCTGCTCAAAGGCCATTTCAAGCTTACCTCGGGAAAACATTCCGACGTTTACTTCGAAAAAATCAAGCTGATCGAGCGGCCGGCAGTCCTGGAAAAAATTATCAACCTGCTGGTGGAAGAGATCAGGAAAGACAACCCGGAATTCGATTACGTGGTTTCCCCGGCTTATGGCGGCATCGCTATAGGTTTTCTGACCGCCCTGAAGCTCAACAAGCTCTTCGCCTTTTCCCAGAGAGTTGAAGAGAAAATGACCGTCCGCTCGGGCTTCGCCGGGCTTCCGGGCCAACGGGCCATAATCGTGGAAGATATCCTGACCACCGGCGGTTCGGTCCAGGAAGTCCTGGAATGCCTGAAATCGCTGCAGGTTACCGTGAATGGAATCTACTGCCTGGTTGACCGCAGCGCCGGCCAGGTGCTGATAGAGGGAAAACCGGTTCGAAGCCTGCTGGCCCTGAAGGTCTCAGCCTACGAGCCCGAGGCCTGCCCCCTCTGCCAGCAGGGACTGCCCCTGGTCAAGCCCGGAGCCTCTGATAAAAAATGAAGGTTATCCTGGCCTCGGAATCTCCCCGAAGAATCAAGCTACTTAAAAGGATAGTCAAATCTTTTCTGGTCATTCCCAGTGGCCTGGATGAAAACCAGATTGCCGAGAAGGACCCAGTGGTTTTTGCCTTGAAAGCGGCCGAGGCCAAGGCCAGGGCGGTGGCCGCAAAGAATCCCGAGGCCGTGGTGATTGCCGCTGACACCGTGGTCACGATAGACGGCCATATACTGGGAAAGCCGTCCAACCGGGCCGAAGCCGAACGGATGCTGGAATTGCTTTCCGGCCGGACCCACCAGGTGGTAACCGCCGTTGTTCTTTACAATCAGCAGGAAGACCGGCTGTTGAGTAGCAAGGAAACCAGCCGGGTGACCTTCAGGCCCCTGACTCCGGATGATATCAGGGCTTACCTCGACCGTAACACCTACCAGGACAAGGCCGGAGCCTACGCCATCCAGGAAATAAAGGATCTGTTCCTGGAGAAGCTGGAAGGCGACTACAATAACGTGGTCGGCCTGCCGGTCCGGCTGCTGCGACGGTTATTCAACAAGTTCCAGGAAACAAAGGCCACGGTGGAGATATCCGGTTTTCTTCTACCGGAAGCGGCTGGACTGGCCCGGAGCCAGGGCCAGACCTTTGAGGTCCCGGGAGCCTATCCGGGCGACCTGGTGGAAATCTCCTACCTGCCTGCGGGTAAAACAGCCATCAAGGCTCGGCTGCTGGAGATAATCACTCCGGGACCGGCCAGGCAGCAGGCTGCCTGCCCCCATTTCGGCCTCTGCGGCGGTTGCTCTTTCCAGGATCTGGTTTATCCCGAGCAACTGCGCCAGAAGGAAAACTACCTGTTTGAAATCATCAAGCAGCATTTCCCCTCAAGCTACCGCTACCTGGAAATTGAAAGAATTCTACCTTCCCCTGCCCATTATTTTTACCGCAATAAAATGGAATTCTCCTTCGGGCAGTCGGGCGGAGAAATCTTCCTGGGCCTGCGAGAAAAAACCCGGCCAAACCATGGGCACCACAACAAGAGAGTTGTCCCCCTTGAAATCTGCCATCTCAGCACGCCGCTGACCGAAAAGATATTCCGGGCGGTCAGCCGCCGGGCAACCGAAACCGGCCTGCCGGTCTTCGACCTGGAAAGCAAGAAAGGGTTTTTCCGCCACCTGGTAATCAGGGAGGGAAAAAGGACCGGGGAGTTGATGCTGCTCCTGGTTACCACCAGCCAGGCTGAATTGCCCACCGAAGAATTCGCGGCGACCATCCTGGAGGCGGTGCCGGAGTTGGCCAGCTTCTGGTGGGTGGAAAACGACCGCATTGCCGACGTGGTAGCCTTTGAGAAAACCCACCTGGTCTACGGCCGGGAAGCCATAGAAGAAATGCTTCAAGGCTTCCGTTTCAGGATTTATCCCGGCTCCTTCTTCCAGACCAATCCCCTGGCAGCTGAAACCGTCTATGCCCTCATCCAGGAAGAAGCCCGCCGGCTGCGCACCCAGTCAGCCCTTGGCCTGTACTGCGGCTCCGGAGCCATAGAAATCTGCCTGTCTAAAGCTGCAGCCGAGGTAGTCGGGGTGGACTGGGACCCGGCCAACATCAGAACGGCCAATGAGAACCTGGCCATTAACAGCGTCCAGAACGTCCGGTTCCAGGAGAGCTCGGTGGAGGAAGCCCTGCCTGAGATAAGCCGCGGTAGCTTCGACCTGCTGGTAATCGACCCGCCCCGGGCCGGGCTCAGCCCGAGAAGCCTCAAGCAGATTATCGGGCTCAGGATTCCAGCCCTGATTTACGTTTCCTGTAACCCGGCCACCCTGGCCCGCGATCTGAAAGTCCTGGCGGACAGCGGCTACAAGGTCAGCCGGCTGACGCCGGTCGATTTCTTTCCCCACACCGGGCACCTGGAGGTGGTGGCCTTCCTCAGCCTCTGAGGCCCGCTGGAGCGCCACCCGGGCAGGCTTTCTATTCCTTGGTCTGGGTGGTCAGGAAGATGGGCAGGGTCATCTGCTTGACCTGGTCCATCAGTTCTTCAATCTCATCAATATGCTTGTCCTCATCCTGAAGGATCTTTTCCAGAAGTTCCCTGGTGGCAAAATCCCCGACCTCCCCGGCCTGCTTAATGGCGGCGTTGTAGGACTTGATGGCTTCAAACTCGGCCTTGCGGTCAAACTCCAGCATCCTGGGAACTTCCTCCCCGATGAAAACCTTCTTTAACTCGGAGACGGTGGGAATTCCTTCCAGGAACAGGATCCGGCCGATCAGGCTCTCGGCGTGCTTCATCTCCTGGATGGCCCTTTTCTCGATCGTCTTGTGGAGCTTCTCGTAGCCCCAGTTGTCGCACATCTCGGAGTGGACCATGTATTGATTGATGGCCGTAAGTTCATCAGCCAGCAATGAATTCAGGGTCTTGATAAGTTTTGGATCGCCTTTCATCGTAGCCTCCTTTCTTTCAGTTTTTTCATTTTACCTTATTGAACGAAACAAGTAAACAAATAGATTTTCCCGACCTTTTCATTTAAAATTATCTCCAGCTTATGATCAAGGCCATACCGGAAGATTTTATAGTCGAGGAGCTGGCCAGGCTGCCCCTGGCCGAAACCGGGGAGTTCCGCGTCTACCGGCTGACCAAGAAAAACTGGACTACCCCAGACCTGATGCGCTTCCTGGCCAAGACCCTATCCATTTCCCCCAAGGCCCTGGCCTACGGCGGAAAGAAGGACAAGCACGGGATTACCACCCAGCACATCACCATCCGCAGCCAGAGAGATTTCAGCCGGGAGGACAAGAACTTTTCCCTCCAGGCCATCGGTTTTATGCGCAAACCGATGAGCCCCTCGCTCATCCAGGGAAACAGGTTCCGCATAACCATCCGGAATTTAAGAGAACTTGAGCCAGTCCTGGATAACCTGGAAGAAGTCAGGCAATATGGCTTTCCCAACTTTTTTGATGACCAGCGTTTCCGGGGAACCAACCCCCAGCTCGGCTTCTTCGCCGACCGGGTGCTCCGGGGCCATTATAACGGGGCCCTGCAGATCTTCCTGCAATCCCAGAACCAGGCCAGCAGCAACAAGGAAAACCGGGAACGGGTGGCCCGGATCATAGAAAACTGGCGCGACTGGGAAAAGTGCCTGGAACTGGCCAAAGGGCTAACCGAAAAGAGAATATTCCGGACCCTGCTCCTGCGGCCCGATGACTTCCTGGCTGCCCTGGAAAAGATACCCCGGGAAGAAATCGCCATGGCCTACGCCGCCTTTGGCTCGCACCTCTGGAACGAGCTGTTGCGCCGACTCCTGAAAGAATTGATCACCGACCTGCGCGAGGTCCAGGCCGAATCTGGCCTGTTCTATTTCTGGAAAACCCTGGACCAGCCCGTTATTAACTATCTCCAGGACCTCAAGCTGCCCACTCCTTCGGCCAAGATGGAGTTCCCAGATGAACGCAGCCGCAACCTCTACATCAAAATCCTGGAAGAAAACAACCTGAGGTTTGCCTCCTTCCGCACCCGGGCCCTCAGCCGGGTCTTTTTCCGCTCCTTCCAGAGAAAGGTGCTCCTGTTCCCGGAAGGTCTGGAAATTGTTGACCGGAAAGAAGACGAGCTACACCCCGGGAGAAAGGCCCTGGTCCTGTCATTCAGCCTGCCCCGGGGAGCCTTCGCCACCATGCTGGTTAAGAGAATTCTCATTGAAGGCTGAGCCGGAAAATGTGACAAATTAACCGAGGGAAAACCGGGTCATGAAAACAACCGCTATAGTTCTCGGAGGGGGCCGGGGGACCAGGCTTGGCTTCACTCTCCCCAAGCAGTTTGCCCGGCTCAAAGAACGGCCGCTCCTTGATTATTCGGTCGAAAGGTTCGTGGCCCTCAAGGTGGACAACATCCTGGCCGTGCTGGTCGACGATTATATGAATTATTACCAGCCACATTCAGCCATTGCCACTATCGCCCCGGCCGGAGAGAGCCGGCAGCAATCTGTGCTGAGCGGGCTTCGGGCCTGCCCCGATGACACCGACCTGGTCATCATCCACGACTCGGCCCGGCCTTTCTTTCCGCTTCGGGCCCTGGAAGAGGGACTGAAATTGCTTGGAGAAAACTGGTACGACGGCCTGGCCCTGGCCATCCCGTCGACCGACACCCTGGTTGAAACCGAGGCCGGCCGGGTGCTGGGCTTTCCGGATAGGCAGAAAATTTACCGGACCCAGACCCCGCAGCTGTTTCGCTTCCGGCCTATCAAAGAGGCCTACGAAAGATTGCAGGGACGGGAATTTACCGACGACCTGTCACTGGCCTCGGCCGCCGGACTGAGATGCGGTCTTCTGGAAGGCAGTCAGATGAATTTCAAGATCACTACCGAGATTGACTGGCTGCTGGCCGAGGGCCTGCTGAGCTCAGGCGGTCTGGAGCTTGTCTAAGGCCTTCTTTCTCAGCTGCCTCCGGGACCAGCTGCCGAAATAAGCAGCTTCCAGGAAAGCAAAAAACGAAACCAGAAGCGCCAGCAACCTGGCCTGTCCCAGGGCCACCAGGACAAAGGCCAGGGTGGTGAAAAAATCCCTCCGGTAGATGAAGGCAATCCTGGCAGCCAGGAGGTCAGCCCTGGTCTGAAACTCGGGGTCCTGGATGCTGGTTTCTATTTCCCGGGCAATGGGAACTATGTTAAAGCCGATACCGGCTCTCCGGGCGTAATAGATCATCTCCAGGTAAAAACTGACCATCGACAGCCAGCCGAAGGCCCCGACATACATCCAGGTCTCACTCGAGGTCGCCCGGTAAAGCCCCAGGGGGAGTACGGTGAAGAAGGTCACATATAAGAAAGCATCGGCCGAGATATCAAAAATTGTGCCGAACCGCGAAACCCGGCAGGTCAACCTGGCATTTTCACCGTCGCAGCAGTCTATGACCGAGGCTACCAGGAATAGAAAGGAGCCCAGGGCCATGGAGGCATACCGTCCCTGGAAAATCAGGTAGACGCTGAGGAGTTCAACGGCCAGAACGATCAGGCTGATCTGGTTGGGAGTCAGGCCCCACCTGATCAGATTCCTGGTCAACCTGAGGGAAAGCGGACGGAAAAATACCCGGGTGATATAACCGTCCACGGGTTTTCGACCGGTTTCCAGAAGAAGTTTTTCGGCCTGGCGGGCCGCTTCCGGGCCGTCAACTCTTATGGCAAAGGGACAGTCAACTCTGAGCTGGGCGGTAGAAATAGAGTCCTTAATTTTTTCCAGCCCGTCGGGCCCGGTGCCTGTAGAACGTACCAGGGCCGGCAGAAGGTTGCCGATTATTTCGCGGTTAACCAAAAAGGCCCCCGGTCGACCGGGCTGCTCGCTGGCATAAGAACCATTCGGGTTGAGGAGAATCAGGTCTTCGCCCGGCCCCCGGCCATTAGCCCGGACAATAGATGTAAAAAAATCTGGGTGCACCGCCAGGTTATCTTCAAGGACCAGGACGTGCGAATTGCCGTTCTGGCCAGCTTCAAGCACCCTAATATCTTCTAAGGTACAGCTGGCCAGTTCTATCTTCTCGGGGCTAAATCTCCGGTCAGAGCGGAGCTTTTCCAGGACCTCACGGGCCTGCCCGGCCTCATCCGAACACAGCCAGAATTTTCGCAACCCGGCCTTCTGGCCATAAAGAATCAGTCTTTCCAGCAGGCTCAGGCCCAGGATCCTGGTCTGGCCTTCCCGGGTCAGCAGGACTATTGTTTCTTCCATTGTTATCACTGTTTACTAAGCCACATGGCTAAAAATAAGTGTTTCTTTTATCACAATGCCGCCCGAAATTCAACCAAAGGCGGGAAAATTGTCATCAGGAGGATGAAGCCCGGGCACCGGCCTTAAGTTTTTGGGGTAGGTCCGGCTCGTTCTATCTGCCGGAGGCCAGGTAAGCCCTGACCCGCTCCAGGTCCTCGGGAAAATCTACTTCGTGGCAGAATAGCCCCCCGGCGGGCACCGCCAGAAAACGGGCATTTTCCCGGACTATGTAATTTTCTATGGCTTTTTCAAAATAGTCGTTATCTCCGACGAGTTCCAGGTGCCTTCTCAGAGGCTCGAGGTCGGCCCGCGCGACCAGGTTGATGCCCAGGGCTTCGCCCTCGGCGGCCTCGGCCTGCTTGGAAATCTCGGTTATAAAACCGGCGCCGTCGGTCCTGTATTTCACCTCTTCCGGGCCGCATCTCTTGTCATCGACCAGGACGCAGGAACAACAGGCAGAGAGCATCTTCGGAATTATCCCCCGGTCAAAGATGACGTCTCCGTTGAGCCAGAGCACATCCTCGTCCAGCCGGTCGAGCCCTTTGAGCAGGCTCTTGCTGGTGTTGGTAACGGCAAACCTTTCGTTAAAGGTATAGGTCAGCTCGGGATGCCTGGCCACGATCAACTCTTTCCTGAAGCCGACCACCACCAGGATATTTTCCACGGGAATAAAAGGCCTGAGGTTTTCCACCTGGTAATCGATTATGGTTCGCCTGTCATCGACCGGGACCATGGCCTTGGGCAGGTCCAGGCCGAGCCTGGTTCCCCGGCCGGCGGCCAGGATGACTGCTTTCACTGAATTTCTCCTTTTCTCTGAAGTTCGGGGTTTATTTTTCTCAGGGAATAAAAATAAAAATAAAAGGCTTCCAGGAAAGCCAGCGCCGCCACCAGGACCATGGCCGGCCGGGCCAGTCCGGCCACTATCATGATAAAGGCAGCGGTGGAAAAAAAATCCCGGCGGTAGATAAAGGCCAGGCTGGCCGCCAGCCGGTCAAAGGCAGTCTGGAACTGGGGGAGGTCCCTGCTGGCTTCTACCTCTTTAACCACAGCCACGATATTATAACCGAGTCCCGTCTTCCTGGCATAGTTAATGAGCTGCAGGTAAAAGGCCACCATGGAGGCCAGGGCAAAGGCTCCAAGGTAGAGCCAGATTCTTTCTCCATAAGTCCGGTAAAGGCCGACCGGCAGGGCCACAAAGAACGAAACAAAGGTTACGGCGTCGGCAATAATATCCAGGGCTCCTCCGGTCCGGGTTATCCTGTAGGTCAGGCGGGCATTCTCCCCGTCGCAGCCATCTATTATTGAAGCCAGTTCGAAGAGTATGCCCCCCGGCACCAGCAGCTGCCGGCCGTAGCCCACAAAAAATACGCTCAGGAGACCAACGGCAAAGGTTACAATGCTCTGGGCTATCGGGTGGATATTGAGATAGAGAAAATATCTTGTGAGAAAAAGGGAAATCCGTCGGTTTATCAACCTGGCCACCAACCCGTCCTGGGGCTTGCGGGCGGTCTGAAGCAGCAAATTCCGGGCCAGGATAAAATTATTTCTGTCCTTCGCGGCCACGGCAAATCCGGCCAGGAATATTGCAGAGGCTTCACCCTTATCGGTCCCGACCTCAATTTCGCCAATGGCTTTACCCGCCAGCAGCTGGCGTAAAACCAGATCACCCCCGGCCCCGGAACGAACCAGCAGCAGGCCGGCACAGGGCTGCCGCTGACCGTCTTTCCCCTGGACTTCTATCCTGACCAAGGGCAGGTCCAGGCTTTCAAGGTTTTCCGCCAGCCTCGAAAAGATAGCGGGGTCAAGGACCAGGTTATCTTCCAGGAACAGCAGGTAATCATCCCCGGCCGTGGCCAGCATCTTGCTCCCGGTAGTCTCCGGAATTAAAACCTTGAGGCGGATATTCCGGTCAAGTACTCTCCGGTCGGATGAAAGTTCCAAGACAGCCTTTTGCGCTTCGTCTTTATCAGGGTGAAAAAGCCAGAATTCACTCCACCCGGCTTCGCTGGCATTCAAGATCAGCCTCTGCCTCAGGCTAAGGCTCAGCATCTTTCTCTGGCCATCCCGGGTTAGAATCACTACCGCTTTTCTGCCCGTCATTTTTCCTCCGCTGGCTCGTTTAAGGCTCCGAAAGCCCTACCGGCTGCCGGCCAAACCGAAAATTCAATACCAGTTAACTCCCGTTTTCAGGAAACCTTCGGCCCTGTCCAGGGCCTTCGGGTCGTCAACATCAATCCAGAATCTACCGCCAATCTCCAACGCCCTGGCTTTTCCCCTGGCCGCCAGGATTTTAACTCCCCCGGACAGGCTGAAATTCCCTGCCTTCTGTTGGCTTTCCTCGAGGGCTTCAAACAGCACCGGCTGGCAGAGAAAAATGCCCGTATCAAAGGAATTGTAGTCGTCAAGACCCTTGCCGATATTTTTGATATTTCCGTTTTCAACCTTGACCCGGGTCACATCATCCAGGTCAACATAGGGGTGATTTTCAACGCGGGAATCAACGGCCAGAATAATTTCATCCTTCTTAAGCTCCGCCCGCTGCAGGAGGTCCAATATGGCCGGGTCAAAAATGTGGTCGGACATCAGCAGGACGAAAGGCTCTTCAAGCAGCGGCCGGGCCCTTAGGACGGACAGGCCATTTTCCTTCTGCCACTGGTCGTTGTAAAGCATGGTCAGGCTTATTTCACCGGGTGGAAAGGCAGTCTTGAGATGCTCTTCCAGCCTTTCCCGGTTATGACCGGTAACTACCACCACTTCCTTGATTCCGGATTTCTGCAGTCCCCTGATGACCCAGTTGATGAGCGGCTGCCGGCAGACCGGGAGCAGCGGCTTTGAGGCGCAGAGGCCCGATAGCCTCTGGCCCTGGCCGGCAGCGATGATGAGGGCTTTCAAGACTGTTCTCCTTATTCTAACTCTGCGTCAGCAGAAGTGTTATCAGGTTAGCTAATTCTAATTTAAGAGAAAAGCCTTGTCCAGAGATATAAAATCTGGCTCATCCTGTAGAAGCGCAGAAACCTTCAGTCGAGCAGGCGGTACTCGAGGTAATCTTCTTCTATCATCCTTCGGATGGACTTAAAGAGAAAGCGGCCATAGATTTTTATCTTGACCTTTCTCATGACCAGGCTTTCCTGCCAGAGGTCGAGGTCCACTTCCAGAAGGAATTCGCGGACAAAGGCAGGTGCCTTGACCGGAGTGATTTCAACCCTTCGCAGGTCATATGAATCCCGGCTGATGAAAAAGAGCCCCTCGAAAAGGAAATCCTTTTTCTCCCTGGCCCGGGCCTCCACCAGGTAAACCGGGTGGCCGCTGATCTCGGATTGGCCTTTCAGCCGAAAATCATAGCGGCTCCTGTTCTTATCGCTAAAAGGTATCAGGTCTTCCAGGCTGAGAGTCAGCCCGGATTCAGGCTGGCGACCCGAGGCCTGCGCTTTTTCTCTCTCTTCCCTCGCCCTGTTTAATCTTTCCAGCCTCTGCTGGCGGTACTTCTCGGTTATATCCCTGGTCCGGCCTTTCTCAATCTCTATGGCTTCAAGGATTTCCTCGTCCACCAGGCCACCGTCAAACTTCATCCACTTGGTAACCCGCCTCACCTTCTCCGGCTGCCAGTGATGGTCAACATTGGCCTGGGAAGAGACCACCAGGGCCTGCCAGCGTCCGAAGTCCCGGTAAGAGGTTAACCTCTGGTAGGCCCTTTCCACGATCTGGTCAACCGATAATTCGGGGGCGGTTTGAGCCTGAATAACCAGGGCCAAACCCAGGAAAACGAAAAGGCGGGACAACTGCCTCCAGCTCCAGGAGGAAGGCACATATCCGGTCATTAAACTTCACCTCGACGCAAGCTTCAATTGGCAATCCCGCTTACAGTCTTTCAATTCATTATACCAGAGAGGCAGCAAGCCATTAAAAAAGACCATGAGCAGAGGTCGAGCTCCTAGTAAAAATGATGGATGAAAACAACCGTTTTCCGGCCGGGGTCCCCGACGCCACCCTCTCCAACTGCCTTAATTATTCCCATCGCGGCCAGCGAAAAAGTTTTTCAGGTGAAAAGATACGAGGAGGAAATGGACCGAACCCGGATAGGACTCTCCTTAATCACCGAACCATCAACGTCACCAGGCCGCGAAGAGGCTTGTCCCCGGGAAAAATAGGAGGAAAAAGCACCCGGGTGCTGGCGGCGCTGACCTGCTTCTCCATTGCCCTTGCATTTAAAACCAAATTAAAGTATCTAATAGACAGGTTATTCAGCCCAAGCCGATGAAAAAAGGAGGGTTAATTTCATGAAAAAGAACCGGCGCTGGCTGTTTTTCATAACTGCCTTTCTTTTGGTAAACGGCCTGGTGGCCTCTCCGCTTCAGGCCCAGTTTCATTTCGGCGCCAAGGGCGGGTTAACCCTGGGCCACCTGAAATCACTGCCCGAGACTTTCCTGGAGGGCTTTCCCTGGAAGACCAAGATGGGGTGGGCTGGCGGGGTCTTCGCCAGCTTTGAGTTCCTGCCGGGGGTATCCATCCAGCCTGAAGTGCTCTACATCCAGAAAGGAGCCCGCCTGGTTGACCCGGAATATGATTTTGAAGCCCGATTCAATTTCGATTACTTTGAAGTTCCCGTCCTGCTAAAAATAAACCTGCCCCTGGAAGGGGCGGCAGCGGTCCCGTCAATTTTCTTCGGCCCATTTTTCGGCTTCAACCAGAAGGCCACGATTGTCATGGTTGACCCCTACAGCAAGGAAACCGAAGACATCAAGGCAGACGTCCAGAAAGCCGAATACGGGATAACCTTCGGGCTTATGTTTACCCAGAGGTGGGGGCCGGGTTATTTTTCCGTCGACGCCCGTTACGACCTGGGCCTGACCAACGTCCTGAAACCGGGCGTGGAATGGATGGAAAGCATCAAGACGCGGACCTGGGTGTTCACGATTGGCTATTCGTACTGACCGGCTCTATCCCCTGACAATTTCCCCGGTTAACGGCCCGCGGCAAAGATTTTTATGAAAACGCGGCCCAATATAAAAGCGCCCTGGCGGCCTTCTATCGTTTCCTGTTTATTTACACTCCAATCTTTCCTGCCCTCGATCCCTTTAATCTCAAGGTAATTCTTAAAAGCTTCTGGTCGGGTTTTACCTTTTTTCCCTTAAATGTACTTTACTCTGGAGCCCCCCGCCTATCCGGCTACTATCCCTATCGCCGGACCACCGCCGCCCGCTTCCAAACAGATCCATTAGACTGGATACCATGTCTTAACCGGAAAGAAGCTCCGGATTGACAGTCCACTGGGCTTTATAGTAGATAAGATATGTTCTGTCAGGGGTGCCTTCGGCATCGTCAAACGAAGGCTGAGAGCAAACCCTCAGAACCTGAACTGGGTAATGCCAGCGTAGGGAGACAGAGTCTTCAGGGTCCAGAACTCAGCCTCACCGGACAGAATCATCCTGGCTCAGGAGGTGGAGGCCATGTTTTCAGCTCAGACCGTCATCCGGGACCTGGAAAACATCCGCCGCCGGGCCCCTCTCGTTCACAACATCACCAACTTCGTGGTCATGAACCTGACGGCCAACGCCCTGCTGTCGATCGGCGCCTCGCCGGTCATGGCTCACGCCGTTGAAGAAGTGGAGGAAATGGTAGGCCTGGCTTCGGCCCTGGTCATAAACATAGGCACCCTCAGCCGCCACTGGGTGGAGGCCATGGGCCAGGCGGTCCTGGCGGCCGAAAAGAAAAAAATTCCGGTGGTGCTGGACCCGGTGGGGGCCGGGGCCACTTCCTACCGGACGGCCACGGCCCGCCAGCTTCTGGAGTCGGGACCGGTGGCCATCATTCGCGGCAATGGTTCTGAAATCCTGGCCCTGGTTGATTCAGGAGCCAGGACCAAGGGCGTGGATAGCCTGGAAGGCCCGGAAGCCGCGGTCGAGGCCGGGCGGCAACTATCTCGACAGTATGGCTGCGCGGTCAGCATCAGCGGCCCCACTGACATAGTGGTGCGGAATGGCCAGACCATCCGGGTTGAAAATGGCCATCCCCTGATGCCCAGGGTGACCGGTCTGGGCTGCACCGCCTCGGCCCTGACCGGGGCCTTTGCCGCCGTAAACCCCGACACCCTGGAAGCGGCCGCCGGGGCCATGGCCGTCATGGGCATCTGCGGGGAACTGGCCGCCGGGCAGGCCCGGGGACCGGCCAGCTTCGAGCTGCACTTCCTGGACTGGCTGCATCTTATCGGGGAAAGAGAAATAAAAGAAAGATTGAAAATCATCGTCTGAGAAAAACCGGAGCCTTATGCAAACGGTAAAAAATAGCGAGTGAGAAAGTTTGGCCAGCAACTTAAGGTGTATATAGGGACATGACTTGTATTTCCGTTCTGAATACCCGTTCCACCAGGTGCATCCAGATCATAATAATTCAGGCCCGGAGACTGGAAAGCCCCTGGCTCCAGGCAAAGATTCCGGGCGCTAGTAACAATTTATGGTCAAGGGGCAGAAGAAAGATATGGCAGTCACAGCAAAATCTAATAGACCCAGGAAGCCAGCCAGGCCAGTCGACCTGAGCCTTTACCTGGTCACCGACCGCCGCCTGGCCGGCAATCGTCCGCTGACCGAGGTGGTAAGTAAGGCCGTGGCCGGAGGGGTAACTGTCGTCCAGCTCCGGGAAAAAGACTGCTCGTCGCGGGAATACCTGGAGCTGGCCATGGAATTGAAAAAGATTCTGCCGCCGGGCGTTCCTCTACTAATCAACGACCGGCTGGACGTGGCCCTGGCCGCCGGAGCGGACGGAATCCACCTGGGACAGAGCGACCTTCCGGCCAAAATTGCCAGGAAATATCTCGGTCCCCGGGCCATCATCGGGCTCTCGGTGGAAAACCTGGAACAGTTGGAGGAGGCCAAGAACCTGCCGGTTGATTACCTGGCCATCAGCCCGGTCTTTTCCACGCCCACCAAGACTGACACCGGCCCGGCCTGGGGCCTGGAAGGGCTGGCCCGGGCCCGGAAGTTGACTGCCCTGCCGCTGGTGGCCATCGGCGGCCTTAACGAGCAAAATGCGGCTGAGGTGATCAGGGCCGGGGCTGACGGCCTGGCCGTCGTCTCGGCCATCTGCGCTGCAGCCGACCCGGAGCAGGCCGCCCGGAGGCTTCGGGCCCTGATAGATGAAGCCAGGCGGGTAAAGTAAAATATGAGAGCGGTCAAGGGCCCCTGGTCAAATTTTAAGGACGGGGAATGACCGTGAAATAAAACTTGGCCAGCAGCTGCTGGAAAGAAAAGCATATTAATTAATAGGATCATGCGCAATGCCAGCAGAGCAGGAATCATGATGATGCATACGCAGAGCGGCCGGCAACCCGGCGCTGGAGAATGATATGAAAAATAGAAAAAAACTGAGAATCGAAGACCTGGGAGAGTTTGGTTTTATCGCCCGCTTCTCGCGCCACTTCCTGAAAAAGCTACCTCCCGGCGTGCTGGGCATAGGAGACGACTGTGCCGTCATCCCCTGGAAAGGCCGGAAGAAGCTCCTGGTAACCACCGACCTGCTGATTGACGGAGTCCATTTCCTTAAAGACAGGATTTCTGCCCGCGACCTTGGCTACAAGTCACTGGCCGTAAACCTGAGCGACATCGCGGCCATGGGTGGAAGTCCGCGCTGGGCTTTTTTATCGATAGCCATTCCGGCTGAAACCGAAATCGCCTGGCTTGATGAATTTTCCCGGGGCTGGAGGCAACTGGCCGCAAGGACCGGGGTTGAGCTCCTGGGCGGAGACA
>JABLWX010000069.1 GCA_013178315.1 Candidatus Aminicenantota bacterium
TGCCCTTACGGGGAAACTGGCGCCGGGAAGATTTTTGGAGGGCAAAAAAAAATGGTGGAGCTGACCGGGCTCGAACCGGCGACCCCGTGACTGCCAGTCACGTACTCTCCCAACTGAGCTACAGCCCCACGAGCCATATCATAATACAAAAAACCCGCCGTTCCGTCAAGATTAGCCCGGATCAGCCTGGCCCCGTTTTCTGGCAGGCGAACTTCTCCCGTGCATTGTGTCTGTCTTTTATCCATCCATGGCTCTCTAATTACCTGCCCGGGTGCTTTCAAAAAGCCGGCCAGGGAAAAACCGGTTTATTTATGATCCCTGATTTTATTAAAATAGGTTAGCCACTAGGAGAAAGGAGTTTCAGCCATGGTTCAGATCACAAAAACCTTAACCAAAATAGCCACCGGGGCTTCAGGGAAAAAGATAGGCCGGGAAGGCCGAATAACATCCTTAGCTGCAGGCCTGATGTTGCTGTTCCTGGTCCTGTTGTTGCCATCTGGATTGAGGGCCGGGACTCCGGACCCCTCCGATGAGGTGGTTCTGCCCCTGCCGCCTTCGGACCTGCGGGTTGAGTACCTGGTCAACCCTTTGGGAGTCGATATCCGGCAACCGAGGTTTTTCTGGAAAAATTCGCACCCGGAGCGCGGCCAGAAACAGGTGGCCTTCCAGCTCATTGTTTCCTCTTCAGAAGAAGCTGATAAGGGCGACCTCTGGGATTCGGGCCGGGTCAATACCGATTCTTCCATCCAGATTGTCTACGGCGGAAAACCCCTGCAGAGCAACCGCACCTATTACTGGAAAGTCCGCATCTGGGATGACCGGGGACAGGAAAGCCCCTGGAGCCAGGTGGCCAGCTTCGACACCGGCCTTTTTGCCGCTTCTGACTGGAAAGGAGAATGGATAGGCGGAGAAAACCTGCTGCGCCGGGAATTCAACCTGCCGGAGAACCCGCGCCGGGCCCGGGTCTTCATCGCCGGGCTGGGGTACTACGAGTTGAGGGTCAACGGCCAGAAAGCCGGAGATCATGTCCTGGACCCCGGCTGGACAACCTATTCCAGGAGAGTCCTCTATGTAACTTACGATATAACTTCCCTGCTCAGGAAAGGAAAAAATGCCCTGGGAGTGATGCTCGGGGAGGGCTGGTATAAGTCCAGGGCCTTGCTGTTCCAGCTGTACGTCGAATGTGAAGACGGGGTCCTGGTGGAAATCCATTCCGATACCACCTGGAAAACAGCCCGCGGGCCCATCGTCGAAGACAGCATCTACAACGGAGAGACCTATGACGCCCGCCTGGAACAACCGGGCTGGGATGAACCCGATTTTGAGGACAGGGGCTGGAAGCCAGCCCAGAAGGCCAAGGCTCCGGGCGGAGTCCTATCCGCCCAGTTGATGCCGGCCATCAAGGTGGTGGACACCATAGTCCCCCTGACCATGACCAGCCCGGCCCCGGGGGTTTACGTCTTCGACCTCGGCCAGAATATCAGCGGCTGGGCTCAACTTAAGGTCCGGGGACCCCGGGGAACAGACGTCCGGCTGCGCTTTTCCGAGCTTCTGTACGAAAACGGCCTGCTCAACCAGGAAAACCTGCGCTCGGCCCGGGCCGAAGACCATTACCTGCTCAAGGGCGAGGGCGAGGAAGTCTGGGAACCGCGCTTTACCTACCATGGATTCAGGTACATTGAAGTCACCGGCTACCCGGGAACGCCTAAGATAGATTCGGTCCGCGGGCGGGTGGTCCACACCGCGGTAACCCCGGCCGGCAACCTGGCCTTCTCCAAACAGATTCTTAACGACATCCAGCGCATCATTCTCTGGGGCCAGAAGACCAACCTGCACAGCATTCCCACCGACTGCGACCAGCGCGACGAACGCATGGGCTGGATGGGCGATGCCCAGGTGACGGCCGAAGAGGCCATCATGAATTTTGACATGGCGGCTTTTTACACCAACTTCCTCCGCAACATCAGGGATGCCCAGGGAGATGACGGCTCAATTACCGACACCGTCCCCCACATCTGGGGCTCCCGACCGGCCGACCCGGCCTGGGGCACCGCCTATCCCCTGATCGCCTGGTACATGTACCAGTACTACGGGGACCGAAGAATCCTGGAAGAACATTACGATGGCTTGAAGAAATACGTGGAATTTCTGAGAAGCAAAGCCGAAAACGGCCTGGTCAGGTTCAGTCACTACGGCGACTGGGTGGCCATAGACAAGTGTCCGGGCAGCCTGGTCTCTTCCTTCTATTATTATTATGACGTGAAGATCCTGGCTGAGGCAGCCAGGGTCCTCGGCAAGCACCCGGAAGCCGACCTCTACCAGAAGCTACTGGCGGAAATCAAGGAAGCCTTCAACCGGGCCTACCTGGACCCGGCCACCAGAAACTATGCCGGGGGCAGCCAGACGGCCAACACCCTGCCACTATTTCTCGGCCTGGTCCCGGATAATGCCCGGGGGGCGGTCTGGGGCAACCTTTTTAATGACCTCGTCTACAGGCATGACTCTCACCTGACCACGGGAATCATCGGCACCAAGTACATCCTGGAAGTGCTGACCATGTTCGGCAACTCCGACCTGGCCTACGATATAATGACCAGGACCGACTTTCCGAGCTACGGCTACATGATCAGGAACGGGGCCACCACCCTCTGGGAGCTGTGGCAGAAACGCGAGGGGCCATCCATGAACTCCCACAACCACCCCATGTTCGGCTCGGTGGGGGCCTGGTTTTACAAGGCGCTGGCCGGAATAAATATGGCCCCTGATTCCGTGGCTTTCAGGAAACTGGTCATCAGGCCCCAGATGGTCCGGGACCTGGCCCATGCTTCCGGCTCAATCTATACCGTCAACGGACAGGTCAGCTGTTCCTGGCAGAAGAGCGACCGCAAGGTCAAAATGGAGGTCGTCATCCCCATGGGAAGCGAGGCCGAAATTTACATTCCGGTTTTCAAAATGCGAAACTTGAAGCTTCAGGAAGGCCCGGCTCTCATCTGGACTGATAATGAGATCAAGAATAAGGTTCCCGGGGTTGAGAGCGTGGAGCTCAAAGGCGGAAATTTCATAATCAAGGTTGGCTCCGGAAGCTACCATTTTGTCCTGGAAGGTGAATAAACATCCGGTAAAATAAAAGTGCCCGTTGTTTGAACACAGAAGGTCCGGGGGCAATTTAATTGCCGTGATGACCGGACAGATGGCTGTGAGCGCTCAAAGAACTTAGCGGTGACAGAATTAAAAATTGGCCATTGGAGAAAACTGGTAGGAAACCGACCTTCGAGATTTTTAATCCGCCTTCCGGGGAAGCTTAATCTGATTAAAAACTCATGACTAAAATTCGCCGGGGAAAAAATCGATGAAACTAACCCTTGAAAGAAGTGACCAAAATTCATCCGGGGCACGGGCCAGAAGCGGTCTGCTTTTAGCCGCTCTCTCTATATTAATATTCCTGTCTTCAAGAGCCGAACCCCCGGTGAACCTGGTTCAAAAAAACCGGAGTTCTTACCGTCTGGTTCTTCCGGGCCAGCCATCGCCGGAAGAAAAGCGAGCCGCGGAATTCTTAAACAGGCACCTGGAAAAAATATCCGGCTGCACCCTTCCCATCATTCTCACGGATCACCCTGAAGGTAAAAAGCTGGTCGTCATAAACAAATCGCCAGACCTCCGGCAGCCCGATGATTTCCGGGTTTTTACCCGCGGTCAGCGCCTTTATATTCTGGGCGGGCCGGGCCGGGGCTGTATCTATGGCGTGGCCGAAATTCTGGAAAAATACTTCAACGTCAGGTACTACAGCCCGGATTACGCGGTCATCCCCCGCTCCAGCCACCTCAAGCTGCCGGCCCTTGAACTTCACGGCCATTCTCCAAACACCTATCGCAACGTTAACGGGCAGTTTTCCCAGGACCAGGACTACCGCGATTTCCACCGGTTGAATGTGATAGATGATATGTTTGCCAGGGGTTATTATGTCCACACCTTCCAGAAACTGGTTCCCTGGCAGGAATATTTTAAGGAACATCCGGAATATTTTGCCTGGCTGAACGGCAAAAGGGTGATAGACCAGATCTGTCCATCGAATCCGGAGGTGCAGCAATTGATCATCCGGAAGCTGGAACAGGAAATGAAAGCCCAGCCCGAAAAGAAAGTCTGGTCGGTGAGCCAGAATGACAATTTTTCCTTCTGCCAGTGAACAATGCCAGAAAATAATTGAAGAGGAGGGCAGTCCGGCGGGCCCGATCCTCAGGCTGGTTAACGCTGTGGCCGCTCACTTTCCCGATAAAATCATTTCCACCCTGGCCTATCAATTCAGCCGCCGGGCCCCTAAAATCACCCGTCCAGCCGATAACGTCCAGGTCATGCTCTGCACCATAGAACTCAACCGGAGCCGGCCGATAGCTGAAGACCCAACCAGCGTTTCCTTCATCAGGGATTTGGAGGACTGGTCGCGGCTGACCAAAAATATCTACCTCTGGGATTATACGGTGAACTTCGCTCACAGCCTTACCCCATTCCCCAACCTGCACACTCTGAAGCCAAACATCCAGCTCTTCGTTAAATATGGCGTGAGCCAGCATTTCCAGCAATCAAACACCGGGACCGGGCATGAATTTTCCGAGCTGAAGAATTACCTGCTGGCCAAACTGCTCTGGAACCCGGAGGCAGAGGTGGAGGCCATTATCAAAGAATTTACCGATGGCTATTATGGACCGGCCGCACCCTGGATAAGACGTTACCTCTACCATCTGCAATCTGATATCCTGAAAACCGGCGAATGGCTCGACATCTATGGACCACCCAATGACCACCAGGACACTTTTCTTTCGGAAGAAAACACCCGGGCTTACAATGAGTACTTTGACCGGGCGGAAGAAGCCGTGGCTGACCGGCCCGAACTCCTGCTCCATGTCCGCACCGCCAGGATGTCACTGCAGTATGCGGAAATGGAAATCGCCAAGGCCGATATGTTCGGAAGGCGGGGCTGGTATGAGGAAATAAACGGTGAATTCATCCCCCGGCAGCCCCTGCTGGGTTCTCTTGAAAAGTTCTACGGGACAGCCATAAAAGTTAAAGCCGCGCCGGTTAACGAATCAGGGCTGACCTGCGAAGAATATTACCGGCTGACCAAGCGTTTCCTGGAAAACCAGGTCCGGGGCAACCTGGCCTTCCGGAAAAAAGTGACGGCCCGCCCCCTGCCCTCAACCAGGTACAGTGCCGGCAACCTGGACCTTCTAACCAACGGGGTTCGCGGGGCCAATGATTATAAGGTCCACTGGCTGGGCTGGGAAGGACAGGATTTTGAATTGCTGCTCGACCTGGAAAGACCGGTTGAGGCCTCGATGATCGAAATAAGCACCCTGTGGTGGCCTTCAAGCTGGATTCTTCATCCGGCGGCCATAAAATGTCATGTCTCTACAGACGGGGTAGACTTTACACTGCTTGACTCTCAGAAAATAGAAGACGACCAGCGGCAGGCCGAAATAAGCAAAATCTGGAGTTTTCCGGTGAGCGGCCGGCCAGTCAGGCTGGTCAGGTTTGAGGTGCAGGGAACACTCAAGCTTTATGACTGGCACCCTTCGGCCGGCGGAAAATCCTGGGTCTTTGTTGATGAAATCGTGGTGCGCTGAAAACTCAAATCATTTATAGCTGGGTCCCTTATTCTATGAAGATTTTCCGCTGTTTTGGCCAGAATTGAGTTTCAGTTCGTTTCAGGACGCCGGTTTCTGGCTCACCGAAAGAGCGGCGGCAATAAAATAGACAATTGACATCACCAGAAACCAGGCCTTGAAAGAACCCGCGGCCAGCCGGCCGGTGAATTCCATCCAGGCCAGCGCCAGACAGATGATCAGAACCATGATGGAAAGTATTTTAGGCCACTTATTTTTCATTGTTATTTCCTTACATTTTATATCCAGCCTGAGATTAACTCTGGACTGAATTGGTTCCTTTTCTTATTAGATATTTTCTCATTTTCCCAGAATAATTTCCTGGCCTTCGGTTTAATGTTGCAAAATCCTGAACCATGGCCCATCTTTTTTACGGAATTTAATCTGTCACCAGCTCCTGGCAGTTCCATTAACCTTCTCTCTGATTTAAGGGCGAGTCCTCTCCTCAGATTTTCTCGAGCCCAGGTTTAAGACAAGATAAAAGGCCAGGGCAAACAGGTAGCCGGGTAGCCAGCGGAAATAAAGGTGCACCGGAAGAATAAGGGCAAAAAGCAGGCTGCCCACCCAGACCAGCAACACTTTCCAGTTAAACACCTGTTTCTTTGACTCGGCCTGGTAGCGAGGAATTCCTAGCTTGGGGAAAATCCAGTGTTCGGTAAAAACTACAGCCCCAATAGGCATCAGCACCAAGCCATAAATGGCCACGTAATCCAGGAGCTTCATAAAAAACAGGGGAAAACAGGACAGGACGGAAGTGACCAGGCCGGCCACCAGGGTTATCTTCCAGCGCGGCCAGCCGGTAACCGTCTGCAGGGCCAGGCCGGCCCGGTAAAGGGTAGGGTTGGCTGTGGTCCAGCCGGCCAGCATGACCGCAGCCGCCCCGGCCAGGCCCAGGGCTTCAAAGGCCATCTTGCCCGGGTGCATTTCCCGGCCGATGGCAGCCACCATGACTCCAGAGCAGATCCAGGCCAGGAAGTGCCCGGTGTACATGCCAAAGGCCGAATAAAGGCCGTAAGTCCATTTTTTAGCGTAACGGAAAAGGGCCATGTCGGACAGCCCGACATGCATGGCCAGGTTGCAGAACCAGGCGAAGAAGACCACGTGCCAGAAGTTGTACTGCTGCTGGCCGGCCGTGGCTATCCCGTTCCAGATCTGGCTGGTGGCCACCTCCCAGAAGTTGCTGAAATCGGGCCTGACCCCAAGCTTGGGCAGGGTCACCAGGGCCCCGGCGATGAAGCATAAAAATATCCAGGGGGAAGCCACCTCGGCAAACCGGCCGAGCTTTTCAAACCCGAGTATGGCCAGCAGGGTGAACAGGAAACCCAGGGCAAGGCAGACCAGAACCCAGAGGGCGTTGGTGGGCAGGATATCGTTTAGCCCTGGAACTTTCAGCCCGAAGGCCAGCCCGACGGCCGTGGCCGACACCGAGATCATGGCCCCGGCTAAAATGCAATACAAAAAGGCATTGGCTATGTTATAAATAAAAGTCACGCCGGGACCGGCTATTTTCCTGAGGTACCAGTAAAGTGTCAGGCGGGTGCTGACCGCAATCGGCGCGCACAGAAAAGTCCAGCTCAACACGGCCAGCAGGTTGCCAAGAAGCAAACCAAAGATCAGGTCGGTAGCCCTCAGGCCATGCAGGACAAAAAAGGCGCCGATGACAAATTCAGTGGCGGCCACGTGTTCACCGGCAAAGATGCTGGCAAACAGGACCCCCTTCTTGAACTTATCCGGGGTGACCGGTTCCCGGTCAAACTCGTACAGTCGGTCCATGCGGGCGGCAATCCCGGAAAGGTCAAAGGCCATGCTACTCTGCTCCTTTCTCTTAAAGTTGTGCTTCGCAGACGACGGCTTCCTACCTCGTCCTGTTTATCAGTTCATCCAGTTCGCGCTGTTCAGCCGGGGACAGGAAGCGGTAGACTCTTTCCTTGTATTTCAGCAGGTATTCCCGGGCCCGCTCTTTATCGCCCTTTTCCAGGTAGGCAAAACCGAGGTTATAGAGAACCTGGTCCAGGTTGGGGTCAAGCTGCAGGGCCTGCTGCCAGGAACTTATGGCCGCCTCGGTATTACCAACGGTTTTGTAGGCCGCGCCCAGGCCGTTATAAGCAGGGGCATAGGTCCGGTTCTTAGCAATTGCTTGCTTAAAACTGTCCATCGCCCCATCCAGGGTCAACCGGTTTTTTTCATACCGGGCCTTGAGCAGCAGGGCGAAACCCCGGTTGCTCAGGGCCGCTGGAAAATCCGGGTCGATGGCCAACGCTTTTTCCAGGTACCCCAGGGCCTCATCAAACCGGCCCAGCCCGATGAAAGCCGCGCCCAGAGAGTTCCAGATTTCAGGGTCGTTCTGGGCTTGGGGGAAGGACTGGACCCGGTAAGTCGACCCGATTACCTCCTCGTATTGCCCGAGCTGCAACAGGGTGCTGATGTAAGCCAGAAAGATGGTATAGTTGCCCGGCAATTTTTCCTGCCCCCGCCTCAGGACTCCCAGGGCTTCTCCTGGCCGGCCCGATTCCAGGTAAAGCGAAGAAAGATAGCTGTAAGAAAGGTCGTGGTCTTCCTTCTCCCTGAGATTGGCCTGGAGCAGCTCAATGGCTTCCCCGACTCTTCCTCGCTGATGAAAAAGGCTCATGGCCTCCTCGGCCCGGTTTTCATACGGCATAAAACTCTTAACATCGTCAGAAGGCTTGAAATCCGCTTTCGGGGTCGCTCCTCCCCCGAGATAACCCAGGCTTCTCAGCCTGTCCAGGCTTTCCCGCGACGGCGAGACCCTGGCTGCAGCGGCCTCGGGTCCGGTCGCCGCTTCTCTCAGGCCCAGGAGACGCTGGCGCTCTGGTTTCAGGTCACGCCCCTTGGCCAGGTTATTAAGTTCCCTGAAGTCCCTTTCCAGGTCATACAATTCGGGGACGGGAGAATCTATGAACTTAAGAGGAAAATCTATGTAACCGTAAATCGGAGCCCAGCCCCGGCTGTAATAAGGATAAAGAGACTCAAAATAAACGGGCCGGCCGGACAGTTTTTTCCCGCGCAGGACTGGCAGCAGCGACCTTCCCTGTAGCCCGGCCGGTTTTTTCAGACCCAGCAAATCGCAAACCGTCGGGAAAATGTCAACGTGGGAAACCACTGCCTCTTCGCTACGGCCTCCCTTAAAACCCGGCGCCCGGATAATTAAAGGAACGTGAAGCGTGGAATTATAGGCCAGGTAGCCATGAGTCTTTTCCCCGTGGTCGCTGGTCAGGATAATCACGGTCTGGTCGATTAGATTATTCTGCCCGAGAAAAGCCAGCAGCCGCCCCAGCTCCCGGTCGACATAGGCCACTTCCCCATCATAGGGACTCTCGCTGAAACGAGAACGGAAAGGTTCCGGAGGCGCATAGGGATAATGCGGGTCGAAGACATGAACCCAGAGAAACCAGGGACCCGAAACCGTTTTCAGCCAGCCGAGGGCCTGGTCGACCACCACCGAAGCCGGTCTTTCCACAAACACCGGCCGGCTGAAGTCCTGGGTCCCGTAATCATCATCGTACACGGAAAAACCGCGGTCCAGGCCAAACCTCCGGTCGAGGGGATAGGCCCCGACAATGGCCGCCGTTTCGTAACCCGACTGGCGGAAAACCTCGGCCATGGTGGGGAGCTCCGGTGGTACCACAAAATTGGCATTGTCATGAACTCCGTGGAAGGGAGGCAGGACGCCCAGAAAGATGTTGGCGTGCGAGGGCAGAGTGGTCACGGTATGGGCAAAACACCGGGTGAACCTGAAGCCTTCGGTTGCTATCCGGTCGATGTCCGGTGTGCTGACCGTGGTTGAGCCAAATGAGGACAGGCGGTCGGCCCTCAGGGTGTCAATGGTAATTACCAGGCAGTTGAGCTTCTGCCCCGGGCCGCCGGGCGAAGGGCTGCAGGCCAGGAAAGTCCAGAGGCTGGCCAGCGCGGCCGGTAAGAGAAAAGTTCTTAAAATTTTTTTGAAGTCAGAACCGGTTTTCATTCTTTCTCCGGTTATCATATAAAAAAATAAGATTTTTTCAAAATAACTGAGGGCCCGAGACCACCAGCCTGGGCCATAAACCGTCAACCGGCCCCGGGTCGGCCACCACGAACAGAAATTTTCTTCAACCAGGCTCCATCTCCGCCCGGCCTGGGTTATAATCGGTAAGTCCACTTTATTCAACCGGCCCGGAAGCCACCGCCGGCCGCCGGGCCGAAGGAGGAAAAATTGGGCAGGTACGAAGAATTCGTGCGTTTCCGCCAGGAAATGAACAAGAAGATCCTGGAAGAAGGAACCCTGGAAATTAAAAGGTTTTTCGGCCTGGACGAGCAGACCTACCGGTCCGGCGCCCTGGACGAAAAAACCAAGGAGCTGATGGGCCTGGTAGCCTCCATGGTCCTGCGTTGCGATGATTGCGTCAGCTACCATATCATCCAGGCCCTGGACCGGGGGGCCAGCCGGGAGGAACTGTTCGAGACCTTTACCATCGCCCTGATTGTGGGAGGCTCAATCGTTATCCCCCACCTGCGGCGGGCGGTGTCCTTCCTGGAAGAACTGAAGAAACAAACAGGTGGCTAACCGTCATAAACTGTACCTGGTCTGTTAATTCCGGTCTGGGCCAGGTTGACAGGCCGGAGCCGGCAGGGTATTCTTATTGACTGAAATTACTGACCGGCCGGCTATTTTCTGGGATAAAGCTCGGGCCAGAGAGTAAATCGATGTTTCAGGGATGTCTCAAGAGAATCTCCTGCCTGCTGGCGGTGTGGCTGTGTTTATCAACCCCGGCTCTCCCGGCCGCCCACAAGAAAAGCAACCAGAGACCCGTGGAAAAATTCGTGGCCGGGTTCTCGCTCTCGGCCGCGGCCAGGAGCACACCGAATCCGGATAACATCGAGCTGGAATCGAAACCCGTATTCTTCTCATTATCCGGTGATAACAACCCAAAGCAGGGCGATGTTCTTCTGCCCTTACCCGAATTTGACCGGCTGAGGAACCATCGGCCGCGCTGGGGCCGGGCCGGCCTGGAACTGGCCATGTTGATGTCCTACTCCCAGGCCCGCTACTGGATCCGGTACTCGCGCTTCATAGAGGACTGGCAGTACGAGCTGACCTGGGAGGACCAGAAACGCCGTTTTTTCACCACCGAAGCCCTGCGGTTTGACTCCAACGCCTTCTACCTGAACTGGACCCATGCCCTGGCCGGGATGCTCTACTACGAGTTTGCCAGGAGCAACAACCTGAGCTGGTTGCAGTCCCTGGTTTTTTCATTCGGCGGCTCCCTCTACTGGGAGTACATCGTAGAGTGGCGCGAGGTCATCTCCATCAACGACAATATCATGACCGCGGTTGGCGGTTTTTCCCTGGGGGAAACCTGGTTCCAGATGGGTCGGTACTTTCACAATTCGAACAACCCGGTGGGCCGCCTGCTGTCCTGGCTCAATCCCTTCCTGAAAGCCAACGGCTGGCTTGACCGGAAAAAACCGCTGTCGGCCTACCATCACAACTACAACCGGGCGGCCCAGGATGTCTACCTTTTCCTGGGCTACCGGAACTCTCCGGTCTCGGCCAGCCCGGCCGAGAGCACCGGCAACCTGGCGGTCAGCCTGCATTCCAGGATAATCACCGACAGCAGCTACGGCCTCCCCGGCCGGGTGGATGAAAAATTCTCCAGTCCCTTTTACAGCCAGATGGACTTTGACTTCATGTTTCACGGAACCACCAGGGAAGAGCTGGGAGTTACGGCCAGGGTCGTCCCGGTGGGCAGATTCGTACAGAATATTTCCTGGGACCGAAAAGGTTTCAGCCTGTATTACGGGCTCGGCTCGGCCTTCTTCCTGTACCTGAAAAGGCCGGTTACCGACTATGATGCCGGGAAGATCCCGGTCGACCGCCCCGAAGACTTTCATTTCGAACTGCCCCGGGATTTCCGGGATAAACTGGCCGCCGTTCACTTTCTGGGGCCGGTGGCAGATGTGACCTGGTACTCTGGCCCGTGGAAACTGAGGCTCAGGGCAGAAGCCTACCCCAGCTTCGGCATGATCAATTCCCTGCCCCTGAACAGCTATTCCGCAAGTAATGACATCCAGGGCATGAAGACCACCGTTAAGTTTTATGGCTACCATTACGGTTTCGGCCCGGACCTGGAATCGCTGGCCGAGCTTACCTACCGCAACCTGCGGGTGTCCGGCTTTTACAATTACGTTTATTACCGTTCAATCCAGGGTCGGGATCGTTTCCAGAGCTGGCTCACCGACGATTCTCCCCTGCGCGATTCAAGAAAACACTACGGGCTTCGCCTGGAATTCCGAATTCCCGGGACGCTGTTTTCGCTGACCGGTTCCTTGGAGGGCGTAAAAAGGTGGGGCCGGGTGCATGAACTGGAAGAAACAAGCCTCGAGAAGCGCTACTACCTCGGTCTTAAATACCGCCTCTGACTTGTCCCTGGTTGCCACCTGGGACTTCCGACTTCACCGCAGTAACATGGGGTTAAAGGACTTTCCGACCGGTCTGCTTTCTTGATAGGTTCAGCCCCGAACCCGACCCCTGCCATAAGACCGGCCAAAAGGCCCCCGGCAAATGCCGTTTTAATGTTAACAAGACCGGCAAAACGTGTTAAAATGAAGCTTGATTTAAGGAAAAAAATAAATGGCCAAAAAGAATAAATCTCCTAAAAATTTAATCTTCTGGGTGGCCTCGCTGGTCCTGCTGATCCTGCTCTGGAGCTTTTTCCCGACCGGTCCCAGGGCCAAGGAATTCACCTTTTCCGAGTTCATGAACCAGGTTGAGCAGAAGAACGTCCAGGAAGTGACCATCCAGGACAACCAGGCCCAGGGCAAGCTCAAGGACCAGACCAGCTTCAAGACCACCCTGCCTCCCCAGTACGCCGACCTGATCAAGGTCCTGCGGGAAAACCAGGTCAACATCGTGGTCAAGGACACTTCCCGCAGCAACTGGCTGGCCATCCTGCTCAACTGGTTTCCCATCCTGTTGCTGATTTTCTTCTGGTTCATGTTCATGCGCCAGATGCAGGCCGGCGGAAACAAGGCCATGTCCTTCGGCAAGAGCCGGGCCAAGCTGTTTTCGCCCCTGCAAAAGAAAATCACCTTCAAGGACGTGGCCGGCGTGGACGAGGCCAAGGTCGAGCTCCAGGAAATCATCGAATTCCTGAAAGACCCGCGCAAGTTCCAGCGCCTGGGCGGTCGCATTCCCAAGGGAGTGCTGCTGGTGGGCGCCCCGGGAACCGGCAAGACCCTGCTGGCCAGGGCCGTTGCCGGGGAAGCCAATGTTCCTTTCTTTTCCATAAGCGGTTCTGACTTCGTGGAAATGTTTGTCGGGGTGGGCGCCTCCCGGGTCCGGGATCTATTCGACCAGGCCAAGAAACACGCTCCCTGCCTTATCTTCATTGATGAAATCGATGCCGTCGGGCGCCAGCGCGGAGCCGGACTGGGCGGCGGACATGACGAGCGGGAACAAACCCTCAACCAGCTGCTGGTGGAAATGGACGGGTTTGACTCCAACGAGGGCATCATTGTCATCGCCGCCACCAACCGGCCCGACATCCTGGACATGGCCCTGCTGCGACCCGGACGGTTCGACCGCCGGATAGTGGTGCCCATGCCCGATGTCAGGGGCCGCGAGGAAATATTAAACGTCCACGTGCGCAAGGTGCCGCTCGCCGAAGATGTCGACCTGAAGGTTATCGCCCGTTCTACCCCTGGATTTTCCGGGGCTGACCTGGCCAACTTGATTAACGAGGCCGCCCTGCTGGCCGCCAGAAAGGGTCAGAACAGCGTTACCATGAAGGACCTGGAGGAAGCCAAGGATAAAGTGCTGATGGGTGTCGAGCGGCGCAGCATGATCATCAGCGACGAGGACAAGCGGAACACGGCCTTTCACGAAGCCGGGCATGCCCTGGTGGCCGCCCTTATCCCGGAAGCCGATCCCATCCACAAAGTTACCATCATCCCCCGGGGACTGGCCCTGGGCGTAACCCAGCAGCTGCCTCTGTCCGACCGCTATACCTACACCAAGGACTACCTGGAAGCCCAGCTGGCGGTGTTGATGGCCGGCCGGGTCACCGAGGAAATGATCCTGGGTAAGATTACCACCGGGGCGGCCAATGACCTGGAAAAGGCCACCGAAATCGCCAGGAAAATGGTCTGCCAGTGGGGCATGTCGGAGCTCGGGCCCCTGTCCTTCGGGGAACGGGACGACCTGATTTTCCTCGGACGGGAACTGGCCACCCACAAGAATTTCAGCGAGCACACGGCCGAGCTGATCGACGCCGAGGTCAAAAAAATAGTCAGCCGCTGCTACGAGCGGGCCCGGGAGCTGATTGAAAAGAACCGTGATAAGCTACTGAAGATCGCCGAGGCCCTGCTGGAAAAGGAAATCCTGTCCTCGGATGAAATAAATGAACTGATCAACGGTCAGCCCAAGACCGGGAAAGAAACCGGCACAGAAATAACTCCGGAGGAACTGGTACTAAACAAGACGCCGGAATGACAGCCATAATAGAGCGGGAGTGAGGCCCCTGGCGGAACATAATAAAGACAACCACCGGATAAGAGAGCGCCTTTATGCCCTTGACCTGCGGGGGCAGAAACTGACCGTCGGTCCCAGTCCCTGGATTGCCGGCATCCTCAACGTCACGCCCGATTCCTTCTCCGACGGGGGGAAGTTTTTTGAGCCCGAACGGGCGGTGGACCGGGCCTTGCAGATGGTGGAACAGGGGGCCAGAATTGTGGACATAGGCGGAGAAAGCAGCCGACCCGGCTCTAAAGAAGTCCCGGAAGATGAAGAGCTGGCCAGAGTTATACCCGTCATCAAAAAGCTTCGTCCGCTGACCGCGGCCCTCATATCCATAGACACCAGGAAGAGCGGGGTGGCCAGGGCAGCCCTGGAAGAGGGAGCAGACCTGGTCAACGACATCAGCGCCCTGCGACATGACCACGGGATGGCCGGGGTGGTGGCCAGAGCCGGCGTCCCGGTCATCCTGATGCACATGCAGGGCACGCCAGAGACCATGCAGCTAAACCCGCAGTACGATGACCTCCTGTCCGAGATAAGAGGATTTTTCCTGGAAAGGATAAAAAAGGCAGAGGAAGAAGGCATCTCCGCCGACCGGATCATAATCGACCCCGGTATTGGCTTCGGAAAGAACCTGCAGCACAACCTGACCCTGCTCAACCGCCTGGATTTTTTCCTGGACCTGGGAAGACCGATCCTGGTCGGGCCATCCAGGAAATCATTCATCGGACTGGTCCTGGGAGAACCAGTGGAGCGGCGACTGGAAGGAACCCTGGCCGCAGCCGTCCTCAGCTGGCTCCGCGGAGCGGCCATCATCAGGGTTCACGACGTCCTGGAAGCAAAAAGGGCTTTACTCGTGGCTCAATCTATAGTAAAGGAAGAAAGGGTGGTTGATTAAGATGCTGGAAAACCTGGTCATCATACTGAAGCACATGCAGTTTACCGACATCCTGGACATCCTGCTGCTGGCCTTTATCCTCTATTCCATTTTCGTTCTCATCAAGGATACCAGGGCCTACCAGGTCACCTGGGGCATCCTGCTGGTCCTGTTCTTCTTCCTGTTAACCCAGTGGGCCCGGCTGTACGTCTCCAACCGGATAATCAAGTCCTTCATCAATTACCTGATCATCGCCATCATTGTCCTTTTCCAGTCGGAGCTGCGGCGCTTCTTTGCAGCCATCGGTTCCCGGACTTTCCGCAAGCCGCTAAAGATATATTCGCTCAAGGAAAAGCTGGACGACATCGTCCTGGCCGTGGACTACCTGTCCCGCAAGAAAATCGGGGCCCTGATTGCCATAGAAAAAGAAATCGACCTGTCTCCCCATGCCGAACGGGGCACGGCCATCGAGGCCCTGATCTCCAAGGACCTTCTGGTCAGCATTTTTTTCCCGAAATCTCCCCTGCACGACGGGGCGGTCATAATCCGCGGCAACAAGATCATCGCCGCCGCCTGCCTGTTGCCTCTGCCCCAGACCCATACCCTGGGTGAAAATTTGGCCACCCGAACCAGGCACCTGGCCGCCCTGGGACTGGCCCAGCAGACCGATGCCGCGGTTATCGTGGTCAGCGAGCAGACCGGAGAAGTCTCCCTGGCCGCCAGAGGCCAGATCGAAAAGATGGCCAGCAAAGAAGTCCTGAAGACCAGGCTGAACGAATACCTGAGAACAAGATGAAAGCCATGATAAAAGAAATAGTGGTACGCAACTGGCAGTTAAAGGTCCTGGCCCTTTTCCTGGCCCTGGTTCTATGGATAATCCTGATACCGGAAGAGAAGACCTTTGCCGAAAAGAACCTGACCATCAACCTGGAACTGGTCAACATTCCGCCCGAGGTGGAAGTGCTTGACCCCCCCGACACCAGCTTGAACCTTAAAATCAGAGCCAGGAAAAGACTGATCAACGACCTGAGGCCGGAAAACTTTTCTGCCCGGCTGGACATGAGCCGGGCCAGCATCTACCAGCAGGAATACCTGATCGAGGCCAGCATGATCAAGGCCCCGGCAGGGGTGGAAATCGTCAGTTTCAGCCCGGCTTATGTTCACGTCAAGCTGGAAAGAACCAAGAAACTGGAGATGGAGGTGGTGCCGACCATAATCGGGCGGCCTCCAGATGGTTACCAGCTGGCCAAAGTGGAAGTCAACCCCAACCGGGTCATGGTGGCCGGACCGGAGAGCAAAGTCAGGGCCCGGGACAAGGTCATAACCAGCCCGATAGATGCTTCAACCCTGACCACCAGCACCGTCCTGGACGTGGACCTGATCCTGCCCCGGCCTGAACTCCGGTTGCTCACTCCTTACCCCAGGGCCAGGGTGACCATCATCATAGAGAAAGCAGACTCGCGGGCATCGGGGGCCAACGGGTCCAGGACGGCCGTCCGGCGTTCGAATTTTGCTCAGCTTGATTTATAATATTGTCTGCAATTCTTAGCAACCTCGAAGCCTCAGACTTAGAAAAGGAAGAATGGACGACATGCCACAGCTGTTCGGAACCGACGGATTAAGAGCCCGGGCCGGAGAATTTCCGCTGGATGAAAAATCGGTCATAATCCTCGGCCGGGCCCTGGCCCGGCTGCTGCTGCGCCGGCAGCTCCTGCCCAGGATAGTAACCGGACGGGATACGAGGGAATCGGGACTCTGGCTGGAGGAAAGC
>JABLWX010000007.1 GCA_013178315.1 Candidatus Aminicenantota bacterium
CTTTCAGCACTTTTTCTCTTACCTCTTCGGGAACCAGGTCCAGGAGGAGCGGCAGCAGGTTGGCCGTCTGGTCCGGGCAGCGGTCCACCGGACCCTGTCGCAGGGCCTTGTACTGATGTCCTTCCAGGTAGGCCCGGTTGAAAGCCGTCTTGATCTGCCCGGCCAGCTCCTGGTATTGCTTGGCTTCTTCCTTTCTTCCTACCTGCTCGCAGATGCTGGCAAAAATCTGCACGTCGTGATAGTAGAACCAGGTGGCCACCAGTTCCAGCGGGGTTTTCTTGGACACCATGCCCCCCGGCTGGCACCAGTCGCCGTATTTGCCCAGGTTGAGCTGCAGGTTTCCGGTGGCTTTCTGCCTCAGGAACTCTATGTAATTCTTAAGGCTCTGGAAGTGCTTGCGCAGGATGTCCCGGTCGCCGTAAAACTGGTAAAGGTGCCAGCACAGACTGATGTAGGCCGAACCCCAGGCCGGGTCGGCCGGGTAGACGGCCGGGTTATACGGGGGGACGAAATCGGGCAGGCGGCCGTCTTCCTTCTGCGCCTGCCGGATCAAATCCAGGAAATGGGTGTAGAAAGCGGCCAGGTCAAAATTATAAGAAGCCGCCTCGGCTGTGGCCAGGACATCTCCCAGCCAGCCGTGACGTTCGTCGCGCTGGGGACAGTCGGTGGGAATGCTCATCAGATTGGAGCGGAAACTGGTCAGACAGCAACCATGGATCCTGTTCAGCAGCTGGCTTGACGACTCAAACTGCCCGCTGCTTTCCACATCGCTGTGGATAAAGCAGGCTTCCAGGGCATTCTCGTCCGGGATGCCCGGGAAGCCGTCCAGCTCCACGTAGCGAAAGCCGTGGTAGGTGAAGTGCGGCTCGTAGACCTCCAGTCCATCGCCCTTCAGGATATAAACGTCGGTGGCCCTGGCCCGGTCGCAGGTGGCCTGGTTCAGGCTGCCGTCCGGGTGGAGGAGCTCGCCGTAGCGAAGCTGGACCTGGGTGCCGGCCGGGCCGCTGACCCGCAGCCTGGACCAGCCCGAGATATTCTTCCCGAAATCAAAAATGTACCGGCCTTCTCCGGCCGGCCTGATGCTAACCGGCTTCAACCGCTCGGTAACTCTTATGGGCGGAATGTTCTGGGCATCCAGGACCGGACCGGAAACGGTCACCGCCTTCTGCCAGCCGGAGTCGTCGAAACCGGGCTCAGCCCAGCCCGGCTGTTCCAGGCGGGCGTCGTAGTTTTCGCCGAAATAGATTCCGTTTTCCCTGACCGGGCCGCCAGAGACCCGCCAGCTCTCGTCGCTGGTGATGATGTCCAGGCCGCCCTTTTCGTAGTAGATCTCCAGCCGGCAGAGCAACCGCGGCTGGCCGTAGCCATACTTCTGGATGTGGCGGCCGTTACCGAGGACAACCCCCACGGCGTTCTGTTCCCGGACCAGGTCGGTGACCTCGTAGGCCGAGTACAGGGCTACCTTATTATAATCCGACCAGCCCGGGTCCAGCACCCGGTCGCCAATTCTCTGCCCGTTAAAGTAAAGCCGGTAATGCCCGAGCCCGCTGATATAAATCATGGCCCGGGTGGCCCGGCCACGGCTCTTGAATTCTTTCCTAAGGTAGATTCCCAGGCACTGGATGTCCGGTTTTTCGCTCTGTCCGAGCAGGACCGTTGTTGGACCGGCATAGGTCTCGGGCTCTTCCATGGTAATCCAGCTGGCCCGCAATTTTGATGTGCCCATGAAACCGGTGCCGAAGACGGCGATATCGCTGTAGGGGCTGACCTGCCCGGAGATGTTCCACCAGCGGACTCTCCAGTAGTAGTTCTGGCAGCTCAGCAGTTCCTCGCCGCCATAGGGAATGTGGGTGCACTCCTGGCTGCTGACCTTGCCGCTGTCCCAGAAATCGCCCACCTCCTTTTCGCAGAATTCCCTCTCGGAGGAGACTATGATCTGGTAAGCGGTCTGCTGGTCGCCACGGAAATCGCTCCTGAGTTTCCAGAAGAAACGTGGTCTGGGGATATCGATGATCTCTGGTTCTCTGAGGTACTCTACCCTCAGGTCAAAGGGTGGATGAATCGCCATCCTTAACTCCTGGATATGAAGTCTTCGGTCCGGGCCTCCTGGACCCGTCCTGAAAATTGTTTCTCAGGCTGGTCATCACTTCTTTTCTCCAGCTTACATGGCCTGGACCAGGAAGTAGTCCGGGACCTCCAGGCCGTAATCTTCCGGGTTGATTTCCTTGACAATGGTCCGCCTGTATTTTCTGGTCTGGGGGTCGACCTCGGTTAGGTCCACCACCTCGCCGTCGACTTTCTGACCCTGGCTGTCGACGATTATTTTGACCCTGGGTCGCAGCAGGAACCTGGTTTCCTGGTTGTTTTCCACCACCAGGCCGACCTCCCCGGTGTTGAGCAGCACCAGGCTGCCCACCGGGAAGATGCCCATCATCTGGACAAAGGTCTTGAGGATGACCGGGTTGAACTCGCTGCCGATATTCTCCAGCATCAGGCTCAGGGCTTCCGAGCGGGTGAAGGTCTTTTTCCGGTAGACCCGCTTGGTGGTGATGGCATCGAAGAAATCGCAGACCTTGACGATACGGCTGTAGAGGTTGACGTCATTTTTTATTTTTAACCGGGGATAGCCGGTCAAATCCTCCTTGATGTGGTGCTCCATGGCCACGTGGATGGCACTCACCGGCAGCCTCCGGAACTGGCGCAACTGGACCAGCTTTTCCGCGCCCTGGTGGGGATGGAGTTCCATGATCTTTCTTTCATCATCCGTCAATTGACCCGGCTTGTTGAGAATCTCCAGCGGGGTCTCAATCTTGCCCAGGTCGTGGAAGAAAGCGGCCAGGCCCAGGTCCACCAGCTCGGCCCTGGACAGTCCCAGCCGCCGGCCCAGGGCCACGGCCAGCAGGCTGACGTTGACCGAGTGGTTCAGGGTGTACTCGTCGTGGTTCTTGATGGTGGTCAGGCCCAGCAGGAAGGATTCGTTGTCCACCAGGTGGTTGAAGATGGACTGGATCAGTCGGCGGGTGGTGTTGAGTCTGATCTGCTCGTTTTCCTTGTTCCTTTCCGACACTTCCCGCAGGTGCAGGATGCTGAGGAAGAACAGGCGGGCCGCGCTGCGCTCGGGACTGGGCAGCTTTTCAGATGCCTCCAGCTTCTCCAGCCTGACCTGCTCCACGTTCTGCTGGACCAGCTCGCTGACTATGTCTTCGAAGGGAGTGGCCGAGGTCCTTTTCAGGCCGAGGACGTTGACCGCCCGGAGAAGTTCCTCCCGGGAAACGTCGGGCTCAATGGTCAGCAACCCGATTTCCCGCTTGCGGAACTCCTCCAGCAGGAACTTGAAGATCGGGTAGTTGGCCAGGCAAAACTTCAGCCGGGCCTGGTTGAAGAAGATCGACTCCCGCTTGATCTTGAAGTTTATCTCCGGGGCAGCCTCTTTCAGTTCCTGGAGAGTCTGGTACAGCAGCTCTGTCTGTTCCTGGAGAAGCTCGTTGTTCTCGGCGTACAACCTGAGAATCTTGAAGACTATATAAAACCGGACCAGGAAATTGATGGCCAGCTTCTGCTGTTTCGGGCCGCTGGCCTGATTTGTGTCCGGTTTCAATGTTTCCTCGGTCATGTCCTGTCTCTCTTTTCTTCGCCCACGGTTAACCTGACCAGGGCCTGGCTGGCCGCTTCCCGCACCCGGCGGTTAAGGAACTTTTCTCCCCGGCGTAGGAGCTCCACGGCCTCTGGGCTGCGGTTGGCCTCCAGTCCGGCCACGGCGCACAGCCTGAGTTCGGTGTTCGAGGGCAGCCAGGACTTCTTGAGGTACATCCGGCGCAGGAAATTGAAGGCTTCCGGGTTCCGGCTCCGGCCGAGAAATTCAAACAGGGCCTTTTTCTCTTCAAAGGGCTTTTGCCGGAAGGCCCGGCTCGCGATCTCCTTCATCAGCTGGCCCAGGCGGCTGGAATCGCCCAGGTACTTCAGGCTGGAGGTGGCCTTGAGCCGGACCTCAGAATCCCGGTCGTTCATGAAGCCCAATAGTATCTTGTTGGCCATTTCATCCTGGAAGGTCCCCAGGGCCTCGATGGCCTTTAATTTCAGGCCGGTACCTCTGAGCGTCAGGAAATTGCTGAACTGGGGTATGATTTTCTGGCCGGGCATGGCTCGCATCAACTCGATGACGGCCCCGGTCAGGGTAGGCCTCTGGTCGTCGATGAAGATGGCGGCCAACCCGGGATTTTCCTGGAGCTTGCTGCTGACCAGGTTCCGGACATTCTCCCTGAATTCCGGCTGGTCAATTTTCTCGTAGAGCTCGCCCAGGAAGGGCAGGGCCCTTTCGCCGAACTGCCTGAGGTAATCAAACAGGGCCAGGTAATTAAGTTCAATTTTCTGGTCTACCAGTTTCCTGATCTCGTCCAGGATCTGCAGGCTGCCGGCGCTGGCGGCGAAGGCTTCCAGTCCCGGCAGCTTTTCCGGCTGGTCGGCCGATATCAGGGCCTTCAGGTCTTTAATTTTCTTGTCCAGGAGAATCGGGATTTCAAACCGGCCGGTCCTGATGCTCTCCTGGTAAAAATTACGGAGAATGTCCAGGTTGGTCTGGAACTGATCCCGGTCTTTTTCCAGGGCCAGGATTTCCATCATCAGGTTAAGAAATTCTTCTTCCGGGGAGAGCTGGCGGTTGCGCTCCACCAGCTGGTTTAAGAGCTCCATTTCCTCCGGGCTGAGGGCCACCCGGCCGGCCAGGCCACCGGCAGTCTTCTCCCGCTCCGGCCCTGTCTCTTCTTTTTCAGGCCTGGTTTCTCCCTCACCCTCGGCGAAATCGAGAGTCTGCTGCCAGGTCTCCGGCAGGTCAAGGAGTTCCCGGTCCTGAAAAGACTCCAGCGCCTGTTTCTCCTCGGGCCGGAGCTCCAGCTTGCCGGAAAAAATCTTTTCCCGGTTGACGTTGATCTCCACCGTCCGACTGGCCAGTTCCTGGGGGATTATTTGCAGCCCCTTCTTGTTCAGGCTTTCGGCCCGTTCTTCGAGGATGCGGTTTTCGATGAACTCTTCCGGGGCATAGTACTGGACGTTGGCCAGGTCTTTCAGCCACAGGGCGTTGACCAGTTCTGATTCTTCCGCCGGCTTGGCCGACTCCGAGCGGACCAGGTCCAGGAACTCGCTGATTTCCTGGTCATCCATCCCCTGGTAAAGGGCCAGCACCCGAAGTCCATCCTTATAGAAAAAGAAGGGGAGACTCTTGCTGGAAATTTCATCCTGGTAGACCGGCTTGCCCTGGAAGTAGAAAGCGAATTCACCAATTTCCAGTTCCAGCTTCTGGAACTGGTCTAAAAAGGCTTTTAGCTTGGCGATAAAGTCCTGGCGGAAATGAATAGCCGAGGCATGGTGGGCCGGGAAAATTTTCAGGGCGGAAATGGTGTTGGCCAGGGACAGGACCACCTCCCGGGCCTTCTGAAAGGCCAGGGCCTCATATTCCTTCTCGGATAGCGTCTGGTCTATGGTCTTGTCCTCTGAGGTCATGGTCAGAATTCAGGCATAGTTTAATGCAGCTACTGAATAATAGTCAAACGCCTACAGGATGGGATGGTTCAGCGCTGGCTCAGCACCTGCTCCTCGTAGTCCTTGACTTCGGCCAGCCACATGTTTTCCGGCGGAACATTGTGATTCAGGCAGTAGTAGTCCCAGACCGCTCCCAGGGGCAGGTCCCGGGCCACCTGCCGCCAGGCCAGCTTGACCAGGCTTTCTCCGGCCAGCTCGGCCTGCTTGATTCTTTCCCAGGGCAGGAGCAGGGCCCGCAGCAGGCTGCGCAGGCTGGACCTGGCTCCCAGCACCCAGGCACCGACCCGGTTCATCGAGGCGTCGAAGTAGTCCAGGGCCAGGTGAATTTTTTCCGGGATGGGGGAGTTGATGATTTCTTCGGCCAGGGTGTCCAGCTCATCGTTCCCGATGACCACGTGGTCACTGTCCCAGCGCAGGCCACGGCTGATGTGGAGGAGCAGCTCGCTGCTGACCTGCAGAATTGCCGAAAGCTTATCGGCCACCGACTCGGTCGGGTGGAAATGACCCAGGTCCAGGCAGACCATCTTTCCCTTTTTCAGGGCATAAGCCAGGTAAAATTCATGGGAGCCGACCACGAAAGCTTCACTGCCCAGGCCGAAGAGCTTGCTTTCCAGCGAGTCCTTGAGCAGGGTCTGGGAGAACTCCAGCTCGAAGATTTCCTCTAGGGAATCGTAAAGAAGCTGGCGGTAGAGCCAGCGGTTGGAGGGAATATCCTTCAACCCGTCCGGGATCCAGAGGTTATGGACGGAATAGGACTTGAGTTCCCGGCCGAAAAAGGCAGCAATCTTGCGACAGCACTTGACGTGTTCGACCCAGAATTTTCTTATTTCTTTCCGGGGGTGACTCAGGGTCAGGCCCGAGGCCGCCTTGGGATGGTTGAAGCAGGTGGCGTTGAAATCAAGCTTGATGTTCAGGACCTTGGCCCACTCCACCCAGCCCCGGAAGTGGGCGGGCTCATATTCGTTGCGCTCGACCGGCCCGTTGAATTCGCCGTAAATGGAATGGAGGTTGACCCGGTGGTGTCCTGGGATCAGGGACAGGGCTTTTTCCAGGTCCTGGCGGAGCTCGGCCGCGTTCCGGGCCCGGCCCGGGTAATGACCGGTGACCTGCAGGCCCGAGCCCTCGAAGCTGATTTCCTGCCATTCGAAGCCCTGGACATCGTCTCCCTGCCAGCAGTGCAGGCTCAGCTGAAATTTCTGCAGTTCTTCCAGGGCCTTTTCGGTATCGATACCCAGCTCGGCGTACTTTTCCCTGGCTTCCCGGTAACGTTTATCGACCACGGTCAGGTCCATTATCAACCCTCCTGGATGATGATTTTTTATAATTTTAAGGTTCCGCTGTCAAGACCGGGGGCTGGGGGCATCTACTTCAGCCCGGTCACCCGCAGGAAATCCTGGTAACGGTCTGACCAGAGCTCCTGCTGTTGTGGGTTGAATTCTTTTATTTCAAAAGAACGCCAGACCACTTCTCTTATTTCCTGGCGACTGCTCACCGCCCCGGCGGCCAGGGCCTGAACCAGGATGTTGCCGGCCGAGGTGGCCTCGTCCGGACCGGCCAGCACTCTCAGGCCGGTGGCCTCGGCCGTGAACTGGTTGAGCAACTGGTTGCGCGAACCGCCCCCGACGAGGTGGATGGTGCTGAACTTTTTCCCGGTCAGCCGGCCGAGTTCCTCCACCACCAGCCGGCTCTTGAAGGCCAGGCTCTCCAGGATGGTCCGGACCATGGTCCCGATGTCGCCCGGTTCTTTCTGCCTGGTCTTCCGGGCGTAAGCATTTATGGCTTCGACCATGTTATCGGGGTGGAGAAAATCGGGGGCATCCGGGTCCAGGTAAAGCTGGAAGGGCCGGGCGGCCCTGGCCATTTCCACCAGCTGTTCATAGTTAAGGTCCCGGTTCCTGGCCCAGACCTTGCGGCACTGCTGCAGCGGCCAGAGACCGGTGACGTTCTTCAGGAAGCGGATGGTTCGGCCCAGCCCGCTCTCGTTGGTGAAGTTTGAGGCAAAGGACTGCGGGCTGACCACAGGCTCCGGAAGTTCCACCCCGACCAGCGACCAGGTCCCGGAGCTGATATAGAGCCAGTCTTCACCCCGGCCCGGGGCCGCGGCCACGGCCGAGGCGGTGTCGTGGCTGGCCACCTGGACAACTTCTATGTCCGGCGCCCCGTCTTCCACCAGCCAGCTCGAAATTTTCCCCAGCCGGGTTCCGGGCTGGTTGATTTCGGGAAGTATACCGGGAGAAATTCCCATCCTCTCCAGAAGCTCCGGTATCCAGCTACGGGTGAAGGGCGAAAGCATCTGCGAAGTGGAGGCAATGGTCAGCTCGGTGGCCTGCTTTCCGGTCAGCAGGTAATTGATGAGGTCTGGGGTGAACAGCAGCCTGCGGGCGGCCCGGATTATTCCCGGGTTTTCCTCGAGGTAGCAGTAGAGCTGGAAGAGTGAATTGAACGGCAGAAACTGGATTCCGGTCAGGCGGTAGAGCTCCTCCCCGGGAAAATTCTTAAAATATTTTTCCATGGCTTGCGGGAAGGAACGGTGCCGGTAGCAGTAGGGAAGGGACAGGAGGTTACCCCGCTCATCCAGCAGGCCAAAGTCCACGCCCCAGGTGTCCACCCCGAGGCTGGACACTTCCAGGCCGTCCCGGCGGCAGTCCCGGAGGACTTTCCTGATTTCTTCGAAAAGGTAATAGATGTTCCAGTGGAGGCGGTTTTCCAGCAGGATGGTCTTGTTGGGAAAGCGGTGGATTTCTTTTAACTCCAGCCGGCCAGCCTGCAGCCGGCCCAGCATGGCCCGGCCGCTTTCCGCTCCCAGGTCAAATGCCAGGAAGTTATGAGTGCCCATGAAATTGCCTTTCAATTTTTTTCAAGACCTAATTTTAACCGCATTGGCCCGGAATAATCCAGACTCAGGTTTCAAATTCATGCGGCCCGGGTAAGATCGGCTCTTAATTCTGAGCGCCTGGATGTCTGGACTCTGAATCCGGCTCTTGATGGTAGCCTGACCCGGGCGCCTCTGCTCTGAACTGGAAGGTGTTGTCTGAAAAGTATTCCCGCGCAGAGGAAAGTGAGAATAATAATGAAAAATGGTGCATTGTGGCCGCGATTTTTTGAAACCTCGTCCCGGATGGTTTATATTAAAGAGCGGGAGCGAGAGATGAGAATTGTCCAGGAAGTAATTACCATTTCAACCCGCGGGCACAATGATATCCAGGACCTGACCCCGGAAGTGGAGCGCAGGCTTGAGGCCAGTGGCCTGAAGGAGGGACAGGCCCTGGTTTTTGTCCAGGGCTCGACGGCCGGGGTCACCACCATGGAATATGAGCCCGGGCTGGTCCGGGACCTGCCGGAACTCCTGGAAAAACTGGTGCCATCAAACCGCAGCTACCATCACGATGAAACCTGGGGCGATGCCAACGGCTTTTCCCACCTGCGGGCTTCGCTCCTCGGGCCCTCGCTCATGGTGCCCTTTGCCGGGGGCCGGTTGCAGCTGGGCACCTGGCAGCAGATCGTCCTGGTTGATTTTGACAACCGGCCGAGGAGCCGGAATGTCCTTCTGCAGTTCGTGGGAGAATAGCCGCCGCTCAAAAATTTTGCCCCGGGCCCGTCCGCGGGGATGATAATCCCGGCCGATGGAGTATAATTAGGTAAGCCAGAAAGAGAAGAGCCACGATGGATATAGATGACCTCAGGGAATCGCTAAGGAAGAAGGCCAGGGGCCAGTCTCCGGATAAGGTCAAGGCCATCTGGCAGGAGCTCAATTCCCGGCAAAACCTGACCACGCGGGAGAAACTGGAAAAGCTGCTGGAAATTTCCAGGAAGCAGAAGAAAGAACCGGAAGGGAAGACCATCCTGCCCGGGGAACGGCCAGGCCGGGGGGGAAGCAGCCAGCCGTTTCTCATCCTGGAAAACTCTTACCACCTCGGGGCCCGTTACGGACAGATTCCGCTGTCGCTGGGCCTGAATATTCCCGGCCAGGTCCTGGCCGTCCTGGCCAGGGACCGGGAATTTGAAAGCCTGTCACTGTCCGGGGCAGTCTTTATCGACCTGGAGACCACCGGGCTGGCCGGTGGCACCGGGACCGTGCCCTTCCTGGTCGGCCTGGGCTTTTTCGAGAATGATAACCTGAAGATAGTCCAGTATTTCCTGAACGACCTGGCGGCCGAGGGCCGGATGCTGGAGGACCTGAGGCAGCTCCTGGAAGAAAAAAAATTCACCTCGGTCGTTTCCTACAACGGCAAGGGCTTTGACCTGCCCCTCCTGGAGACCCGGTTTACCCTGAACCGGATGCGGCTGGTCCTGACAGGCCTGCCCCACCTCGATTTCCTGTACACGGCCCGGCACCTTTGGAAGCACAGGTATGAAAGCTGCCGCCTGTACGAGCTGGCCCTTAACCACCTGGGGGTGGACCGGGCCGAGGACATCCCCTCCGAGGAGATTCCCTGGCGGTATTTTCAATACCTGAGGACCGGGGACTTCTCGCTGGTCGAACCGATTTTCTACCACAACCAGGAAGACCTGATGTCTCTCTACGGAGTGGTGGTGGCCGGCTCCCTGCTGGTGGCCCGGACCCTGGAACAGGATGAGGTGGACATCGAGGCTACCGAGCTACTGGGGGTGGGTAAGATCCTGGAGCGGGCCGGCCAGGTGGAAAGGTCAATCGCCTACTATGAAAAGGCCCTGGATAAAAACCTGCCGGAGCCGGTCTCGGCCAGGGTCCGGAAAAACCTGGCCCAGTATTTCAAGCGACAGAAGAAGTGGGAGAAATCGATCGAGCTCTGGCAGAACCTCCTGGAAAACAGCGAGGACCTGGAATGCTTCCGGGAGCTGGCCATCTACTATGAACATCACCGGAAAGACCCGGAGGAGGCCCTGAAGTATGCCCTGGACGGGCTGGCCCTGTCCCGGGGGCGTGACTTAAAGTACGAACGGGACTTCGAGAAAAGGGTGGAGCGCCTCAATAACAAGGTCAGCAGGCTGAAGTCCACCAGGCCAGACAGGTCCTGAGCCCCGGCCGGTCTTGGACTGAAGCGGGGAAGGGCAGTTAGGTTCTGGCAGGGACAGGAAGCCCGCTTGACCGGTCAGGTCTTCACCCGGCTCAGTCCTTGACAAGGAGGTTGGCGGTGCGAGCCATGGTTGTTTCCGGGTTCAAACCCGTTGAGGAAAATCCGTTGCAACTGCAGGAAGTCGACCGCCCGCATCCCGGGCCCGGCCAAATCCTGATAAAGGTCAATTACTGCGGCGTCTGCCATACCGACCTGCACACGGTGGAGGGGGAGTTGCCGGAAGTGCCGCTGCCGAGAATTCCAGGGCACCAGGTGGTCGGGGTGGTGGAGCAAAAGGGAGAGGGGGCCGAACTTTTCAGGAAGGGGGACCGGGTCGGCGTGGCCTGGTTGTACAGCGCCTGCGGCCACTGTGGCTTCTGCCGCCGGGGGCTGGAGAACCTGTGCCTGGAAGCCAGGTTTACCGGCTACCAGGTTGACGGCGGTTATGCCGAGTACCTGGTCGCTCCCGAAGACTTTGCCTACGAGCTGCCCGAAAATTTCCCCGACGAGCAGGCCGCCCCGCTGCTCTGTGCCGGCATCATCGGCTACCGGGCGCTCCGGCTGAGCCGCATCAAGCCCGGGCAGAAACTGGGGCTGTACGGTTTCGGGGCCTCGGCCCACGTCACCATCCAGGTGGCCAGGCACTGGAACTGCCGGGTTTACGTTTTTTCCCGAAGCCAGGAACACCGGCAACACGCCCTGGAACTGGGAGCCTGCTGGGCCAGGAAACCCGATGAGCTTCCACCGGAGAAACTGGATTCCGCCATTGTTTTTGCCCCGGCCGGAGAAGTGGCCCGCCTGGCCCTGAGAGCGGTGGACCGCGGCGGGACCGTGGCCCTGGCCGGAATATACATGAGCCCGATTCCTGAAATTAATTATGAAAGCGAACTTTACCACGAAAAATGCCTGAAGAGCGTGGCCAACGCCACCAGGCAGGACGGAGTCGAGTTCCTGAAGATGGCGGCCGACATCCCCATCCAGACCGAAGTCAAAATTTACCCCCTGGAAGAAGCTAACCGGGCCCTCTATGAAGTCAAGCACAGCCTGGTCAACGGGGCGGCCGTTCTTAAAATTGGCTGAGGCCGGTTGAAAAATCTGTCCCGGTAAGATAATATTTAATAGATTTTCGCTATGCGCCCGTAGCTCAGTTGGATAGAGCGACTGACTACGAATCAGTAGGCCGCAGGTTCGAGCCCTGCCGGGCGCACTCTTCATCTCCGCTTGATGAAAGCACTTCTTTTAATAGGCCCACCCGGTGCCGGTAAGAGTCCGCTCGGAGATTACCTCCAGGAACAATCCATCGCCGGGAAAAGGTTCTGTCATCTTGATTTCGGCCGGGAGCTCCGGGAAATACTCAAGGAGCATTCCGCGGCCGGGTCCGGCAGCCAGGCTGAAAAGGGAGCAGGAAAAAAAGAAACATCAGGGCAGGAAGGAGAAGCCGGCCTGGCCGCAGCCGGCCATTTCAGCCGGCAGGAACTGGAGCGGATCAGGCAATCGGTGGAAACGGCCAGCCTGTTTGAAGAGGCTGACCGGGAGCTGGTCAGAAAAATTGTCCGCCATTTCCTCGAAAAAAACACGATCGGTGAAGACGATATCCTGGTACTTAACGGGTTGCCGCGTCACCGGGCCCAGCTGGGCTGGCTGGAAGATATTTTGACCATCGCCCTGGTGGTAAGCCTTGACTGTCCCGAGGACGTGGCCGTGAGAAGAATCCTGGCCAACCTCGACGGGGAACGTCAGGGGCGCGAGGATGACCGGCTGGAGGTCATTGTCCGCCGCTACCGCCTTTACCAGGAAAAGACCGGGCCGCTTCTGGAATATTTCCGCCAGTCTGAAGTTCCGGTTATAAGCCTGAAGGTCGACCGGGAGACCAGGCCGGAAATCCTCTGGCCGAAGCTCCAGTCTTCTCAGCTGCTGGCTCAGTTAGATTGAGCGCCTCTCCATTACCGCTAATTAATTAAGCCCCGATTGGCTTCCGGCCGAGGCTGCCCGGACTCTAATATATGAATGGTCATTCATATATCAGCCCCGGGTCTTGCCCCGTGAAATCCCGGCCAGTTCTCTTAGGCCCGCACCGTATCGAGAAGTTATAGCCCGGCCTCAAGAACTGAATGAGTTAAAAAATGATGATCGTGGCCCTGAAGTAATTTACGATTATTTTCCGCCAGCCAGCGCCCGGTGAAATTCACCTGTATTTTTTTGGTCTGTGCCGGTCAGGTCCCGGCTCAGCCGGTGAGCTTCCGGGCTTCCAGGTAGAACCGCTTTTCCCAGGCCTCGCCCATGGAGAAAGTCTTGCGGGGCAGGGCCCCGTCCAGGATGACCGTGGGAAAAAGCTGGCACTTGTCCATGGCCGGAAGGTAAAAACCCAGGTTCCCGGGTTTCTGGCGGCTCAGGTTTAGCAGCGAGTCATCGCCGTGAACGTAATCCAGGCCGGAAGCTTCCTGCTTTTTCAGGTAATCATCCAGGAAGGCCTGCAAACTGCCCACGGTCAGGTTGTGTTTCGGTTGCAGGAACCTTATGGAGTGGAAGCTGTTCTGGCCGACCAGTCCGGCTATCTGTTCCTGGTTCCGGCGGGAATTGACCGCCTGTTTCATTTCTTCAAAATCGCGGTGTTCTCGCAGTTCCACCCGGCCGTTAAAGAACTCCACCAGGTTCGGGACCAGGTTGTCCGGCCGGCGGACTTCGAACAGAACGCGGTGAATCGGCTCGAAGACCAGGGACTCATCGTGGAGGTTGACCACCTCCACCAGGGCATAACGCAGGGGAGAGTTCCTCAGGTCTTCCGGGTTTCGCGCTGCAGCCTTGGTCCTTTCCCAGATGGTCTTGGCCGTGGCCAGGGAGTGGTTGCCGTCGCCCACGGCGAACAGCAGCAGGGGAGTCCTGTCCGGCAACCCGTACTTTTTCTGGAATTCCTCCGGGCTGGCCAGGCGGGACAATCCATCCATGATCATTTTTTCTACTTCGGGCCGGTCGACCAGGAAACCGCGCAGCCGGCCGGAGTTGAACATCAGCTCGAAGTCGTACAGTTTGCTCAATTCCCGGCTGTGGTCGGCGGCCGGGCCGATGACCAGGTGGGCCGGGTCATCAATAAGAATCATGATGTGAGGGGCCTCGAGGGCCGCTCCTTCTCTTATCTTCACCCGGGGCGGAATTCTTTCGATGATGGTGCCCTCGGTGGCCCGGATGAGGCTGCTGGCCCTGGGATTGTAATCGTAAGCCTCCAGGTCCAGGCAGAAGAGAAGTCCTCGCCGCCAGCCATGGGCGGTTTCTCGCTCGACGTAAATCATTCCGGATACCTCCCGGAAAAGCCCGCGGCCTAAGTAGTCCTTCATGGCGGCCTGGATCCTGGCGATGCGCGCCTCTTTATCCGGAGAGTTCAGGTAAACTTCGGGGTAGATCAGGTGCAGGGTGGACGGGGCTTCCCCGACCAGCTCTTCCACCCTTTTCCAGTATTCCGGTTCCGAGGTGTACTGGTCGCAGGCAATCACCGACCACTTCTGAAGGTCCAGGCCCTCTGCCGGCAGCAGGATTTCCGGGATGGCCATTCCCAGAGAACTGAAAATTTTCATCTTATGAATCCTTTCCTGTTTCAGGAATATGAAGTTTTTTTATATAACAATCGACGGCATTTTTCAATTGCCGGCAGCCTGACCGGAGGGGTGTACGAGCGGTCGAGGACAGCCCGGTGGCCGCCAGAGCTCTGGTTCTGGGCCGGCAATTAACCTTTCGGTATTTCCAGAAGTAATATTGGGCCATTTTTGTCGACTCCTGTCGGTCTTCTTAACTTCACGGGTCATGTTTTAGGATTTGACAAAAGCCGGCCGATAAACTATAAAAGCTCATCATCAGGGCTTAATAAATTTACATAACAGTGAGGTGCGATGTGATTTCCTTTGAGCTTACCGAAGAGCTGAAAGCCTTGCAGGACATGGCCCGCTCCTTTGCCGAAAAGGAGATGAGGCCCAAGGCTGCCCTCTACGACCGGGAAGAGAAATTTCCGGAAGAGGTTATGCAGAAGGCCTTCGAGGCCGGCTTCCTGACCTGCAATGTTCCGGTGGAATACGGCGGCGGAGGGTTGAGCGACCTGGAGGTGGCCATAATCTCGGAAGAGCTGGCCTGGGGTTGCGCCGGCATGTACACCACCATGATGGCCAACTCCCTGGCCTTCACGCCAATCATCCTCTTCGGCAGCGAAGAGCAGAAGCAGAAATTCCTGACGCCATTTTCCCGGAAGATGGCCTTTGCTTCCTACTGCCTGACCGAAAGGGAGGCAGGCTCGGATACCTCGGCCATCAAGACCATTGCCCGAAAGGATGGCTCGGATTACGTGATCAACGGTTCCAAGTGTTTCATCACCAACGGCGGGGTGGCCAGCCTGTACGTGGTCTTTGCCAATGCCGCCCCGGAGAAAGGAGCCCGGGGTATCACCGCCTTCCTGGTACCCAGGGAGACACCCGGCGTGACCATTGGCAAGGTTGAGGACAAGATGGGTCACCGGGCCTCCAACACGGCCGAGATTTTCTTCGAGGACGTCCGGGTGCCGGCCGAGAACATCATCGGCCGGGTGGGCCAGGGCTTCCTGATAGCCATGAGAACCTTCGACCGTACCCGTTCGGCCGTGGGCGCGGCCGGGGTCGGCCTGGCCCGGGCCGCCCTGGAGTATGCCGTGGATTATGCCAAGACCCGGGTCCAGTTCGGCCAGCCCATCGCCACCTTCCAGGCCATAGCCTTCAAGATTGCCCAGATGGCCATGGAAATAGAGGCGGCCCGGTTGCTGGTCTGGAAGGCCGCCTGGATGGTCGATAAGGGCCTGCCCTGCGGGCTGAACTCGGCCATGGCCAAGTGCTTCGGTTCCGACCTGGCCATGTGGGCCTCGCTCGAAGCCCTGCAGATCCTGGGTGGTTACGGTTACATGAAGGACTACCCGGTGGAAAAGCTGGTCCGCGACGCCAAGCTGCTCCAGATTTACGAGGGCACCAACGAGATTCAGCGCCTGGTGATTTCGCGGGAAGTGATCGGACCGATAATCAGGAAATAAGCAGTTTCTGGAAGATAAAAAAAGGGCCTCTTCCGAGGCCCTTATTCATTTTTGGTTAAGAAAAAAGGAAAACAGGTGGGGGATATTACTCTTCGAATTTCTCGGGGATGATAGCCAGTGTCTCTACGCCAGCGCCTTTGCAGATATCCATGACTTCCATGACCTTGCTGAAGGGCAGCTTGGCATCGGCCCGGATGAAGATGGTCTTATCCTGGCGGGCCGCATACAGACGGCGCAGCTCTTCCAGGAGCATCCTGAGCTCCAGCGGGTTTCTCTGTATTTCAACCTGGTCATTTTTCTTAACGGTCAGAACGATGACGTTGGGGTCCTGGCCGCCTTTGCTCTCAGCCTGGACTTCGGGCAGCTTGGCATCGATGCCCATCTGAACCATGGGAGTGATAACCATGAAGATGATCAATAAGACGAGTAAGACATCGCACAGCGGAACGACATTGGGTTCTGCTTTCGCCATACTCTCCTCCTTAAAGTTGTTAGGAAATGATTTTATTGCAAACCGCAGGGTTTGTCAATTAAAAATCCTGTCCGACCGCGATTTTTTAGAATGTATTTTCTCAGATTTTTAACCCGGAAGCAACCGGGCCTTTGAATTTTTTTCCCGGCCGGGTTATATTCATGATGGAGGAGGAGGGATGAAAGACTTAAAAGTGGAAGTGGTGGAGGTCATCTCCCGCTGCGGCGCCCGGCATAAGCCCGGCGATTGCTTTTACATCAGGGGCGAAGGGATGCTGGAAGTCCCCGAGGGGAAGAGGATCTGCCTGTATGCCCTGAACAGCCTGTTTCCCTTCCTGACCGCCAAGCAGCGCCAGGATGAGTTGCCCCAGGACGACTGGATTGCCGAAACTGAAATTCTGACCTGTCCCGACCCCAGGGGGGTCAGGTTCAGGATCACGGCGCTCGACTGAGCGGGTGCAGGCCGTCGCTCTTTGATTTTTGCCTCCGGCTGTGGTATATCTCTGTCTATTTTTCCCGGCACCAACTCTCTGACCGGAGGACAAGATGAACGTCCTGCTCCTGCTATTCATAGCCATAATATTATTTATCCTGGCCGGCCGCTTTTATGCCGGTTACCTTTCCCGCAAGCTCGGGGAAGACCCGGCTCACCCCACCCCGGCCGTCACCTGCAACGACGGACGCGATTACGTCCCCACCAGGAACTACATCGTCTTTGCCCATCATTTCTCGGCCATCGCCGGGGCCGGCCCCATCCTGGGTCCGACCATGGCCCTGCTTTATGGCTACGTGCCGGCCTGGCTGTGGATTGTTTTCGGCGGCATCTTCATCGGGGCCGTCCATGACTTCAGCGCCCTTTTCGTGAGCATGAGAGAGGGCGGGCGGTCGATGGCCGAGGTGGCCCGCCGCACGCTGGGACCGGCCGGCTTCAACCTGTTCATCGGTTTTACCATCGTCATGATCGTCCTGGTGACTTCCTCCTTCCTCAATGCCACCTCCATCTCGCTGACCTCTCTCTGGCCGCTGGCCAAGATCGGGGTCAAAGAGGGAGAGACCTTCCTCAAGACGGCGGTGGTGGATGGCGTGGTCATGGGCCGCATCGGGGGCATCGCCTCCATGTCGGTCATCATAATAACCCTGAGTTCGCCGCTGCTGGGCTGGCTTCTTTATAAAAAAAGAATGAAAACCGCCCTGGCCTACCTGCTGGCCCTGGCCATCGGGGTGGTTTCGGTCATCGCCGGCATTCACTACCCGGTCACCCTGAGCCCCAGGACCTGGATGATAATAATTTCCATCTACGTGCTGATAGCGGCCGGGGTTCCGGTCTGGGTGATTCTCCAGCCCAGGGATTTCATCAACGTCCAGATCCTTTACGGAGGGATAATCCTCCTGGTTCTGTCGGTCTTCAACACCGGCTTCCATGGCCTGAAGGTGACCATCCCGGCCTTCAACCTGCAGGAGGGCATCCAGAACCTGGGCCTGATCTGGCCGATGATGTTCTGCACCATTGCCTGCGGGGCCATCTCTGGCTTTCACGCCCTGGTGGCAGGCGGGACCACCTGCAAGCAACTGCCCTGCGAGAAGGATGCTCGCCGGGTGGGCTATAACGCCATGCTCCTGGAGTCGGTCCTGGCCGTTTGCGTGGTCCTGGCAGTCGGAGCGGCCCTGGGCTTCGGCGATTACAAATCGATTGTCTGGCCGCAGGACCCGGCCGTCAAATCCAATCCCATTCTTGGCTTTTCCCTGGCTGCCGGGCATCTATTCAACCTGGGCCTGGGTATCCCTGTGGCCCTCGGCACCATTTTTGGCATCCTGCTGGTGGAAGGTTTCGTGGTCACCACCCTGGACGCGGCCGTCCGTCTTAACCGTTACCTTTTTGAAGAGCTGTGGTCCATAGTCTTCAAGAATCCCCCCAGCTTCTTAAAGAATTACTGGGTTAATTCGGGGCTGGCGGTGCTGCTGATGTGGGTCCTGGCCTATTCCAACGCCTTCAACGTGCTCTGGCCCATCTTCGGCACGGCCAACCAGCTGCTGGCCGCCCTGACCCTGTTTGCCGTCTCGGCCTGGCTGTTGCTCCGGCGCCGGCCCAACTGGTTTACCCTGGTGCCTGGAGTTTTCATGCTTCTGACCACACTGGCTTCGCTGGTCATCCTGTTGCGTTCCTACTGGCTGAAGAAAAATTACATACTGCTGGCCGCCGACTGGCTGCTGCTGGGACTGGCCGTGGGCGTGGTCATCCTGTTCATCAGGACATTTTCAGGACGCGGGCAGAGAAGAGAGGGCCAGGCGACGGAGACGGGTGGCTGACCCCGGGTTTCTTATTGCAGGGTTTTCAGGGCCTTCTTGTTGTTGCTGGTCTTGAAGACTAGGAGCGTTCTGCCGGCTCCAGCCGAGGAACCGTAGGAGTACTTGATATCTATGACCGCTCCGCCCAGCAGGGCGCCGATTTCCGCTCCCACCCCGATGCGGTCGGTCACTTCAACCGTGATGACCCGGGTGACCTTTATCTTGTAGCGAAGCGCTTTCAGGGCCGCTTCGGCTTTCTTGTTGTCCGAGGTGATCAGGCGAAAGTGTCCCCGGTTTTCTTCTGAAAAAACGCAGTAAGCCCTTAAATTTATTCCAGCGTTGGCCAGGGTGCCCAGGACCCGTCCGAAAATGCCGGGCTCGTTGGGAGTGATGACATGCAGTTCGGTTTCTTCCTTGACCACGTTCACCTTGTTTCTCCTTTTCTCCTGATCTCGGTTTACAGGTCCGCAGAATAAGTCTCAATATAAAATTATTAATTCATCATCAACCTATTTTTTTTACCGTATTTTTATTATAATTTCAACCAATTTTATTAAAAAAAGAGGCACGGATGAAAAAACTGGCCATCATAGATAACTCCCTCTGGCCGGATAGCTACAACCCGGTTGAAGACTGGACGGCCCACATCGACCTCCCGTTCCGCTCTTTCCGGGCGGTGGATGGTTACCTGCCAGACCTGGATGACGGCTATACCCACCTGATTCTTACCGGGTCGGAGGCTTCCATCGTCAACCTCGAACCGTGGGCGCTGGCCGAGGCCGCCCTGGTTAAAGAAGCTGTTGAAAGGGGACTGGTCGTCCTCGGGAGCTGTTACGGGCACCAGCTCCTGGCCCTGGCCCTGGCCGGACCGGCCTGCGTCAGGAGGGCCGAACGTCCGGAGTTGGGCTGGGACGAGGTGGAAATTTTGAAGCCCGACCCGCTGCTCGGCCCGGCCGGGCGGCTCTATGTCTTTTCTTCTCATTACGATGAAGTTTGTAACCTGGATGAAAGCCGGTTTGAGGTCCTGGCCCGCAGCCGTTACTGCCAGGTCCAGGCTTTCAGGTTGAAGGGAAAAAATGTCTGGGGACTCCAGGCCCATCCTGAAATTGATCCCGCCTCGGCTACCCGGCTACTGCGCGGCATGCTGGAAAAAGGCTTTTCCGGGCAGGATCTGATCAGGGAAGCCCTGGACTCAACTCCCCGGGATGACCGCTGGATTGAGGTTATCAGCCGCAATTTTGTTTCCCTGTAAATTAAGAGAAAGATACCCGATTTTTCTTGACAACCGGGGGATTTTTTTATTAAATGAAAGAGCCAGACAATAAATAATAAGGAGGAAGTGCTGATGAAAATCAGAAAGATGGCAATTTTCATGGTAATCGTTCTGGTCTTGATTTTTACCCTCGAAGCCGCTGCCCAAGCCAAGAAGATCAACAATATCGGACAGTATACTTTTGCCAGAGTCAGGGGAAAGATTCCGACCCCGGAAGTCATGAAGATGCTGGTTGACCGCTACGCGGCCGACATCAAGACCGGGTTCGAACAGGCTGGTTACGGTTCCCTCTACGAACCGTTCATCAACCAGTTGAAGACGGCCCAGTTCGAGGACACCACCTGGAACATCGGTGACACCGTCAAGTGGATGCTGTTCAGGTCCCACGGCAAGGTGAAAGTTTCCGGAGAGCTGGAGTGGGCCGGAAAGAAACCGGTTGAGGTCTTTGCGGTTAAGGTCAAGGAAGGTTATAAGACCTACACCTTCATCATCCCCAAGCCCTGCGGCAACATCGCCTTCAAGGACATGGTGGAAGAAATCCCCGAGGCCATCTGCTCCCTGAAAGTGTCGCCGGCCAAGGCCAACATCAATGACCCCATCACCGTCGACATGAGCGGCACCCAGTTTGCCAAGAGCATGAAGGTCGAGATTTTTGACAAGCAGGGTGCTAAGGTGGCCAGCAAGGACCTGACCCCCGAGGGAGCCAAGTGGCAGACCAAGCTGGACAAGCCCGGCGAATACATCTTCAAGGGCTCGGCCATTAACCTGGCCGGAAAACCGTCGGCCAACCCCTGCGAGGGCAAGGTTTACATCAATTATCCGCCGGTGGCCAAGGTTGTTCCCTCCTGCACCGATTGCACCAACATGTACGGCAAGCCCCTGACCTTTGACGCTTCCGGCTCTTCCGACCCGGACGGCGAGGTGACCAGGGTGGTTTTTGAGCTCCAGGATGCCAACGGCCAGGTGATTGACTCTTTCAATGACACCGAGAAGCCCTTTACCTGGGAAAAGACCCTTTACAAGGAAGGGACCTTCACCGTCAGCACTACCGCCTACGATAACGACGGCGCCGTTTCCTCGGCCTCCGAAGACTCCAGGAAGTCCTTCACCGTTACCAGGAAGAAGTTCTTCGGATTGATCGAACTCGGCCCGATGCTGGCTCACGGCGGCGACCAGTACGACCTGCCCAGCTATGCTCTCTACCTGTACCTCAGGCCCGGTTTCTTCTACTGGATCAACCCGGACAAGGTCAGCCTGACCATGACCGCCGGTGCCGGCCTGCCACTCAAGGGCGACCCCTGGAAGGCCATCATCATGGGTGAGTTGCTGGCCAATTTCCACTTCGGCAAGGTTTACCTGGGTATTGGACCCGGCTTTACCACCAAGGAACTGAGCAGCCTTTACAACCGGAAGAGCGGTGTTGATGCCGTCGGCCAGCTCGGAGTTACCCTGTTCAACAACTACGTCAGGATGAGCCACCTGTTCTTAGAGTTCAGGGCCCCCATCGGCCGCAACTTCGAAGACCACCACAAGATGGGCCTGGGCTTCAGATACTGCTTCTAATACTCGCTCGACATATTGAGGGGCGGCCTCGGGCCGCCCCTTTTCTTTTTAAAGGCCAGGCCTTATCCAAAGGAATTTATCTGTGGCTTCTGGTCCTTTTCCTTTAAGCTCGTGGTGATTTAATTCATTTTGAGTGCTGACCGGGTTGCCCCAAAGATCCGGTTGCCATGCTTACCACCAGAAGGGGGAGCAGGCCACGAGAAATCCAATTTTCCAAGCTTCCGGGTGTTGCTGACTATCCTTTTTGCTTGATTCCCGCCGGAAAATAAGATGGCCCCACCGGGCGGCCAGCCTGGCAAGCGACTTTATTCAGCGGGGGTAGCTCTGTCTCCTTCAAGTTTTCTGCTGAGGAATCCGGGCCTGCTGGACTGTAAACAGCCCGGAACGTTTTGAGCTTCCGGCCGGGGCAACAGACCCGGCCCTCTTTTCCGGGAATAGCAGGCGGTCAGACTCAAGCCTGGTAAGACAGTCCCCTGGTCTTAGCAGGAAGCCGGGGATTAATTGGTAAGAAAAGGGCAGCCACCAGTCAAGCTAAATTAAATCAAAAAAAGGCAATACCTGATTATCAAAAAAACAAGGGAGGCGGCGGTTATTCGGCGAGCTTGGTCAGCTTGGAGAGTTCTTCGTTGTAATACTTGCGGTAGAGGATTTCCCACTCCTGGGAACCTTCCTCAATCTGCTTTTTCTGGGCGGCTATCTTCTCCCTGGCCTTGCGGTCGAGCTGGTCGTAGAGCTTCATCTCCTCTTCGATGGCCCTCTGGATGGTCAGCCGCACCTCGTTGGGCTCGTCCAGGAAATCCACCTGGTCGTTCTTGTAGAGAGCCTGCATCAGCAACTTGGACAGGTGATGAATTTTCTCCTTGGACAGCCTGCTCATCAGATTACGATGTTCCTTTCCTTGGCCAGTTTGGTCTTGATCATCTTGAACATGGTCTGGTACTCGATGTTACCCTTGCGAATTTCGTCCATGTGCTTGTTAAGGATTTCCCGGACCTCCTGGTCCAGCTTGTCTTCCTTGACGAACTCTTCGGTGATGAGGTTGATGATTTCTTCCAGCACCCGGGTCTTGTCTTCGACCAGAATTTTCCCCTCTTTTATCAGCGCTCTTAATATTACGAATGATAAGTGTTCTATCTGGTTCCTGTTTAGCCTCATCGCCTATATAAAATATATCAGCGCCGGTCAAATTTCAAGGACGGTTGTTAACTTTTTTTGAAATACGGTAAAAAAAATTGACAGTAACGGCCGATTCAGTCCGGAGAACCGGCCGTCAGCACCAGTTCCGGGCGGAAGACCTGGGTTCCGGCTTCAAACCTGGCCAGGCCGAGCAGCCGGCCGCGGTCTGAAAAAACCCGGAAAATCGAGGGCTCTTGCCGGCGGCTGGAGGCCAGGGAGGCCCGGCTGACCTGCCTCAGGCTGAACCCGTTGCCGTGGGCAAAGGCCCTGGCTCCCTGTTCATCCAGCCAGATGGCCGGGTAGTCTGGAAGCAGCCTGTCCAGGGGAATAAGAAACCGGTCATAGGCCTGACTCCGGGACAGCTCTTCTATCGTCTCCAGGCTGAGGGCTTCCTCCTCGGTGTAAAGACCCGAGGCTATCCGCCTTAGGGCCGAAAGATGGGCCCCGCAACCGAGTTTCTGCCCGAGGTCGTGGGCCAGCGAGCGAATGTAAGTCCCCGAGGAACATTCCACCAGGAACCTGATTAGCGGCGGGCTGTAATCCAGGATTAAAAAGCGATGGACCGTGACCTGAACCGGGTTCAGCTCCAGCTTCAGGCCCTTTCTGGCCAGCCTGAAGGCTGGTTGACCATTGACCTTCTTGGCCGAGTAGGGTGGGGGAAGCTGGCTGATTTCTCCGGAAAAGGTAGAGACCTTCTCCAGCAGTTCCTTTTCTTCCGGGAAGTCGCGGCTTTCAGGTCCCACCGGCTGCCCCTCGGAATCGTAGGTATCGGTGGCCTGGCCCAGCCTGATTTCCCCGGTATAGGTCTTGTCTGCCCCCGCCAGGTAGGGGAAAAGACGGGTGGCCTGCCCGACGGTTACCAGCAGCACTCCCGTGGCCAGGGGGTCGAGGGTGCCGGCGTGGCCGATTTTTTTGACCCTGAGAAATTTTCTTATTTTAAGGACCACATCATGAGAGGTCAGGCCCGCGGGCTTGTCGACGACAATCAGGCCATCCATGGTTGGCATGCTTGAGGCTGCTTTCAGCTCTTGGCCCCGTTCTTCCTGAGTATTTCTTCCACCGCCAGCGAAATCTGGCGCGATAGCTCTTCGTATTCCCCGTGAACGGTAAAGCCGGCGGCATGCATGTGACCGCCACCGCCGTAACTTTCGGCCACCAGGGCCGAGTTGGCCTGTCCTTTGGACCTCAGGCTGACCCGGAAGACTCCCGGCTCCATCTCCTTGAAGAAGATGACCATCTCCACTCCCTTGATCGAGCGGGCGATGGTGGTGATGTCTTCCACGTCGACATCTTTCAACCCCACCTCTTCCAGGTCCCGGCGGAACATGACCAGCATGGCCAGGTTGCCGGCCGGGTTCGTTCTCAGGCTGGTCAGCACTTTTCCCAGCAGTCGGACCTTGGCCGCGGTGTTGTTGTTGAGCAGCTTTTCGGCGATGGCATTGGGGTTGGCCCCGGCCTCGGCCAGGCGGTAGCAGGTGTAGAGCGCCCTGGCGCTGGTGTTGGAAAACTGGAAGGAACCGGTATCGGAAAAGATGGCCGCGTACAGGAACTCGGCAATCCGAGGAGTGGGCCGAAGCCCCAGCGGTTCCAGCAGCTCGTAGACCATCTCGCCCACGGCCGAAGCCTCGGGGTCGATCCAGTTGAGGTCGGCGTAGGGAGAGTTGGAATAATGATGGTCGATGTTGATTTTCGGCAGGTGGTCAATTCCGGTCTGGCCGGAGCGGGAGACGTCCACGCACTCCAGCAGGATTACCAGGTCGAGGCCTTCCGGGTCGACCTGGCCCCTTTTTATCCTGGCCGTTTCCGGGAATTCGTAGAAGGGGAAGGGCAGGGGGTCGTGGTTGACCACCTGGACTTTTTTTCCCAAAAGGTCCAGCATCTCGGCCAGGGCCAGACTGGTGTAGATGGAGTCACCGTCGGGGCGGAGGTGGGAAGTGATGGCTATGTGCCGGCTGGCCTGTATTTTCCTGGCTATCTCAAGTTTTATCGTCTGGCTCATTTTCTTTCAGCGAGTCGAGCAGGCGGTCGATTCTTTCTTCGTAATCGGCCGTGAGGTCAAGAGCAAAAATTAGCTCTGGATTATATCTTAAATTCAACCTGCTCGCAAGAAGCCGGCGGAAGTGCGGGGTTCTCTTCTGAAGAAGTTTCAGGATGGGTTCCCTTTTCTCTTTCTGCAGGACGGAAACCGAGATGCGAGCCGTCTTCAGGTCGGGCGGCATCTCCACCCCGGTCACCGTCAGGAAGCCGGTCATCTCGGGCAGCTCGCTGATCAGCAGGCGGCTGATTTCCTGCAGGATAAGCTGGCTGACTCTTTTCGGGCGGTAGGAACCTTCAGCGGGCATGTCTTTTTCCCGTCAGTAATAATTAAGCTGGTGGCCTGAGAGCAGGGCTTCAGAAGTGGTTTGGGCCTCTTCCAGCACCCGGCCCAGGACCTGCTGCACCACGGACTGCTGGCTGTTGACCGTGACCACGGCCAGCACCGTCCGCTGCCAGCTTTCCTGGAAGGCGATTTCTGAGACCGAAACGTTGTAGCGGTGCTTCAGGCGGTCGGTAAAGCTGTTGATGAAGCGGCGCTTTTCCTTCAGGGAATGAGAATATTCCAGGAAAAACTCCAGGGTCAAAACACCGACTATCATTGGCTGGCCCCTTACTCGGGCCTGACTTTTTCCCGGACGAAGGCTTCGATGACGTCGCCCGGTTGGACCGGGTCGGCCTTCTCCAGCCCGATGCCGCACTCATAGCCCTTGATGACCTCGGTCACGCTGTCTTTGAGGTGCTTGAGGGAAGAGATCCTGGTCTGATAAAGAACTTCGTTCCCGCGGATGACCCGGGCCTCGGCGTTCCTGACAATTTTGCCGTCAGTGACCTGGCAACCGAGGACCGTACCCACCCGGGCTATCTGGAAAATCTTCTTGACCTGGGCCCGGCCGAGAACGGTTTCCCTGACCACCGGCTCCAGCATTCCGGCCACGGCTTTCTTCAGGTCGTCGGTGAGCTGGTAAATGATCCGGTAGAGGCGGATTTCCACCTTTTCGTTCTGGGCCAGCTCCTGGATCTTGGACGGAACCTTGACGTTGTAGCCAATGATGATGGCCCCCGAAGCTGAAGCCAGAATAACGTCGGCCTCGGTCACGTTGCCGGTCGAGGCCTGAAGGATGTTGACCTTGACCTGGTCGGTGCTGAGGGTCGGCAGCAATCCCCTGAGCACTTCAACCGAACCGTGGACGTCGGCCTTGATAATGACCGGGAGTTCCTTGGTCTGGCCCTTTTCAATTTTCTTGAACAGGTCTTCCAGGGTCAGGGGGACTTCCTTGGCCTGGGGAGTTTTCTTGGTCCGGGCGATCCGGAATTCGCAGATGCGGCGGGCGATTTCCAGGTCTGGCACCACCTGGAAGAAATTTCCGGCCTCGGGCACCTGGTCAAAGCCCAGGACCTCGACCGGGGTGGATGGCCCGGCGCTCTTGACCGGCTTACCCCACTCGTCGAACAGGGCCCGGGCCTTGCCGTAGGTCAAACCGCAGATAAATGCCTGGCCGGGGGTGAGTGTGCCCAGCTGGACGATGACCGTGCCCACCGGGCCTTTCTGGGGGTCAAGCCTGGATTCGAGGATAACGCCCTGGGCCGGGACGTAGGGATGGGACTTGAGCTCCAGGATGTCACCGAGCAGCAGGACCATTTCCAGCAGCTCGTCTATGTTCTTTTTTTCCTTGGCCGAGATTTCCACACAGATGGTCTTACCGCCCCACTCTTCCACGATCAGCCCTTCCTTGGCCAGCTGTTGCTTGACCCGCTCCGGGTTGGCCTCGGGCTTGTCTATTTTGTTGATGGCCACGATGATGGGCACGTTGGCCGCCTGGGCATGGCTGATGGCTTCTTTTGTCTGGGGCATGACCCCGTCGTCGGCGGCCACCACCAGGATGACGATGTCGGTGAGCTGGGCTCCGCGGGCCCGGAGCTGGGTGAAAGCCTCGTGACCCGGGGTGTCGATGAAGGTGATGTAACGGTTCTTGTAATTGACACGGTAGGCTCCGATGTGCTGGGTGATGCCGCCCGCTTCCCGCTCGGCGATGTTGGAGGACCTGATAGCATCCAGCAGGGTGGTCTTGCCGTGGTCGACGTGGCCCATGATGGTTACCACCGGAGGCCTGGTTACCAGGTCGTCTTTTAAGCTGAAGGCCAGCTTCCTGATGTCCTGTTCTAAGGAGACCATTTCCAGGTCAACCTTGATAATCCTGGAGATGGCCTGAAGCAGCGATTCATCGATCAGGTCCGAGGCAGCGGCGTCATAACCGGCGGCCTGGAGATGGTCTATCAGGTCTTTGGGTTTTATCTTGAAGCGCTCGGCCAGGTCCTTAACCGTCATGCCTTCCTGGATCTGGATTTTTGGCCGCGGCCTGGGAGCGGCCGGAGCCTTGGAGGCTGCCGGTTTAGCTGCCGGGGTTTTACTTACAGGTTGGGCTTTGGGTTCGGTTGCCGGCCCGGGCTGAGCCTGTGGCCTGGCTGCGGCTGGCTGGGGCCCGGTCGTTGCCGGTTGGGCTTTACCCGCGGTGGAAGTTTTGGCTTCCTGAGCAGTCCTGGCAGCGGGAGCGGCCGGAGCTTTGCTTTCGAGCGGAGCCTTTTTTGTGGCCGGGGTTTTTTCGGCGGGGGCAGCTTTGCCTTCGCCCGTGGTTGCGGCCGGTTTTTTTTGGGCTTCGGCCTCTTTCTCGGCTTTGCCCTTGACGGTGGTTTTGGTCTTGGTTTTGTCCATAGTCTATTCTTTAAGCTTTCTTATTCCTGGATTATTGAAATTTTCCAGCCGACCAGCTTGCTGGCCAGCCTGACGTTTATGCCCTTCTTGCCAATGGCCAGGGAGAACTGTTCTTTGTCAACGCGGGCTTCCATTTCCTTGGCCTGCTTGTCGGTGATCACGATTTTATTTATCCGGGCCGGGCTCAGGGCGAACTTGGCGTAGACCTGAGGGTCAGCCGCCCATTCGATTATATCAATTTTCTCCCCGCCCAGCTCCTTGCTGATGGCCAGGATGCGGTTGCCCTTGACCCCGATGCAGGCCCCGACCGGGTCGATATCCCTGTCCTGGCTGGCCACGGCCACCTTGGCCCTTTCTCCCGGCTGGCGGACCACGTCCTTGACCTTGATCGTCCCGGAGGCTATCTCCGGGATTTCCAGCTCCAGCAGTTTCAACAGGAAACGGGGGGAAGTCCGCGAAAGCTGAACCTGGGGGCCGCGGACGTTTTTCTGCACCTGGGTGATGACGGCCTTGACCAGGTCGCCCGGCCGGAAATCATCGCCCGGGAGCTTATCCTTGTCCGGCAGAAAAACTTCGGCCCGGTTGACTTCGAGCACCGTGCCGTTATTCTCGAATCGCCTGACCACACCGGTTACGATTTCGCCCATCCGGGGGGCGAATTCCTCGTAAACTTTTTCCTGCTCGGCGTCTCGCACCTTCTGGAAAATAACCTGCTTGGCGGCCTGGGCGGCGATGCGGCCCAGGGTCTCGGCCGGAAGCTCTATCTCAATCTCTTTTCCGAGTCCGGCCGTCGGGTCATGAAGGACGGCTTCATCCTGTGAAATTTCCCTGGCCGGGTCGGTCACCTCTTCCACCACTTTCTTGACGGCATAGACCCGGAGTTCGCTCTTTTCCGGCTTGAAGTCGACGATTATTTCCTCACCCCTGTTAAAGAACTTGGTGGCGGCTATGCGCAGTGATTCTTCTATGGCCTTGATGATGACCCGGGGCTGGACACCACGCTCCTTGCTGAGCTGGTTGATGGTACTCCAAACGTTGACTTTCATTACCAGGTTTATCCTTCACCCGCATAAAACGGATATGAATTATATCTTAAAAGGGTAAAGGTTGCAATTGAACCAGGAACGGTCAGTCGGATTCAGCGGCCAGCTCGCCGTGCAGGCTGTAAGGCCCGCAGCCGGTTATTCTGACTTGAACCATCCGGTTGCTGACATCTTTCTCCGAGCGAAAATTGACCACCTGGTAGCCCTCGTTCCGTCCGGCGTAAAGATTACCCTTTTTGCTGGCTCCCAGGCAGAGCACCCTGACCGTCCGGCCCACCAGACTGCGGTTGAACTCCAGCTGAATTTCTTTCTGCCTGGTCTGCAGCCTGACCAGGCGGTCTATCTTGACCTCTTCGGGCACGTCATCTTTCAGCCTGGCTGCGGCCGTCCTCGGCCGCGGGGAGTAGCGGAAAGAAAAGATGTTGGCGAACCGGATTCTTTCCAGAAGGTCCATGGTCTGCTTAAAATCTTCCTCGGTCTCGGTGGGAAAACCGACGATGAGGTCGGTACTCAGGCTGATGTCCGGAAGCCGGGATTTCAGCCGGTCAATCTTTTCCAGGTACTCGGCCCGGGTGTACTTCCGGTTCATCATTTCCAGGATGCGGTCGGAACCCGACTGGAGCGGCAGGTGAAGCTGGTGGCAGACCTGCCTGATAGAAGCCATGGCCTCGATGAGCTCCGGACCGAAATCCCTGGGATGGGAGGTTATGAACCGAATCCACTCGATCCCGGAGATGTCGGCCACCCGGGCCAGCAGCTCGGGCAGGCCGGCCCCGGTTTCCGGGTCGCGGTAGGAGTTAACGTTCTGTCCGAGAAGCTGCACTTCAAGGTAGCCGCGCCCGGCCAGGGACCTGACCTCTTCCAGGATGGAGCGAAGCGGCCGGTACTTTTCCCGGCCCCGGACGTATGGCACCACACAGAAGGTGCAGAAGTTGTTGCAGCCTTCCATGATGGTAACGTAGGCCGAGACCCGGCTGTCGCGGGCTTCCGGGACGATGGGCAGGTCGGTCCAGTCTTTTTCCCAGGCGGTCAGGACCCGTCTTTCATCCTGAATGTTTTTCAGGATGAGCGGGACGTCGGCGTACTGGTGCGGCCCGGCCACCAGGTCCAGGTAGGGAAACTTCTTCAGCAGTTTTTCCCGGTAGAGCTGGGCCACGCAGCCCAGGCAGGCCAGGACCGCCCCCCGGCTTTCCTTCTGGTCCTTTAGCCGGCCCAGGTAGGAGAAAAGCTTCTCCACGGACTTTTCCCTGACGGCGCAGGTGTTGACCAGGATGAAGTCGCTGTCCTCCGTGCTCCGGGCCGGCCTGGCCCCGGCCGCCAGCAGCAGGCTGGCCAGGTGCTCGGAATCGTTGACGTTCATCTGGCAGCCGAAGGTATGAATGTAAAAAGTTTTTCCGTCCAGCATCAGCTCACCGGTCTTTTCCATCGCTTGAGCAATTATTATAGCTTAAACCGGGTTAGTTGGTTATGGGGGCAGCAGGGCCCATCACCGATGATAGGGTAGAGTTTCTAACCAGGACAGTTTAAGCACCAAAGGTTCTTAAATCAACATTTAAGGTTCTGGATGGAAGCGGCTTTGAAAATTAATAAATCAAAAAAATTAATAGGGTCTATATTGAATGGAAGTTTCCGGCGGCCCGGCTGTCTACCGGTTTTATAAATCTCGGGACCTCATCCGTTCAGTTGCGCCCGGAGTTCTGCTCCAGGAGTTCCCGGGCCATCTGCAGGCTGGCCTCGGTCAGCCTGGTGCCGGCAATGAGGCGGGCGATTTCTTCCGGCCGGTCCTTATCCCGCAGTTTTTTCACTAGGGTGTAGGTCCGGTCTTTTTCCGTTTTCTTTTCAATCCGGAAGTGATGGCTGGCGGCCGAGGCGATCTGTGGGAGATGGGTGATGCACAGCACCTGGTGGCGGCGGGCTAACTGCTGCAGTTTCTTGGCCACGAAGTCGGCCGTCTTCCCGCCGATACCCGAATCGATCTCGTCAAATATGAGCGTCCGTCCCCTTTCGGCCTCTTTTCCCAGCGACTTGAAGGCCAGCATGATTCGCGACAGCTCTCCGCCGGAGGCGATCCGGCGCAGCGGCCTCAGTTCTTCGCCCGGGTTGGGGGAGAGGATAAATTCCAGCTCCTCGGCTCCCAGGTCGCGGATGGTGGAGGGGGCCTCGAGCGATGGCGACAGCGGCCGGAACTCCACCCTGAACCGGGCCTTGCCCATGGCCAGCTGCGCCAGCTCTTTGACGATGAGCTGCTCCAGCTCGCCGGCCCTTTCCTGGCGAAGCCTGGTTAGCTGGCCACACAGCCGCCGGTAGTCGTCGAAGGCGGCTTTTATCTCCCCCTCCAGGTCCGACAGTTTTTCCTCGCTTTTCTCCAGCTCTTCTTTTTCTTTCCGTATGTTTTCCAGGTGGGTCAGGATTTCTTCTATGCCCGGGCCGTATTTTCTCTTCAGCTTCTCGATGAGGCTCAGCCTTTCTTCAATTTCTTCCAGCCTCTGGGGCGAGGGAGCATACTTATCGCGCAGGTCGATCAGGTTTCCGGCCAGCTCCTTCAAGAAAATATTGAAGTCGGCCAGCTGCAGGCGGCTTCCTTCGAGCTCGGGAAAGAAACCCTGTAGCTCGGAAACGATGTTTTCCACTCTTTTCAGGCCGGCCACCAGCGACTCCTCGCTTTCGTAGGAAATGTCTATGGCCTGGTTGACCAGGATGGCGATTTTTTCCGAGTTCTTCAGGATGGCCCGCTCCTGGAGTAACTCCTCGTCTTCGCCCGGCCGCAACCCGGCCTGCTCGATTTCCTTGACCTGGAAATTTATGAAATCAAGCCGCTGGGCCCGTTCCTTCTGCCGGGCGGTGAGTTCTTCTCTCTGGCGGATAAGGGCCCGGACCCGGGAAGCAGCCTGCCGGACCTTCTCTTTTAGCTCCGCTGCCTCGGCGAAGTCGTCCAGGAATTTCAGGTGGTTGGAAGTATCCAGCAGGAAGATGTGGTCGTTCTGCCCGTAGATATCTATCAGCAGTTCGCCCAGTTCCTTGAGCTTCTTGAGCGGGACCAGCAGGCCGTTGAGGTAGGACTTGCTCAGGCCCTGGCTGGAAATTATTCGCTGCAGGAAAAGCTGGTTCCCGTTTTCCAGTTCGAGGTCTTCCGGCAGGGACTTGCGATCCTGGACTTCAAACACGGCTTCTATAGAAGCTTCGTCCTTGCCGGTGCGGATGAGGTCGGCCTGGGCTTTCTCTCCGAGCAGGAGCTTCAGGGCGTCGATGATTATTGATTTTCCCGCACCGGTCTCCCCGGTCAGGATGGTGAAGCCGGACTCCAGCTCCAGCTCCAGGTCTTCGATGGTTGCCAGGTTCTTAATTCTTAGGTAGCGAATCATCCTTCAGCCACAACCGGGCCGCATCCAGCTTGTCCCTATTTCACTATCTTGAACGGAGACAGGGCCCGCTCGGTGTTGATCCGACCGTAGCCGGCATAGTCATCGCGGCCCGCAGTTTCGATATCGTCCGGGGTATACTTGATGAGCTTCATGATGTCACCCGGGCTCAACCAGGGCTTACTGGCCTTGACCAGGGCGGCAAAGCCGGCCACGTGCGGCGCAGCCATGGAAGTGCCGCTGGCAAAGGCGTAGGGCAGGTAACCCGGCTCGGTCATGGCCAGGGGAATAGTGCTCAGCACCCAGACCCCGGGGGCGGTCACGTCCACCTCCGGCCCGCTGTTGCTGAAATCTGCCACAGCGTCGTTGTAATCGCTGGCCGAGACTGCCAGGCAGAACTCGTCGTAGGCGGCCGGATAGAGCACACCGGCCAGGCCATCGTTTCCGGTAGCGGCTACCAGGACAATTCCTTTATTGAAGGCATATTCCAGGGCTGCCCTCAGGGCCTGGTCCGGCTGGTCGCCGCCGACGCTCATGTTGATGACCCCGACCTTGGCCTGTCCCGAACTGTAATCGGCAGCCCAGATCAGGGCTTCGATCAGGTCGGAATAATCACCCTCGCCCTCGGCCGAAATAATCTTCCCGGGCAGCAGGCGACAGTCCCAGGCCACCCCGGCAATACCCTCGGTGTTGTTGGTGGCGGCGGCGATGATGCCGGCCACATGGGTCCCATGCCAGTGGTCGTCCATGGCATCGTTGTCATCGTTTATGAAGTCTCGGCCGGTGGAAATTACCTTGCTGGCCAGGTCGGGATGGGTGTAATCGATCCCGGAATCCAGCACGGCAATCAGCAGGTTGGGGTCGCCCTTGGCAAAGTCCCAGGCCCCGGTGGCCTTGATGTCGGCCCGGCTCTTCCCGGTCGGGCTGCCTGGAATCTGCAGGGTGCCGCCTGGGTTGTAGAGGGCATACTGGTAGCGAAATAGCTGGTCGTTGGGCTGGGCGGCCAGCCGCAGCTTGTAATCAGGCCCGGCATAGAGCACGTCCGGGTTATTTTTCAGGGCAGCCAGGGTTTCTTCAACCGTGGTGCCCTCGCCAATTTTCACCACGTAAACATTTATCCTGGGAATCAGCTTGAAGTCGCGAGGCTGGTAAGCCCGGAGAATGTTCTCGGTTGACTGGGTTGTGAGTTCGGGCTTGAACTTGACCAGGACCTTTTCCGAAGAATACTTCGGTCCCGCGGGCTGGCCCACCGGCTGGCTGATGGCCTTGATCCTGGCCGGCGGAGCCGGGTTCAACCTTGACTTCAGGGCCTCTTCCAGCCGGCCGGAAGATTTCTGGCCGGAAGCGGCCAGCCTGTCCTTGAGCTTGTTCTGGGCCCCGGATTGAGTGGTCGTGATGACCAGGGCCAGGGCCAGCAAGATTGATATAGCTACCGGCAAAATCCGGTATTTTTTCTTGAGGTTGGTGGTAGCCATCTCTGTCCTCCCTTCCAGACCTTAGAAACCGTAATAGATACTAACTCCGCCGCCGATTCCTGTCTTCGAGCCCGGAAAGATCCGGACCTTCGGAACGAGCGTGATCCTGTCCACCAGGAAGAAGCTCCAGCCGGCGGTGATGGAGACATAGCTTGAACCCTTGAGGTCCACGGTCTGTTCGCCTTCCAGGTCTTCAATTTTTTCTTTCATCTTGAAATTGCCCCAGAAATAGGAGCCGGCCACTTCCAGGAAGGGCTGGCTGCCTTCGAGGGCATCATAGGTGACCCTCAGTCCGCCCGTAGCCTGCGACCAGGAGGGGCTGACCGTGGCGGTCCCGGGCACCACCAGCCCCGAAAGGGCAAAGTCTTTCTTGAATCCCAGGTAAGAAGCGAATTCAGCCATCAGTCCAAAATTAAAGTCAGAAGCCGGAAGCAGCCTGGCCTCGGCCCTGGCTCCAACGAGCAGCCCCGTGATACTTCCGCCCTGGTATTCGAGGCTCAACGGCAACTGGTCAAAGACCAAGCCGTTGGGCCGGGGCAAACCCAGTCCGCCAAAAACGCTCAGGTTGAAGATATTTCCCAGGTTTCTGGCCCGGAGCTCCAGCATCAGGTTGGTGGCTTTAAGGGTGGAGGTCTGGTCGGCCCATTTTATCCCGCGGGCGTAGAGTTCACCGGTCAGCCCGAATTCCCAGGCCGGCCGGTTCTGGTCCTGGGCTCGAAGGGCCTGGCTGCCTGCCGAAAGCAGTCCCAGGACCAGGCTGACCACCAGGAACCCGGCCAGCCTTTTTGCCTTTCTGGATCTTTCTTTCATCGCATCCTCCCTCATTTTGTTGGCTTCGCCGGCTGCGCGGCTTTAGTGGCTTCACTCTTTTTAATCAGCTCAATCGATTTTATTCTTTTCTGGGCCTGCTTGACAAACTTGCTCTTCGGATAGTCCGAGATGAGCTTGGTGAAGTAGGGCAGGCTCTCGTCGTATTTCCTGGTCTTAAAGTAGCAATCGGCTATGTAAAAATACACGGCATCCAGGCGCGGGAAGTCCGGGTAGGTGGTGATGATGGGCTGCAACCGGTTGAGGGCTGCCCGGTAGGATTTGGCCTTGTAATAATATTCGCCGATAACGAGTTCGTGGGTGGCCAGGCGGTTCTCGCAGTCCTTGATTTTTTCGGTGGCCTGGGTGGCATAGTCGCTGCTTGGATAGCTGGCTACCACCTTCTTGAATTCGTTCAGGGCCTGGACGGTCTTGGTCTTATCCCGGCCCGGTTTCAGGATGCCCTTGTAATAGGTCATGGCAATCTGGAACTGGCAGTAGGGGACCGAGGGACTGGTTGGATAGAGGCTCATGAATTCCCGGTACTCGGCTGCAGCCAGGATCAGGTTGGCCTCGTCGCCCTTGCTGAAGTAGGTATCGGCGATGAGCAGCTTGGCCCGCTGGGCGTAGAAACTGCGGGGAAAGGAATCCATCAGCTGCCGGAGAAAGAGCAACCCCTTTTCAAAATCCTTCTTGATGTAGGTCTCTCCCAGCTTGTAGAGCGATTCGTCTGAAGCCAGGGTTTCCTGGGGCAGGGATTCCAGGGTCAGCGGCTTCTTGCGGCAGGCGGTGGCTCCAAAGACGATAAAAACCAGCGCCAGGAGCAGGCTCAGAAAAAGTTTCTTGTTCATCTTGGCTACCTCTATTACCTCTATTCCGTTATTTTTTTCTGCCGTATTTCTGGTTGAATTCGGCGGCCACGGCTTTCATCTTCTTTATGGTCTCAACCGGGTCCCCGGCCCCGTAGACCGAGGAACCGCAGATGGCGATATTCATTCCCAGCTCGAACAGCGAGGCCAGGTTGTCCAGCTTGACCCCGCCGTCGACGGCAATGAGCGTCGGAAGCCCCCTGTCCGCTATCAGGCGGCTCAGCCGCTGAATTTTCTTCCCGGTGGCCGGGATAAACTTCTGCCCGCCCCAGCCCGGGTTGACCGTCATGATGACCACGAAGTCCAGGTCTTCCAGGACCTCGCTCAGCAGCTCGGCCGGCGTGGCCGGGTTCAGGGCCAGTCCGGCCTTGCGCCCGGCTTCCTTGATGGTGGCCAGGTCCTTGTGCGCGTGCCGGGAAGCTTCCAGGTGGAAGGACAGCCAGTCGGCCCCGGCTTCCAGGAAAAGCGGTATCATTTTCGCGGGGTTGTCCACCATCAGATGGACGTTGAGCGGCAGCCTGGTTTTCTCACGCAGGGCGGCCACCAGCTGGTGGCCGAAGGTGATGTTGGGCACGAAATGACCGTCCATGACATCTATGTGCACCATGTCGGCCTGGCCTTTTTCGGCCAGGGCCACGGCTTCAGCCAGGCGAGAAAAATCGGCCGATAGAATCGAAGGAGCTATGTAATACATTTAACGGCTGACCTCCAGGCTGATGGGATTCCGTTTCTGGATGGGGTAGCCTCCCGGCGGGTTCTGCCTGATGATGACCCCCTTTTCCAGGCCCGGGTAGTAGACATGCCTGATGTCCTCGACCTTGAAGCCGGCCTGCTGCAGCCAGGCCGTCACCCGGTCAACCTTACGCCCTATCAGGTCGGGCATCAGGTATTTTGTCTCCGGTTCTCCCTGGCTGACCAGGAAGCCAACCGGGTGGTTTCTTTCGACCACTGTTTCGGCCGGCGGGTCCTGGGCGATTATCCTTCCGGCCGGGTAGCGGCGGTTGTGGATCTGAGACAGCGGTCCCCGCGACAGGCCCTTCTGCCTCATGTCCAGGGTGGATTGTTCCAGGCTTTTTCCGGCATAGAGGGGGACGGTGACGGACTCGCTGCCAGAGCTTACCACCACCTGTATCTGGCGGTTGACCTTGAGGCGCGAGCCGGGAGCCGGGTCCTGGCTGAGGATGCGGCCCTGGCCGACTTCCTCGGAAAACTGGTAGCCGGAAACCGCCAGGCCGAGGTCCCGCTTCTGGAGTTCCTGCCGGGCCTGGTCCACGGTCTTGCCGGCGATGTCGGGGACATAGACCATCTCGTCGCTAAGGATTATCTGGGAAGAGATGACCGCCCCGCCGAAGAAAAAAATCGAGACCAGCAGTAGAATGTTGATGACGTCCAGATACCAGTAGCTTTTATTGCCGGCCATAGGTTTTGATAGTTAAGTCAAATCCGTTCAAAAATTACAGCTTTATTAATATCACATATCATTATACGAGTAAATAAGGATTGCGTTGCAGGGCAGGGCGAAGGTCCGGCTTAAAGGCGTCATTTTCCGACCGGGCCGCGGTTGTGAGAACGAACGGATGGGGTTATAATTGTTAGACCCGGGGCCGGTTCACCCGGTCGGCCCGGGCAGTTTCGGCCTGATAAATTGTTAATATATGAACGTTCATTCATATATAAGGAGAACGCGATGAAAGCCTTTTCAGATTTCAGGAGCGACACGGTCACCAGGCCAACCGAGGAGATGCGCCGGGCCATGATGGAGGCCGAGGTCGGCGACGACGTCCTGGGCGACGACCCCACCGTCCAGAAGCTGGAAGAACTGGCCGCCGCCATCATGGGCAAGGAGGCCGGGCTGTTTGTCCCCTCCGGTACCATGGGCAACTCCATTGCCGTCAAGATGTGGACCAGGGAGCTGGAAGAGGTCATCGTCGAGGAAAAATCTCACATCTACAACATGGAATCAACCCACATGACCTTTATTTCCCGGGTGACCCCGCGGCCGCTGCCCTCAAGGCGCGGGACCATGGACCCGGAACTGGTCAGAAAGCACGTCCGGCTGCCCTCGGTTCATACGCCGCGGACTTCCCTCATCTGCCTGGAAAACACCCACAACAACTGGGGCGGGGCGGTCCTGCCGCTCGAAAATTTTAAGGAAATCAGGAAAATTGCCGACGAGTTCGGGCTGAAGGTCCACCTGGACGGGGCCCGGATTTTTAATGCCAGCCAGGCTTCGGGCGTGCCTGTAAAGGAATATGCGAAGCACTGCGACTCGGTGATGTTCTGCTTGAGCAAGGGGCTGTCTTCGCCGGTTGGCTCGATGCTGGTCTCCGACCGCCAGACCATAGATTATGCCCGGCGGCTGAGAAAGGCCCTGGGCGGCGGGATGAGGCAGGTGGGGGTTCTGGCCGCCTGCGGGCTCATTTCCCTCACCAAGATGGTCGACCGCCTGAAGGATGACCATGCCCGGGCCAGGAGGCTGGCCCAGGCCATACATGACCTTCCCGGAATTACCCTTAACCCCGACGAAGTCGAGACCAACATCATCATCTTTTATTTCAACCACCCGCGCCTGACCATTCCCGAGCTGGTCAACCGCCTGAAGGAAAAGGGCATCCTGTGCCTGGCGGTTTTTGGCGGGGTCAGGCTGGTCACCCACAAGGATGTTGACGACGAGGACGTCGACCGGGCCATAAAGGCCTTCCGGGAAATCCTGGCTTCATAAACACGGCTGGCCCGAAGCTTGAAACGGGCAGCTCAGGGATAAGGTTGTCGAGATTAAGGCAAGTTGCCGGAGATTGGGTGAGGTTGGGGAAGATTATTAAAACGCCGGGGCTCAGCCTGGTAAGCCAGGTTTCACCGGCCGGCAATTTACGTGGTGGGCTTCCTTCTGATTAAAGGGCCTGGAGATGGCGTGGTGAATAACGAGGATAAATTTTTGGTGCAAGGGCGAGTTTATAATAAAAGGAATGAGAAAATAGATATAATACTGGCTTGCCCCTGGAATTTTAATTTGCGGTCTGAACCAATAAAACGGCTCGGGCCCGGAATTTGCAGAGAATTCTCGAGACGAGCCAGAGCAAGGAGTTAACCATGGATGAAAAGAACCTGGTGATCATCGGCGGTGGACCCGGCGGGTACCTGGCTGCCCTCCGGGCGGCCCAGCTCGGCCTTAAAGTCACGCTGGTCGAAGAAAACAGGGTTGGCGGAATCTGCATCAACGTCGGCTGCATTCCCACCAAGTACCTGACCCACCAGAGCGCCATTTTTCATCAATTAAAGACCAATAAGAACCTGGAAGGTCCGCTGGCCGAGGTAAAACTCAACTGGGCCAGGGTCCAGCAGGGAAGGCAGGCGGTGGTTGACCGCCTGGTCAAGGGGCTGGAGTTCCTGCTCAGCCGCAATAAGATCCAGGTCATCAAGGGACGGGCGAAATTGACCGCTCCCGGACAGGTTTCGGTCAGAACCGGCATGGAAGAGCTGACCCTTCGGGCCGACAGGGTTATCCTGGCCACGGGCAGCCGGCCGGCCGATTTTCCTTTCCTCCGGTTTGACGGAAAGCAGGTCATTTCCAGCACCGAGGCCCTGTCCCTGTCCGAACCGCCGAAAAGCCTGCTGGTGGTCGGGGCCGGAGCCATCGGCCTGGAACTGGGCTCGGTGTACCAGAGAGCTGGCACCGAGGTCACGGTGCTGGAAATCATGCCCAGCATCTTGCCCGGGACCGACCTGGCCACGGCCCAGCGCCTGGAGAGAATTCTCAAGAAACAGGGCTTGAAGATATTTACCCGGATGAAGATTGAATCGGCCGAGGTTGGCGAAAGCCAGGTGAAACTTAAAGGCGTCAGCCTGGCCGACAACAAGCCCTTTGAATTTGCGGCCGAAAAGGTCCTGATTGCCGCCGGCCGCAAGCCCAACGTCGAAGACCTGGTCTGGGACCAGGGACTGCTGCGGCTTCAGAAGGGAAATTTCGTGGAAGTTGATAACGGCTGCCGGACCTCCATACCGGATGTTTATGCCATTGGCGATTTAATCGGTGGGAAGCTACTGGCCCACAAGGCCTATCACGACGGCATTGTAGCTGCCGAAAATGCGGCCGGGCACAGCTCGCAGGTCAATTACGCGGCCATCCCGGCGGCCATCTTCACCGAGCCCGAGCTGGCCACGGTCGGGCTTTCCCAGGAGGAGGCCCAGGCCCGCAACATAGAAACAAAGGTGGGGGAGTTTCCGCTCCAGGCCAACGGCCGGGCCCTGACCCTCGATAGCTACGAGGGAATGGTCAGGGTAATTGCCGATAAGAAAACCGACCAGGTGCTCGGGGCCCATCTCCTGGCGCCACACGCCAGCGAGATGATTCCAGTTCTGACCCTGGCCGTCTCCCGTCGCCTGAAGTTAAAGGACCTGGATTCTATCATCTACATCCACCCGACGATTTCCGAGTCGATTCCCGAAGCTGCCCTAAAGGCCGACGGCCTGGCCCTGCACATCCTGAACCAGTGATGAGCTTTGACAGAGGCAAGCGCCCTGCGAAAAGCTAAACGAAAATATCATTGATGCCCGCGGGACAGTTGGCGATTTTGGTCGCGACTGAAATTGAGAAAAATACGCGGGCTTTCTGACAGCAAACCGGCGAGCAGCCCAACGGAAGGCTTTTCTAAGCTACAATTTCTTGTGGATAATCTTGGGCGGCAACCTTCCCATCAGCGCCGATTTTTTTAATTGACTAACATTTTCAATTATTTTATCATCACCTCTCAAAAAAACTTTTTTGGAGGACATAATGGAGAAAAAGGTTACCGTGGAAGAACTGTTGGCGAAAGCCGAACAGCCCTCAAAGGATGCCCTCCGGCTTCATCCTTTTTACAAGGGAAAAGTTGGAGTTACCTTGAAATGCCGGGTGCGCGATTTCAAAGATTTTGCTATCTGGTACACCCCGGGTGTGGCCGCGGCCTGCATGGAAATCAACAAGGACGTGGAAAAAGCCTACGAGATGACCAACAAGGGAAATTTTGTCGCGGTCATTTCTGATGGCACCAGGGTCCTGGGCCTGGGCGACATCGGTCCGGAAGCGGCCATGCCGGTCATGGAAGGCAAGGCCCTGCTCTACAAGTACCTGGGCGGAGTCGATGCTTTTCCCATCTGCCTCAGGGAAAAAGACCCGGACAAGTTTATCTACATCGTTAAAGCCCTTCAACCGACTTTTGGCGGTGTCAACCTGGAAGACATTTCCCACCCCAAGTGCTTCCACATCTTGGACACCCTGAGGGCCGAGTGCGAAATTCCCATCTGGCACGATGACCAGCAGGGAACGGCCTGCGTCACCGTGGCCGGCTTGATCAATGCCCTGAAGATTGTCAACAAGAAGATTGGCGAGATCAAGGTTACGGTCATCGGTTCCGGGGCTGCCGGAATTGCCATCGCCAGGCTGCTGATTGCCGCCGGCGTCAACCCCGAAAACATGCTGGCCGTCGACTCCAAGGGCATCCTGTCCAAGGACCGGGCCGACCGGGAAACCCTGCAGACCAAGTTCAAGGAGAAATGGGACCTGTGCCTCAAGACCAATCCCAAGAACAAGCAGGGCGACATGGCCGAGTCCATCAAGGGCGCCGATGTCCTGATAAGCGTTTCCGCCTCCGGGCCCGGAGTCATCAAGCCAGAGTGGATCAAGACCATGGCCAAGGATGCCATCGTCTTTGCCGAGGCCAATCCCATTCCGGAAATCTGGCCCTGGGAAGCCAAGGAAGCCGGGGCCAGGATCGTGGCCACCGGCCGCTCCGACTTCCCCAACCAGGTCAATAACTCCCTCGGCTTCCCCGGAATCTTCCGTGGAACGCTGGACGTCAGGGCCAAGACCATCACCGACGAGATGTGCATCGCCGCTGCCTACGAGCTGGCCAAGGTGGCCGAAGACCACGGCCTGAGCGAGGAGTACATCATCCCCAACATGGACCAGTGGGAAGTCTTCCCGAGAGAAGCCGTGGCCGTGGGGCGCAAGGCCATTGAGCAGGGCGTAGCCAGAAAGGACATCCCGGCCGAGGAGCTCTACAAGATGGCCGAAACCACCATCCGCAAGGCCCGAGAGGAAATCCAGTTCCTGATGAAAGAGGGCTTCATCGTCGACCCGGACAAGAAGTAAGCCGAACCGTAAGATAACGAACGTTCACCACGAAGGCCCGGGCTGGTTGCCAGCCCGGGCCTTTTTTATTTGGCGGGAGCCTTTTCGGTATGGTCATTTATAGGAAGTCTGAAATGAATCTTCCGGGCTCCTGGCCAGGCCATTTTTTCAGCAGCCCGGTTGTTCCTTCCTTGATATGGACCCGGCGAGGTTTGTGGCGATGGGCAGGGTAGATTCCGAGTTTGGCTTGGGCAGGCTGCTTCGGTTGTAATTGAGCTCAGAGCGAAGCTGTGATTTTGTGATGGGACTGGAGCCGCGCCATCACACCTTAAATATTATTTTATTATTGATATCGGCGATTAAAATGATGTTATTCTTGCCCTGCCTTCTTCTCAGGAGCTATTATCGGGGAGGGTAAATCGCCTTTACTTATCAAAAAATATATGATTATTTTTGAGGTTCAAAAATTTGACAAAGCCCCCGCTTTGTGATAATCATTAATACAATCTTCACCGGAAGGGTGAAGGGAGTTAGAAGGTTCAAAATGAGTGGAGATGGAGAAACTTCTCTACCGGATTTTTTAAGCCCCCCATAGTATTTCCGCACTTATAATTATTTCCTTGTTGTTCTTGTTTGAAAGGAGACGGGAACAGGGGAAATCCCAGCAAACCTGAATTAAATGGAAAAGGCCATTTAATATAAAAAAATTCATCAGAAAGGAGGAAAAGAGAATGAAAAATCTGATGAAACTCGCGGTTCTCGGCCTTGTAGTGGTTTTTCTTTTTACCAGCTGCGCCAAGCAGCCCACCCAGCAGATAGATGAGGCCAAAGCTGCTATCGCTGCGGTGGAAGCGGCCAAGGGCAATATCTATGCCAAGGATGAGCTGAAGAAGCTGAACGACGACCTGCAGGCAGCCCTGGATGAGGTTAATGCCCAGTCCAAGAAGCTGTTCAAGAAGTATGGAAAGGCCAAAGAGATGCTGGCCAAGGTCAAGACCGACGCCGAAGCTGTCAAGGCTCTGATCCCGGCCAGAATTGAAGAGGCCAAGAATGCTGCCCTGACTGCCCAGAACGAGGCCAAGGCTGCTTTTGATGAGGCCAAGGCTCTCCTGGACAAGGCCCCCAAGGGCAAGGGCACCAAGGCGGACATCGAGGCCATGAAAGCCGACCTGGCCGGCCTGGAAGCCCAGCTGACCGAAGTCCAGACCGCCATCGACGGCGAGGACTATTTCGGCGCCAAGGACAAGGCCCTGTCCATCAAGGACAAGGCTGCGGCCATCGCCGAGCAGGTCAAAGCTGCTATTGCCAAAGTGAAGAAGTAAGCGTAGATTAAGTTCGAGCAATTCAAGCGGAGTCGAGTTGGTTAGTGAAGTGGAATGCTATACGAGCAGCGCTGATACTGTTATGCCAGCTTAGTCTGATCTTTCTTCTACAGAGTTGCCAGACCGCACCGGCTCCTCCAGAGGTAGAGCAGGCTCTTCGTCAGGAGCAGGACCTCTGGAGGGCCGGTGCTTCTATTTATGCCCCCGAAGATTACCAGAAATACCGCGGCTTGCTGGCCACGGCCCGGAAGTCCTTTGAACAGGAAGAGCTGAAAATAGGCTATTTCCGGAATTACGATAAGGTCAAGAAGGACTTTACCGCCATCCTGGCCGAGGGAGAGAGGATCCAGAAGCTGGTGGAAGATAAGAAAGCCTCCCTGGCCGGGGAAATAGTCGCCCGGAAAAAAGATCTCCAGTCCCGCTACGAAACCCTGAACACGCTGAGCCTGGAGCTCAGCCAGAGAACCCTGTCCCGGAAGCAGCTGGCCCAGGCCGACGTGCTTTTCAGGGAGCTCGACCGTTTCCTGGAAAAGGGAAACTATGATGAAGCCCGTTCCCGCCTCGGCCCCATCGAAAGCCTGCTCAACCAGGCAGAAAATATTCTCCGCCAGCAGCTCGAGCGCTACATGAGCCAGGAGGAAATTGCCCGCTGGAAAAAAATGGCCGAGCGGGCCCTGGAAAAATCGCGGAGCGGAAACCAGCTGGTCATCCTGGTCAGCAAGCTGGAGCGGAAACTTGTGGTTTACCGGGGCGGGGAGCCGGTTAAGAGCTACGAGGTGGGCCTGGGTTTTAACGGCCTCAGCGACAAGCTTCACGCCGGCGATAATGCCACTCCGGAAGGGGAGTACCGGGTCATCAAGAAGGTCTCTCCCAGCAAGTTCGGCAAGGCCCTGCTGATAAATTATCCCAACGAAGAGGATATCAAAAGGTTTAATGAGGCCAAGAAGAAAGGTTACCTGACCGCTTCCAGCCGAATCGGGGGCCTGATCGAAATCCACGGCGGCGGCAAGGACGGCCTGACCCAGGGCTGCGTGGCCCTGGACGACCCGGAGATGGAAGAGCTGTTCAGGCTGATCCCGGTGGGCACCCCGGTGACAATTGTGGGTACCACTGACCCAAACAACAAAATTATTGCTATACTAAGAAGAGAGCAGAAATAGCATGAAGTTCTGGAAGGTACTGCTGGCCCTGGTAGCCCTGGTCTACCTGTCTTCGCTGGCCATCGTGGCCCTGTCCTGGATGCATCACCTGAAACTAAGCGCCGAGTGGAAGACCGTCTGGAGCTTTGAGCTGGACCCGAAGGCCAGAGTCAAGCCGGAGGCCCAGAATGCCGCCCTGAAAAAAAAGATACAGGAGCTTCATCCCAAGGGCGTTTACATCATGGTTGACTCGGCTGAAAACCGGCTTTACCTCAAGAAGGACGGCCAGACCATAAAAGAAGCGCTGGTCTCCACCGGAAGCGGCGTCATCCTGGTTGAGCCCGGGGGCAAGAGGAGCTGGCAGTTTGACACCCCCAAGGGCGAGTTTTTCGTCAAGTCCAAGATTCAGAATCCTTACTGGGTCAAGCCGGACTGGGCCTTTATCGAAGAGAACGAGCCAATTCCCAAGAAGATGGAAGACCGGGTGGAGGCCGGGGTGCTGGGCGACTATGCCCTGGGCTTCGGCCAGGGCTATTTCATCCACGGAACGCTTTACACCAGGCTTCTCGGGCGGAACGTCACCCACGGTTGCGTCCGCGTAGCCGACAAGGACCTAGAAGAGGTCTTCAAGGCTTCCAGGATAGGAACGCGGATTTACATTTATTAAGGCTGGAGAAATTATGAACAGGACTGGAAAGGAATTTGAAATAACGAGGTCCTGGAAGAGATCATGAATATAGAAAAGGGAAAGGAACCGTTGCCGGGCGGAAGAAGCCGCTGGCTGAAGGTGGTTTTCTCTGCCGCGTTGGTGATGAGCTTTTCCTTTTATTTTATCAGCATCTCGGCGGCGCAGGTAAGCCGCCTGAAAAGGACGGCGGCACCCGCGGCTGTGAGTGGGAGCCGGGTCCAGAAAGCTGCTGTACCTGCCAGCCCGGGAAAGAAAAAAGTTTCTACCAAAGGAAGCCAGACCGGGCAGAAGACAAAGCCGGCCTCGGCCCCGGAGAAACCCGCGGCGGCTTCCATCAAGGGCATTCCCGAGGCCACTCTCCAGGTACTCAAGGAAAACAGGTTCCTGGAAGAAGAGCTGAAGCTGGCCAAAACCCCGCAGTACTATTTTGTTCTTAACCTCAAGGAAAGAACCCTGGAGCTCCGGGCCCGGGGAATGGTGCTCAAGTCCTGGAAGGCCAGCGAATTGAGGTACACCGGAAAGCCGGGTGCCGCTCCAGGTGACGACCCTTACCAACAAAACGGCCCTGAACCCGCCAGAGCGAAAGGTTCTCAACCCGGCCGAGCAGCAGGCCGAGGAGGCCAGGAAAGCAGCCGAGGAAAAAGCCAGGCAGGAACAGCAGAAAAAGAAAGAGAACGGTAAGAAGCAGGACTCAACCCAATCCACCACGGCCACTCCGGCTGATACCTTCGACGTCGAGGCCCTGGAGATTACCGACATGCCCGGTTCCTACGAGCTCAATTTTGACGACGGGCTGAGGATATTTGTCCGGTCAAAATCGGGCTTCAGCGAAAAGTTCCGTCAAACCCGGGAGACCCTGCTCTGGTACACCTGGTACCCGGTCAAGCACTTCCTCAACAGGAAGAGCGAGCTGCGCCCGCAGCTCATCCTCTATTTTGACAACATGCGCGATGCCCAGGGCATATACTGGGCCTTCATCGACGGCCTCAAGGGCATCATCTGGTTCCCGTAAGTAGCTCTGTTCAGCCACACCCCAAAAATTTTTTAAATTATTGATATTAAATAAAATAAAATTATTAAAAAACTTGACAAATTAATACTCAACTTTTATATTAATATAAAGCTAAAATAGAAAACAGGAGGAATAGATATGGGTAAGATAATAGGAATTGACCTCGGAACTACCAACTCTGTCGTGGCGGTCATGGAAGGCGACAAGGTCACGGTCATCGCCAACGAGGAAGGCGGCCGGACCACCCCTTCCGTGGTCGGTTTTACCAACAAGGGTGAAATCCTGGTAGGCCAGGTGGCCAAGCGCCAGCGCATCACCAACCCGGAGAACACCATCTACTCCATCAAGCGGTTCATGGGCAGACGCTACAACGAGGTTCTCAACGAGATCAAGCAGGTCCCCTTCAAGGTGGTTGAGGCTTCAAACGGCGATGTCCGGGTCCTGGCCCAGGGCAAGGAATACTCGCCGCCCCAGATTTCGGCCTTCATCCTGCAGAAGCTGAAAAAGGCGGCCGAAGACTACCTGGGCGAAAAGGTTGAAAAAGCGGTTATCACCGTTCCCGCTTACTTTAACGATTCCCAGAGAAAGGCCACCAAGGACGCCGGGACCATCGCCGGCCTGGAAGTGGTTCGCATCATCAACGAGCCCACGGCCGCGGCCCTGGCCTACGGCATGGAAAAGAAAAAGAATGAAATCATCGCCGTCTATGACTTCGGCGGCGGTACCTTCGACATTTCCATCCTGGAAGTGGGCGAGGGTGTCGTTGAAGTCAAGTCGACCAACGGCGATACCCACCTCGGCGGCGACGACATCGACCAGAGGGTCCAGGACTGGATAGTGAGCGAGTTCAAGAAAGAAACCGGAATTGACCTGACCAAAGACAAGATGGCTCTCCAGCGCCTGAAAGAAGCCGCGGAAAAGGCCAAGATCGAGCTCTCCACCATGATGGAAACCGAAATCAACCTGCCCTTCATCACCGCCGATGCCAGCGGTCCTAAGCACCTGCTGATGAAGCTGACCCGGGCCAAGCTGGAGCAGCTCTCCGAAGACCTTATCCAGCGCTCCATTCCACCGGTCAGGCAGGCCCTGGAAGATGCTGGCCTCAAGCCCGAGGACATCCACGAAGTCATCCTGGTAGGCGGGCAGACCCGCATGCCCAGGATCCAGCAGGTGGTGCGCGACTTCTTCGGGAAAGAGCCCCACAAGGGCGTTAACCCGGACGAGGTGGTGGCTGTCGGCGCGGCCATTCAGGGCGCGGTCCTCGGCGGCGAGGTCAAGGACGTGCTCCTGCTCGACGTAACGCCGCTGACCCTCGGCATTGAGACCCTGGGCGGCGTCTTTACCAAGATGATCCCGCGCAACACCACCATTCCCACCAGGAAAACGGAAACCTTTACCACTGCGGCTGATAATCAAACCTCGGTTGAAATACACGTGCTTCAGGGCGAGCGCGAGATGGCCGCTTACAACCGGAGCCTGGGTCGTTTCCACCTGGATGGCATTCCACCGGCCCCGCGCGGCGTGCCCAAGATTGAGGTTACCTTCGACATAGACGCCAATGGCATCCTGCACGTCTCGGCCAAGGACACTGCTACCGGGCGGCAACAGGCTATCACCATCACCGGCCACAGCGGCCTGGACGAAAAGGAAATCGAGCGGATGGTCAAGGAAGCCGAAGCCCACGCGGCCGAGGACAAGAGGCGCCGGGAAGTGATTGACGCTCGTAACCAGGCCGACCAGTTGATTTATAGCGTCGAAAAGCTCATTCGCGACAACCGCGATAAGATCCCGGCCCAGGACGTCAGCAGGGCCGAGCAGGAAATCGCCAACACCAAGAAGGCCATGGAAAGCGACAACCTGGAGAGTATCCGGGCGGCCATAGAGTCCCTGGCCAGGGCTTCGCACCACATCAGCGAGGTCCTCTATCGCCAGGCCGGGCCGCAGCAGCAGGCCCAGGGTCAGCCGGGCGCCGGTTACCAGGGCTACACCCAGGGAGGACCCGGACCAGGAGCCGGCAGCAGCAAGGGCGACGGCAAGGGCGAGGAAGAAGTCATCGACGCCGAAGTGGTTGACGACGACAAAAAACATTGAAAGAATAGGCTCGGATAGCAGGCGTTGTTCGCCGTGAGATGAGTGGATAGAGCGCAGCAGGCGACGAACGGCGAGTGATTAGCAGAGAGCTAAGAGCTCGAACTTGAAGGCAGAAGCAGAGCGGCGAAGATAGCCGGGCGGCCAGGCTGTTCTGCCGGCAGGGGATCGGGACCGGCGGAACGGCCCCCGCCCGAGAGCCGGGATCGGAAGGAACGGAAGGCAAGGTTGGCCATGGCCAGGGATTATTACGAGGTACTCGGGGTTCCGCGGACGGCCAGTCTGGCGGACATCAAGAAAGCCTACCGCAAGCTGGCCCGAAAGTACCACCCTGATTTGAACCCCGGCGACAAGGCGGCCGAGGCTAAGTTCAAGGAAATCCAGGAAGCCTACTCGGTGCTGAGCGATCCCAAAAAGCGGGCCCAGTACGACCAGTTTGGGTTTGTGGGCGACTTCGGGCGCGGCCCGGGAGCCGGTCCGGGGGGCGGACCTGGCCAGGGGCCGTTTGGCGGCGGCTTTGAAGGCTTCGATTTCTCCGAGTACGGAAGCTCCTCCTTTCGAGATTTATTCGAGAACCTGTTCGGCGGTATGGGTGTCGAGCAGCAGCGCCGGGGCGGACCACAGCGCGGCGAGGACCTTAATTATTCCATGACCATCGGCTTTGCCGACGCCATAAACGGTGTTCAGACCAAGATCAAGCTGACCCGCCTGGTGCCCTGCCCAGTCTGCGGCGGAAGCGGTTTTTCCAGCCTGGGCGGGGAGAGGGTCTGCCCGGATTGCGGCGGGCGCGGCCGGAGCTTCGTCCAGAAGGGCTTCATGAAGTTTTCCTCAACCTGCCCGACCTGCCTGGGCACGGGCCGGGTGAGCGGCCAGGTCTGCAGCAACTGCCGGGGCGAAGGCCGGGTCCAGGGCAGCGAGACCATCACGGTGCGTATTCCGAAGGGTGTTGACAGCGGCTCCAAGGTCCGGGTGCCGGGCAAGGGCAATGCCGGGATAAACGGAGGCCCGCCGGGCGACCTCTACATCAACCTGGAAGTGACGCCGCACCCGTTCTTCAAGCGCGAGGGTTCAAATATCTATATCAAGGTGCCGATTACCGTGCCGGAAGCAACGCTCGGAGCCAAGATTGAAGTGCCGACGATTTACGGCGAGAAAAAGTCCATCCGCATTCCGCCCGGCACCAGGTCGGGGCAGAAATTCAGGCTTAAGGGCGAAGGGGCACCGGTCTGCGGCCGGACGAGTCGTGGCGATATGTTTGTCGAGGTGAGCATCGTCCCGCCCTCGAGTGTTGACCAGAGAGTGCGGGAGCTGATGCGCGAGCTGGAGAAGTTTTACGAGGGCGACCCGCGCAAAAACCTGGGAAGCTGAGGGCGGAGCCGGTGGCCGTTTTGGGGTGAAGGCTAAGAGGGTTCAGGATGATTGAGGGAGGTTGAAGATGCCGAGAAGGAAAAAGAAAGCGGAAGACGAGGGTAGAACAACCTGCGGCTATTACCATATAAGCGCCGTGGCCCGGATGTATAACATCCACCCCCAGACCCTGCGCCTTTATGAGAGGGAAGGGCTGCTCAAGCCGTCGCGAAGCGAAGGCAACACCCGCCTTTACACCGGGGGAGACCTGAAGCGGCTGGAGCTCATCCTCAACCTGATCCGCGATCTCGGGGTCAACCTGGCCGGGGTGGAAGTCATCCTAAACATGCGGGAGAAGATGAAGCAGATCGAAAACCAGGTCAACGAGCTCCTGGATTACATCAAGCAGGAGTTCTTCAAGGGCAGGGAAGAGGAGTTTGAGGCCCGGCGGCGCAGCCTCGTCCACGTCAAGATGACCAAGCCCATGCCGGTGGAAAAACCCGGCGACGAACCCAACCCCAAGAAATAATACTGCGCAATTTTCCTGCGACTTTTGCTGGCTTCAAATTAAGTCCTTTTCCTTATGCTCTTGCGGCCGTAAAATTCACCGTCTCCCGCAGGACAAAGTGGCCGTCAATTATCTGAATTTTATGGAAAAACTCTATTGCTCCAGGGGCTTCGAGGCTTCCTTTTTCGCCCCGCTCCTGTTGCTGCTATAACCCAGGGCTGAATCCTTTTTGTTTGCTGCTCCGTTAATTTTTATGTTGAATGTCGGCATCGAGTCTTCGCTGGAAATGGGCCGAAAAAAATATTAGAATTATTATGAAATCAGCCGACAAACAATAAGGGTAAAAGCTCGGGTTAAAGTTTTTCATGAAATACCAGGATTACTTAGAGTCTCGAAACATCAAGCTCTACCTGGAGGAGATCTCCAAGATTCCGCCCATCACCGAGGAGGAAGAAAAGGAGCTCGGCGAGCGCCTCAAGAAGGGCGACCCGGAGGCCCTGCGCCGGCTGATCGAGGGCAACCTGCGGTTTGTCGTTTCCTACGTCAAGAGGTACCAGGGCATGGGCCTGACCTTGCTCGACCTGATCAACGAGGGCAACCTGGGTCTGGTGGAGGCGGCCCAGCGCTTCGACCCCGACCGGAATGTCAAGTTTATCTCCTATGCCGTCTGGTGGATCAGGCAGGCCATCGTCCACGCCCTGTCCCAGGCCTCCCATTCCTTCAACCTGCCCCAGAAAATTTCGGACAGGATTTCGCGGATGAACCGGGAAAAGGAGGTTCTCCGCAAGGAGCTCGGCCGGGAGCCGACCCGCGAGGAAGTGGCCGAACGCCTTAAAATTACCCCGGAGGAGGTGGCCGACCTGGAGCTCATCCAGGAAAAGGGCCTGTCGCTCTCCGATAAGATCAGCGAGGACGAGGACCTGGAGGTCGAGGACCGGGTGTCCGACGAGCTCGAGCCTTCCGTCGAGTACCAGCTCATCAAGAACTCCATAGAGCAGCAAATCCGGGAAATCCTCAACGAGCTGGATGAACGCGAAGCCCTTGTGCTAAAATTACGCTTCGGAATAGATAGCGACGAGCCGATGACCCTCCAGGAAATCGGCGACCGCCTCGGCCTGACCCGGGAGCGGATCAGGCAGATTGAACAGCGGGCTATGCGCAAGCTGGCCCATTCGCAGAAACTGAAACAGTTGAGAGGTTACCTGAATTGACCGAAGAAAAAGTTTGCCCGGTTTGCCAGGGCAGCGGCTGGGTGGTGAAGCAGACCGAGAAGGGACCGGTGGCCCGGCGCTGCAAGTGCTTCAGCGAGCAGCAGGCCATGCTCCTGCTGCGGCAGGCCCGGATCCCGAAGCGCTACGAGACCTGCACCCTGGACAACTACGAAACCCACCATCCGACCCAGGGCGATGCCCTGAAGATTTCCAAGAAGTTCGTCAAAAATTACCCGGCCCAGGAAGTGGGCCTGCTCTACATCGGTCCGTGCGGGGTGGGGAAGACTCACCTGGCGGTGGCGGTCATCAGGGAGCTCATCCTGAAGAAAGGGGCCTACTGCATTTTTTACGACTTCCGGGAGCTAATCCGCGACATCCAGAACAGTTACACGCCGGACTCCGAGGTGAGCGAGACCGACATCCTGGCCCCGGTTTTTAACTGCGAGGTGCTGGTGCTGGACGAGCTGGGGGCCAAGCGGCCGACGGCCTGGGTGGAAGAAACGATTTTTTACATCATAAATTACCGTTACAACCAGAAGCGCGTGACCATTTTCACTTCAAATTACCTCGACATTGAGGAAGAGCCCGACCGGCGGGAGACCTACTACAAGAAGGGCGATGAAACCCTGGTGGATAGGATTGGGGTGAGGCTCAGAAGCCGGCTATATGAAATGTGCAAGGTGGTAAATATAGCCGGCGAGGATTACCGCAAGGTGGCCCGCCAGGCCAGCTACCGCTTCTGAGAGCCGGCGGCTGAATTTCCCTCTTGGCACCTGTGCTACCCCTGGCCAGGCCAAACCCATACATAAGCTCTAAATTAGGTTCAGCGTTGTCTAATCCCGGACCATTTCCTTATGAAATAATCTGGTCTATGATAATAGTTTTACAGGTTGGCATTTATTGAACATATCGCCTCGATTGGTATTGCCAAAAGGCAGAATTTTTGCTATAAATCATTAAGCCTGCTCCTCGGTAGCTCAATCGGCAGAGCGGGTGGCTGTTAACCACTAGGTTGCAGGTTCGAGTCCTGCCCGAGGAGCCATTTTTATTTTTAAACCTCAATATAGCATTACCTCATATCTTTTTTTTAATTGGGCTCTAGTCTTTTAAATTATTAAAAATCGCGAGAAAATTTAAAGTCTGCTCGTCGTCTTAATTAAGCAAACAAATATTTCCAGTATATGTTCTCGCTGTTTTTATATTATTTGACAGCCATACTTAATATCTGTAAATTATTAAAAATTGGTAGTAATGAAACTGTTCCATAATAAGGGCAAAATTAGATTTTTCTTTCTGGCGTGTTCACTTCAAAATTTAGAAGTTTTGATCATTTATGCAATAAAATATGGACCTCTATCCATTTTATTTAATTAAATGAAAAGCATCAGTTTTATTAAAAATTTTAATAATTTGGAATGGCTTAACTAAATGATGATATGAACGGAGCTAATTATCATTATAAAGTTTATATTCCTTTTATATCGAAACGGAGGAGATTATGGCCGAGTCAAATCCCTTAACAAAGTTTCAATCCCTGTTACAAGAGCTTTTTCAATTTGATTGTTCTGATTTAGATTTCGGCATATATAGGATAATGAATTATAAGCGGGGAGTTATCCAGCGATTCATTGAAAAAGATCTTCCTAATGCTGTTGCTGAAGAATTAAGGCAGGGGGTGCTAGCTGAACAAGCACAGGCACAAGAAGCTCTGGTCTCGGCCCGCGATATATTGTTGAAAACGCTGGGTGATAATGCACTGGATGCTGATGGCAATCTTGGTGAACAATTCAAAAATACACCTGCAGGCAAAGCCTATCTAAAAGCCCAGGCTAAAGCCAAAGCTTCACGTTCTACGGAGGCCTTGGAAGCTACCATCTATAATCACCTCTATACCTTCTTCAGCCGCTACTGGCAGGATGGGGACTTTATTTCAAGGCGTCGATATTCTAAGAAGGAGCGCTATGCCATTCCATATAATGGCGAAGAAGTAATGCTTTACTGGGCCAACCACGATCAGTACTACATCAAAACAGGCGAATATTTTACCGATTATACATACCAAGCATCCAATGGCGTTACTGTTCATTTCAAACTTAAGCAAGTAGATTTAGAGCAGAACAACGTAAAAGCGGAGAAGCGTTTCTTTCTGCCTTTGCTTGATGGTATTTCTTGGGATGAAACCTCCCGCACGCTAATAGTTCCTTTTGAGTTTCGGCCGCTTACTGAGCAGGAGATAATTATATACGGACAGAAAAATCAGCAAGAGACCATCATCTCCAAAGCAGTAATAGATATTCCGAAGCGCATCAAGGCTATCGAGGTCTTAGCTGCATTGACTGCCGAGCGACAGAAGAGAGAAGATGGCACACCTGTCTCATTACTTGAGCACCATCTAAGACAGTACACTCGTCGTAATACAAGCGACTTTTTCATTCATAAGGATCTTATGGGTTTCCTGTCCAGAGAGCTGGATTTTTATCTTAAGAATGAAGTGCTGAATCTGGATGAAATTGAAAATGCCGGTGAGTCCTTGAGCGAGGGATGGTTCCAGTTAATGCGTATCATTAAGCGCATAGGACTTCGGATCATTGAATTTTTGGCTCAAATCGAGGAATTTCAGAAAATGCTCTGGGAAAAGAAGAAATTTGTTACCGAAACCTTTTATATGATTACTATAGGCAACATCCCTGAGGTTTTTTATCCCGAAATAGTTGCTTGCGATGCCCAGTGGGAGGAATGGAAGTTGTTCTTGAGCCTCAACGAGCTACCTCCCGATATACTTGCTGGAGATTTCCGCACTCCGGAAGGGCGTCTTACATTTTTAAAAAACCATTCTACCTTGCCCTTGGACACTCGCCATTTTTCAAAAGATTTCACTGATCGTCTGCTGGCTTCTTTCGACAATATTGATGATTTGGTTGATGGCTTGCTGGTGCATTCTGAAAACTGGCAGGCGCTTAATCTCCTCAAGGAAAAGTACCGTGAGCAGATAAAGTGCATATACATTGATCCGCCATATAATACAGGTAGTGATGAATTTCTTTATCGTGATAACTACAAACATTCTAGTTGGTTGGCGATGATGGAGAATCGGCTTGAAGCATCTAAATTTCTATTTACAAAAGATATTATTATGTTCATTAGCATCGATGATAACGAACAAAGACGATTAAAAATGCTGTTAGAACACTGTATGGGAGAACAAAATCTTATTGCCACGATTCCTGTCGTGACTAATCTCAAAGGTAATCAAGACGAGTTTGGTTTTGCAGGAACTCATGAATATGCAGAGGTCTCTATTTTTAGCAGAGCAGATGCAAGGTTTGGAAATTTTCCCCTTCAAGATGAAGAAGAACTAGAAGATTGGGAAGAAGATGAGCACGGTTATTATAAGAGAGGGGCCAACTTGAAAGCTACAGGTATCAACGCACCGCGCTCGAAACGTCCAAATTTATTTTATCCGATTTACATCACGCAGAATGGTGAGATATCAATATCAAGGACTTCGCCCGCTGATATAGAAATACTTCCAATCACTGGTGGCGAAGAGATGAGCTGGCGATGGAGCAAAGATAAACTTGAGAGAGAAAAGCACAACGTTATCGTTGTAAGAGAAGGGAATACAATCTCACTATATAAGAAACAACGGCCTTCAATTGGGGACATGCCAAGTAGCAAACCAAAGTCTATTTTCTATAAACCTGAATATAGCAGTGGCAACGGAACCGCTCAGATACGTGCCCTTTTTGGAAGCAAAGTGTATTCTTACCCAAAGCCAGTAGAACTTATAAAGGATTATCTTTTGGCAGGAAATGCCAGAAGCTGGACGCTCGACTTCTTCGCAGGTTCTGGCACTACTGGGCATGCCGTTATTGGCCTAAACCGTGAAGATGGTGGTCAGCGGAAGTTTATTCTAGTGGAAATGGCCCGTTATTTTGATACTGTGCTCCTTCCAAGGATTAAAAAAGTGACGTTCACTCCAGAATGGAAGGATGGCAAGCCTAAGCGTATGGCCACCCCGGAAGAAGCAGCACGCAGCCCCCGCGTAGTAAAGGTAATAAGACTGGAATCATATGAGGACTCACTAAATAATCTGACTTTCGATGAAGAGGGGGGACAGAAGGCTTTGGCAATGTTTATGGATGAGTATCTGCTTAATTACATGCTTCGTTGGGAAACCCGAAAGAGTGAGACAATGCTCGATATTGAGAAATTGCAATCTCCACTTTCGTACAGACTTCGTATCTACCACGATGGAGAAATCAAAGAACGGCCAGTGGACCTTCCTGAAACATTTGCATATCTTATAGGAATGGATGTAAAAACACGCAGAGTCTATGAAAATTATGGAAAGCATTATATGGTCTACCGTGGGACATTACGGAATGGAAAAACAATTGTGGTTATCTGGAGAGAAGTAAAGGATTGGTCTGAAGAAGATTACAGACGAGAACTTGAGTTCATATCTAACCAGAAGATTACCGACGGGGCCGAAGAAATCTATGTAAATGGTGATTCAATCATCCCCGGCGCCCAGTCGCTGGACCCTATCTTCAAACACCGCATGTTTATGGGAGTGGAGGGGTGAGATGCCACGCCAAGGTCGAACGCTATCCAATCAAAGAAACAGATCAAGTGGCATTCAGCAATATGTCAAACTTGAACATCGATTGGTATTGCTTGCCTGGATAAATAGCCTTCTTGGCTATGAAACGAATAGAGAGCTTTTGGAAGACTGTAAGTCAGCTGCTGAAGGCTTTGGAGCAGATGGAAATAGCTTTATATATCACCATTTAATTGCCCGCGGAGACAAGCTTAAGATAAGCAAAGATAATCTTGCCCGGTATGATGAAAATATTCGTGTTCATTTGGAGAAAATAAACCGCAGTCGGACCGAAAAGATTACCCTGCGCTATTTCCAGTATCTGGCGGCGCTCTACACAGAAATCATGCTCGACCGCCTGTTCAGATCCAAGGCCCAATTGATAGCTGATTTAAATGCTTTTGTAGATGACCGTAACGCGCACCGTCTTCCTTCTGAACCACAAGATGATCCCTTTGTTGAAGATGATCTGATCAAACTGGCCTTCTGGATGGCTACTGGCAGCGGCAAAACGATTCTTTTTCATCTGAACTATTATCAGTTTCTATACTACAATTATGATCCCTTGGATAACATCATCTTAATCACTCCAAACGAGGGCATGACGACTCAACACCTTGCAGAATTGGCCTCTTCTGGAATTCCGGGGCGACGGTTTGAGCTGAACACAAGCAGCTTATGGAGTGGTGGTCAGAATGTCATTCAAGTCATTGATATACACAAGTTAGTAGAAGAAAAGAGGGGTGGCGGAGTAAGTGTTCCAGTGGAAGCATTCGAAGGACGGAATCTCATCTTTGTAGACGAAGGCCACAAGGGCACCGGAGGAGAGGTCTGGCGTAAGTATCGCGATGCGCTGGGGGCGACCGGTTTTACTTTCGAATACAGTGCCACTTTCGGGCAGGCCCTTACGGCTGCGCGTAATGATCCTCTTACAGCGGAATATGGCAAAGCAATCGTCTTTGATTACTCATATAAATATTTTTATCTTGATGGTTTTGGCAAGGATTTCCGCATAATTAATATGCCGGAGCAAGTGGATGAGCAAAAAACAGATGTCTTGCTTCTAGGGAATCTACTGTCTTTCTATGAACAGACGCGGTTTTATGAGGAACAAAAAAATAATCTTGCCGCGTACAATCTGGAGAAACCGCTCTGGATTTTCGTGGGCAGTACGGTTAATGCAGTTTTTAAGGAGAACAGACGTCCGTGCAGTGATGTGCTGACAGTGGCGCGTTTTTTTCATCGAGTGCTAAGCGACCAGAACTGGGTAATAGAGACTATTAAAAATATTTTAGATGGGAATTCTGGCCTGAAAATTTCTGATCAAGATATTTTTGCCGGCCATTTCCTGTTCTTGCGCGAATTAAATCTTGCTCCAGGACAAATTTTTGAAGATATTCTATGGCGCATTTTCCATGTTTCCTCAGGTTCTGGGTTGCACCTGGGGGAGATAAAAAATAGTTCTGGAGAAATTGGATTAAAAGCTGCTAATGCCGAAAAGTACTTCGGTCTAATTTATATTGGAGATTCTTCGGAATTCAAAAAATTAGTTGAAGAGAATGCACAGGAAATAGTTATTGAACAGGATGCCATTATTTCTTCTCTATTCGACCATATAAATGAATCGAGTTCTGACATTAATGTTTTAATAGGAGCAAAAAAATTCATTGAAGGATGGAACTCATGGAGGGTCGCCAATATGGGATTAATCAATATTGGGCGCCAGGAGGGATCGCAAATAATACAACTTTTTGGCAGAGGGGTGAGGCTTAAAGGAAAAGGCATGAGCCTTAAGCGTAGCGCTGCCTTATCTGGAAGTCATCCTAGACATATACGAATACTTGAGACACTGAATGTGTTTGGAGTAAGAGCGAAATATATGGGAGAGTTTCGTAATCATTTAGAAAAAGAAGGTGTGGAAACGGCTGAACCACTAGAGTTATTGCTTCCCATTAGGATAAACAATGAATTTCTTGATAAGGGATTGGTTATTCCGCGGCCAAAAATTGGCTTGGACTTTGTATCGGACCAAATGTTCATATTAGAGCCAGATAATACAATTAACATAGTTGTTGATATGTCGACAAAGATTCAAGTAGTTGAAAGCGATCATTTAGAAGAAAATGGAATTACAAAATTACAGGAAGCAAGAACAGGTATCGAGCAAAAAATACCTGATGAATGCCTTGATCTTGTAGATTGGGAAAAGGTTTATTGTGATTTGATAGAATTTAAGAACCGTAAAAAGCTAGCTAATTTGGTTGTAAGACCGGAAAGGTTAAGGAAAATTATAAAGGACCTGAACTATAAGCTCATTGCGGATGAATCAGTCGTAAAACCACAGAAATTTGTGTGTGTGAAACGTCTTCAAGAAGCGGTAACAAACATTCTCCGAAAATATGCAGAAGCCTTTTATCGTATTAGGAGAGAAAGGTGGGAAGAGAAAGAGGCCCTGGTTTATTACCCGTTGGATACGGCAGATCCCAATTTAAGCTTAAACAGAGACCGAGTAGGTGAATCGCATGACGGAGCTTATATCTTAAGAGTTCAACGATCAAATGAATCAACAGAATCATTAATAAATGAAGTACAGAGGCTACTTAAGAATCTTGACCAATTATATACGCAGGATAGCCAGAATGGAGAGAATGTGGGCCGAATATATTTTGATAGGCATCTTTATTTACCTCTATTAGTTAAACAATCCGATATAATTCAATCCATTCCTCCCGGCTTAAATCTGAGTGAGTATCAGTTTGTACGAGATTTGAAGGAATATTGGGAAAATGAAAAAGAAAGGCTGTTGAAAGACAAGGATATTTATTTATTACGTAACTTGAGCCGAGGCAGAGGGATTGGCTTTTTTGAAGAGCGAGGTTTCTACCCTGATTTCATATTATGGATATTAGATAAGAAAGCTGGCCATCAGCGAATCGTATTTGCAGAACCTCATGGCATGATCCATGCCGGGCCATATGATAGAGATGAAAAAGCACGGCTGCATGAAAAGTTGGAAGATCTTTCGGTGGTGATAGGCCGGAGAACGGGTAGAAATGGCGTTAGTCTGGATTCATTTATCATATCCGCAACGCCTTTTGAAAGTCTCAAAAAAATATATGATGATGGCAAATGGGATAGAAACAAGTTCGCTGAAAGACATATTTTATTTCAAGATGCAGGATCTGATTACGTGCCAAGAATATTAGGCATAAAGAAATAGAACTTGGACTTTTTTTATTTATGTACAGAGCCTGTGTTAATTAAATTTTTTAAATTATTTTATTATGTGTTATTTTCGTTAATATTAGCGATATGGGTTCTATCCTAATAAACACAATAAACTTATTTAAGGGTGATTTATTATGGAAGAGGGGATTGATAAAAACCAATTAATAAGACACATTATTGAAACCCCAAATCCCTTATCAGAAGAACAAAAGAGCGCCGTTTTATCGAAAAGCAGATATCTAAGAATCGTTGCTGGTGCTGGCACTGGAAAAACAGAGACAATGACACGTAGGGTAGTTTATTTAATACTATGTGAAAATGCGTTGCCTGGATCAATAGTAGTTTTTACTTTTACTGAAAAGGCAGCTCAAAGTATAAAAAGTAGAATCTATGAAAGGGTGAGACAATTAGGCGGCGAGGAAAAAAGTGCAGGGCTTGGCGATATGTTCGTTGGGACTATTCACAGCTTCTGTTTTCATCTATTAGAAGATAAATTCGGGTATGGTAATTTCAGTGCGATTGATAAAAATAAAGAGATGGCTTTCCTAATGCGTGAAGGGTGGAGCCTTGGATTGGGCTCAAAAGGCAATTATGGAACTAATTGCGAAAGATTTTTAAGGTCTGTTGACGTTGTTTATAATGAACTAATTGATATAAATAAGCTGAGGGTCCAAGCAGAGTCATTCAGCAAACAGTTTGAAAAATATGAAGCCACTCTAAATCACCATAAATTGATTAATTTTGGACAAATGATCAGCAGAGCGGTCCATGAGATCGAAAGTAAACCTGATTCGATATCTTATATAAAGCATCTTATAGTTGATGAATACCAAGATATAAATAGAGCCCAAGATAGATTGATAAAATTAATTGGCAAGAAGGCAAGCGTATTTATTGTGGGTGACCCTAGGCAGTGTATCTACCAATGGCGAGGATCAGATGAAAAATGCTTTGATGAATTCACATTAGAATATAGAGAATGCGAGCAAATAACCATACGAGAAAATCGAAGGAGTGTTCCCGAAATTGTAGATGTGGCTAACACTACTGCTGCCTTCTTCGCGCATAAATATTATGAACCGTTATTGCCGATTAGGAAAGAGAACGGAAAAGTTGTCTTGTTAAAAGCAGCATGTGCCGAATCAGAAGCCGCCTGGGTAATAAATCAAATAAAGTTATTAATAAAAATGAATGAAGACCTTAGATTTCGTGACTTTGCAATTTTATTGAGAAGTGTTAAGACATCTGGAAGGATGTTCATCGAAAGATGTAAGGAAGAAAGCATTCCATTTATTGTTGGGGGCAATGTTGGCTTGTTTCAAAGAGATGAAGCACAAGCCGTTGGAAGGTTAATCGCTTGGCTTGATGAAGATGGGTTTTGGTATGGAGATCAGTTTCAGAAAAAAGAGATTATCAAGGGAGAAAATCTATTAATATCAGGATTAGAAAAATGGAAGATTGCAGTAGGTGATGAATTAATAGCCCATGATATTGAAGATGAACTTAGAGAATGGAAGACTGATGTTTTTAATGATAGGTATCCTAATTTTTCAGATCTTTATCAAGAACTTCTTAGAATATTGGGATTCTTGAAATTAAATCCTGAGAATAAAATGCATGCGGCGCTTATGGCCAACTTAGGTAGGTTTAATACTTTATTGACAGATTATGAGACATCGATTCGCTTGGGTGGACAGAAATTAGATTGGAAGGCCAACTTAAAAGGGCTTTGCTGGTTCATGAACTCATATGCGATAGGTTCCTATGAAGAAAATTATGGTGATGATATAAGAGGCGTTGATGCTGTCCAAATCATGACAGTTCACCAGGCCAAGGGATTGGAATGGCCCGTTGTTTTTGTGCCGTGTTTAACTGATAAAAGATTTCCCAGTAGCAATACTGGAAAGCAACAAGAATGGTTGTTACCAAGGAATTCAGGGCTTTTTCCGGTTGAAAGATATGAAGGAAATATCGAGGACGAAAAAAGGCTATTTTATGTGGCAATTACAAGAGCCAGAGATTTACTATGCTTAAGTTACTTCAAAAAAATCGAGATGGCCAGTAAGCATAATCAGAGCCATAGTATATTTTTGAGTCCAATAGATAAGACCCTTAACTATGATTCCATATTAGACGATTCAAAAAATATACCCAAAGTAAATATAATGCCTGCGAGTGAAAAAGAAGAAATTCAAACGTTTTCTGCCACAGAAATAATCTATTATAGAAGATGCCCATTTATGTATAGGCTCCGTGAAATATTTGGATTTCAGCCCGGTCTTGATATTGCATTGGGATTTGGGCGGAGTCTTCATTATTGCCTGAGCTGTGCCATTGATTTAATCAAAACTGAGAAAGATCTTGAAAAGATGGTAAATAATCTCATAGAAGAAAAATTCCATTTGCCCTTCGCTGGCGGCAACTATCTTGAGATTATGAAAAATAAAGCTAAAAAATTGTTGTATGAATTTATTAAACAAAATATAAATGATCTAATGAATATAAAGGAAGTAGAAGCAAGGCTTGAATTTCCAATAGAGAAAGCAACGGTTGCCGGGAAAATAGATGCAATAATTAAGGTAGAAGGTGAACGGGAATTGCTAGAAATAAGAGATTATAAGACATCTGATAAAGTCGAGTCATATGAGGATTCAAGCTTACAGCTACAGATTTATGCCTTGGGGCTGAGAAAAATGAAAAATAGAGTGGCGGAAGCTTCTATTGCTTATCTTGATAGTTCATCCGATAAAGGCGAAAAGATTAAGGGTGTGCCGATTAATGATGAAATATTAAATCGCGCTGAAAGAACAGTTAAATCGTGCATCGATGCGATTAGGAATGGTCAATATAATGCGAGGTGCGGTGCCCATTGTAATAATTGCGATTATAGAACGATATGTCGTTATTCTTAGAATAAAAGAAATCTAATTATCATTGCAGCTGGCCTAGATTCATGAGTCCTTATCTAAGAGGCTATGAAATTATGTGTAATAAGTAAGCCCTTAAGGGCCATGTCAAGATTCGTTCGCAATTTGGCCATCGCAATCTCTCCATTTTAAGCCTCAGTTGGCAGCCTGAGCCATCGAACTTTCTAAGACCTGCCTGAACCTCTCCGGCTTGATGTAGGCATAATCATTGGCCCAGTCTTCTGTATACTCCATAAGGTACGAAGCAATGAGCCTCAGGTATGAGCTCACCGAAGGAAACACTCCCACCACCCGGCTTCTGCG